>JBBWZQ010000282.1:0-79779 GCA_039649115.1 Micromonosporaceae bacterium | reverse complement strand
CCCTTGTTGGAGCCACCGCACGCCGACAAGGCGCCGGGGAGGGCGAGCGCCGCGGCGCCCGTGCCCGCGCGAGCGAGTACCTGCCGTCGCGTGAGCTCCTTCATGACTCGGCCCGCATGAGGTTCCTGCCGTCCGGCGCGAACACGGTGATCTTGTCGGTGTCCAGCACCAGCTCGGTCTGAGTGCCCGCGCGCGCGTCACTCTCCGAGCTCAGGCGCGCGACGGCCACGGTCTCCCCGCTGCCGTGCCCGAGGGCGGCAGCGCCGGCGTCCTCCTCGAGCTCCTCGAGGTCTCGAGCGTGCACTTGGCCGGCCTTCACCGAGAAGAAGGCGTACAGCTCCGACCCCATTTCCTCGACCACATCGACGTTGACGCGGAACTTGAGCGGCCGCTCGATCTCAGGAGCGAAGCGAGCGTCCTCGAAGTGCTCCGGCCGAACGCCGGCGATGACGTCGCGATGCGATCCGTTGCTCTCGGCCAGGCGCTCTTTCAGCCGGCCCTCGATCGGCACGTCGCCGAACGGCAGCCGCAGCTTTCCGTCCTCGATGCGGGCACTCACGAAGTTCATGGCGGGCGAGCCGATGAAGCCGGCGACGAAGAGGTTGACCGGGTCGTTGTAGAGCTCCTTCGGCGGACCGACCTGCTGCAGGTGGCCACCGCGCATCACTGCGACACGATCGCCGAGCGTCATCGCCTCGGTCTGGTCGTGCGTGACGTAGAGGGTCGTCGTGCCGAGCTCACCCACCAGCTTCTTCAGTTCGGCGCGGAAGCTCAGGCGCAGCAGCGCGTCCAGATTGGACAGTGGTTCGTCCATCAGCAGGACGTCCGCGTCCACCACGATGGCGCGGGCCACCGCCACCCGCTGCCGCTGCCCGCCGGACAGCTGGGACGGATAGCGGTCGAGGTAGTCGGTCAGGCGCAGCAGGTCGGCCGCCCAGGCCACCTTGGCACGGATCTGGTCCCCGGGTACGTGGCGCATGGCCAGTCCGAAGCCGATGTTGTCGCGCACGCGCTTGTGCGGGAACACCGCGTACGACTGGAACACCATGGACAGCCGGCGGTCCCGGGGTGGCAGGTAGGTGACGTCACGGTTGCCGATGACGACCTGACCCTCGGTCGGCAGCTCCAGGCCGGCCACCATCCGCAGCAGCGTCGTCTTGCCGCAGCCGCTGGGGCCGAGCAGGACGAGGAACTCGCCGTCGGCGACGTCCAGCGAGACGTTGTCGGTGGCCGGGTTCTGCTGGCCCGGATAGACCTTGACGAGGTTGCGCAGTCGGATCTCGGCCATCAGCGAATCGTCGCCCCCCACATGTTGGTCAGGTACCGGCGCATGATCAGGATGAACAGCAGCGACGGCACCACCATCGCGAAGCCGCCCGCGAACCGGTACTCGATCGGTGAGTACGGCAGCGACGTGAGTACCTGCGCCGGCAGCGTCCGGTTGTTCAGCGTCAGGATCGCCGCGGCGAGGACCTCGTTCCAGGACAGGACGAAGGTGAAGATGCTCGACGCCGCGACGCCGGGAATCGACAGCGGCAGCACCACCTTGCGGAAGGCGGCGAACCGGGTACCGCCGAAGATCAGCGCCGCCTCCTCCAACTCGGCCGGCACCGAGATGAACACGCTCGCGGTGATGAGCACGGTGGTCGGCAGCGCGAGTGCGGCGTGCACGAGCGCCACGGCCACGACGCTGTCGTAGATGCCGAGCCGCAGGAACATCGTGGCCAGCGGGATGGACAGCACGACGACCGGCAGCGACCGGGTGACCAACAGGAACACCTGGTACGCGTCGTGGCCCCGGAACGCGTACCGCGCGATCGCGTAGCCGGCGGGCGCACCGATCAGCAACGAGACGAGCAGCGTCGTGAGGCCCACCTCGATCGAGTTGACGAACGACGGCACCACTCCGGTGGAGCCCAGGAACGCGCGCATGGTGCCGGCCGAGACACCGCGCGGCCACAACGCCTTGGGGAACCGGTTCAGCTCGGCGCGGGTCGAGAAGGCCGAGAGGGTGATGAGGTAGACCGGCACGCCCATGAACAGGGTCACCAGGATTGCGGCCGCCTGCCGCGCGGCCCGGACCAGCCGGCGGCGACGCAGCGGGCGGCGGTTGACCGGGGGCAGCGGCCCCGCCGCGACGGCCGGCGGTCGGGGCGGCGCGTCCGCGGTCATCGCGCGCCGCCGCCCGCGCCGCGCGGCTGGCGCAGCATGAAGAGATACCCGATCGCCGTGACCATCGAGACACCGAGCACCACCAGCGCGACCGCGCTGGCCACGTGCGGATCGTTGAGGCCGACGAACCACAGGTAGGTCTGGCCGATCAGCAGCGGGAACTGGGTGCCGGTCAGCGCCTGCGCCGCCGCGAACGCCTGGAACGCGAGGATCGTGCGCAGGATCAGGGCGACCTGGATGCTCGGGCGCATCAGCGGCAGCGTCACGTGCCGCAGCCGCTGCCAGAACGACGCCCCGAAGACCTGGGCCGCCTCGTCGTAGTCGCGCGGAATCATCTGCATCCCCGCGACGAGGATGATCATCACAAGGGAGGTGGCCCGCCACAACTCGGCGACCAGGACCGCGAGGAACATGGTGGACGTGTTCTGGTACGACAGCCAGTCCACCGGGTGGACGCCGAACCAGCCCAGCGCGGAGTTGAGGTAGCCGTTGCCGGTGAAGATGCTCAGCCAGACCAGCCCGGCGGCCAGGTCGCTGACCGCCAGCGGGACCGTCCACACGTAGAAGTAGAAGCCGCGGGCGCGCAGCCGCTCGCGCAGCAGCAGCGCCATCGCGACCGCGAGGCTGAACTGCAGCGGGATCAGCACGACGACCAGCAGCGACGTGTTGCGCACGGACGTCCAGAACTGGGGCTCGGCGACCATCTGGCGCCAGTTCTCGGTGCCGCCGTGCGCGCCGGTGAACGCCTGCCCGATCGCCGAGATGACCGGCCAGCCGAGGAGGGCCAGCAGGAACAGCGCCGACGGCAGCAGGAGGGCGTAGGGCGCGGCGGCCTGACGCAACCGTGGTGACCGGGCCGCCACGTCAGCCGACCTGGCAGGGACCGCTGCTCTGCGGATCGGGTACCCAGCAGCGCGCGTTCGCGTCCGTGATGAGCTGCTGCATCGTCTTCGCCTGCGCGTCGAGGGTCTGCTGGATGCCGGCGTTGCCCAGCACGATCGCGGTGAAGCAGTTCTGGAAGACCTTGGTGAACTTCGAGTCGCTCGCGCCCATGCCGACCGAGGGGAGCGAGAGCAGGCCGCCGGTCTGCGTCCTGGTGACGGCCTGCGACTCGAGCTTGATGGCCGGTGGCAGATCGGCGGGTACGGCCGCCCGCACCGTCGGGAAGAACGCCAGCTTCCGCAGGATGTCCAGCTGCACCTCGGGCTTGACCAGCGCCTTGATGAGCTGCCTGGTCCGGTCCTGGTCGGGAGAGCCCTTGACGATGCCGATGCCGTTGAGGATCGCGAGGTAGCCCCGCGCCTTCGGGCCCTGCGGCGCCGGTACCATCAGCCAGTCGTCCGGCTTGTCCCTGGGCGCGTCGACCAGCCTCGCGACATGGTCCCACCCGATCAGGACCTGGCCGGACGCGAGCGGCTCCTGCATGAAGTCGACGTTCGTGCTCGCCGGCAGCGTGACCGACCACAGTTCCTTGAAGTACTGCCAGGCCGTGACCGCGTCGGGCGACCGGAACGTGGTGACGAGGCCGCCGGTGAACGACGGGTACAGGTAGCCCTGGGTGAAGCGGTGCAGCAGTCCCTTCGGCCCGGCGGGCAGCCCGAAGACGGCCTTGCCGCCGTTGGCCGCCTTGCCGGCCTTCGCCCAGGCGAGCAGCTGGTCGTAGGTCAGGCTGTTGACGTCGGCGCCGGCGGGCAGCCAGCCCAACGCCTTCTTGTTGACGGCGAGCAGGTAGGTCGCCTGCTCGAGCGGGACGTAGTAGTTCTTGTCGGTGCCGATCTTGCTGAGCGTGACGTTTCCGGCCGAGATTCCGGCCGAGCCGATCTCGCTGACCAGCCCGGACACGTCCGCCAGGTTGTCCGGGCCCAGGGTGCTGAGGTCGGAGTGGATGCCCAGGAAGGCGTTGACCCGGACGCTTCTGGCCTGTACCTGCGCCTTGACCTGCGAGATGGTCGTCGCCGTGTCGCCCGGGTTGAAGTTCACGGTCAGCGACGGGTCGGCCGCCTTGAGGATCTGGCGGAAGGCGTCGGCCTCCTTGGTGGGGGTGTGCTGGGTGGAGAGCAGGCTGAGCGTGTTGCTGCCGGCCTTGGCGCCGGTCGTGTTCTGGCCGCAGGCGGCCAGCAGCGGGGCCGCGCCGAGCGCGGCGCCGGCCCGGACCAGTGCGCGCCGGGAGATTCGGGTGGTCGGCTGCCCATCGGGATCGGTCACGACATGTCTCCATTCAGGGAAACGGAGGTCAGTTGCCGGTGCGGCGTCCCCACAGTTTGCTGGCGAAAGATGAGTTACGCACTCGGACACGCACAAATGTTAGGTTCGGCGGATGCGGGTTGGTTTCGGGCTGCCGGTGTCGGGTGCGTGGGCCACTGCCGGCAATGTCGCCAGGTTCGCCGCGCGGGCCGAGGAGCTGGGGTACGGCTCGGTGTGGGCCTTCCAGCGGCTGCTCGTCAGCGCCGACCAGAGCCTCGACCCGGTGTACCAGAGCGTGCTCGATCCGCTGGTGGCCCTCGCCTTCGCCGCGGCGCACACCGCGCGCATCCGGCTGGGGGTGGCCGTGGTGAACCTGCCGTTCGTGTCGCCCACGGTCCTGGCCAAGCAGGCGGCCACGCTCGACGTGCTGAGCGGCGGGCGGCTCGACCTCGGCCTGGGCGTGGGCTGGTCGCCGGCCGAGTTCACCGCGACCGGCGCGTCCGCCGACCGGCGTGGCGCCCGGGCCGAGGAGTACCTCGCCGTGCTGCACACCCTGTGGGCCGACGAGACCAGCCGGTACGACGGCGAGTTCTACACCGTCCCGCCGGCCGGGATGGCACCCAAGCCCGTGCAGCGCCCCGGGCCGCCGGTGCTGCTGGGCGGCTCGGCACCGGCGGCCCTGCGCCGTGCCGGCCGGCTCGCCGCCGGCTGGATCACCCGCAGCGCCCACGACCTGTCCGGGATCGGCGCCGACATCGCGGTGGTGCACGCCGCCGCCCGCCGCGCCGGCCGGGACCCGGCCAGCGTGCGTGTCGTGGTCCGCGGCGTGCTGCGCCTCGGTCACCCGGGCGGCGCGGACCGGCCCCGGCTGGCCGGCACGTACCAGGATGTCCGCGCGGACCTGCGCTGGCTCGGCGAACAGGGAGTCACCGAGGTCTTCCTCGACCTCAACTGGGATCCGCAGGTCGGCTCCCCGGACGCGGATCCGGCCGCGGCCACCAGCCGGGCCGAGGAGATCCTCGACGCGCTGGCGCCGGAGTAGTCACGGCTCCGGCGGGCCCGCCGGTACGCAGACGTTGCACAGTTCGCCGATGCCGGTGATGTGGCTGCGCACCTCGTCGCCGACCCGCAGGTACCGGGGCGGGCGCATCGACATGCCGAGCCCGCCGGGGGTACCGGTGAAGACGAGGTCGCCCGGGAGGAGCGTGCAGACCGCCGACAGGCGCGAGACGAGCGCCGGTACCGGCAGGATCATCTGCCGGGTGTTGGCCTCCTGCACCGTCGCGCCGTTGACGGTGCAGCGCAGGTCGAGTCCGTCCCGGTCGGCGAGTTCGTCGGTGGTCACCAGCACCGGACCGGTCGGCCCGAAATTCGCAAACGATTTGGCGAGGCTGAACTGGGGCGTCGGGCCGCCCAGCTGGAGAGTCCGCTCGGAATAGTCCTGACCGATGGTGACTCCGGCCACGAAGTCCCAGGCCAGATCCTCCGGCACGGCGTGCGTCGGGCGGCCGATGACCACGACGAGTTCGACCTCCCAGTCCACCGTCGCGGTCGGCAGCGGCAGCTTCGCGTACGGTCCGGCCAGACTGGACGGGAACTTGGTGAACGTCACCGGAAGCGGCCCGGAACCCTCGACGACCACCGGACGGTCCCGGTAGTTGCTGGCCACCGCGAAGACCTGCCGGGGGTGCGGCACGGGCGCCGCCAGGCCGGTCGGGTCGAGCACCTCGGCCCCGTCGACGTCGACGTGTGCGGCCCAGGTGGACAGTTCAGCCCAGCACGGGAAGACCGCCATGGGGTCGGCGGGGAAGCGACCCCCGCTGACCCGTTCGATGTCGACGATCCGGTCGCCGCTGACGAGATGCGCCCGCCCGCCGACGTTCGCGAGCCTCATCCCGCCCTCCGTCCCTCGTGCTGTGGCAGGCCCGGCGCCCGGTGCCGGCGCGGCCGGAGGACGGCGGCGGCCAGTGCGGCGGCCAGCAGGGCACCCGCGCCGGTAACCAGGTAGCCGAGGTGGACACCCGCGGACAGGCCGCGCACCGGCGACGTGCGCGCCGCGGCGACCCGGGCCTCGACGATGGCACCGACGACCGCCACGCCGAGGGTGTTGCCGACCTGCCGCACCGCGCTGACCGTCGCGGCGGCGACGCCGCCGCGGTCGGCTGGTGCGCAACCCACCGCGGCCGCGGTGACCGGTCCCACGAACAGACCGAACCCCAGGCCGAGGATCAGGTACCCGGCACAGGACCAGACCAGCGGCTGGTCCATCGGGCTGCCCGCCATCGCGCCGAGCGCGCAGCTCATGAGGAGACAGGAGAGCACCGCCAGCCGGCGGGTGCCGAAGCTCATCGCGATCCGTCCCGCCCTGCTGCCCAGCAGGATCGCCGGGACCATCGAGGGGAGCATCGCGGCACCGGCCGCGGTCGCGTGCAGGTGCCGCGCCTCCTGCAGGTATGCCGCGGTGTAGACCACGAAGGCCATCATCGCCGCGTACACCAGGAAGATCGCGGTTGCCGAGCCCACGAAGTCGCGCTGGGCCAGCAGGTACCGGTCCAGCACCGGGTGCGGCGCCCGGCGCTCCACCATCACCAGGATCGCGCCCAGCAGGAGTACCGCCGCGTACGACGCGAGCTCCCGCCGGGACGTCCACCCGCGCTCGCCACCATTGATCAACGTGTACGTCAGCGCCGCGAGGAACAGGATCACCGCCGCCTGGCCGGGCAGGTCCAACCGGGCGGTGGCGGAACGGGACTCGGGGAGGGTCAGCGCGGGGCCGATCGACGCGACGGCGCAGACCGCGGTGAGCCAGAATATCGACGGCCAGCCGAACGTGTCGGACAGCGCGCCGCCGACGAGCGGGCCGAGGGCGACGCCGGCGCCGACCCCGCCGGACCAGATGCCGACGGCTCTGGTGCGCCGGCCCCGGTCGCGGTAGCTGTGCACGAGTATGGCGAGGGTCGCCGGCGTGAGCAGGCAACCGCCCGCCGCCTGGACGATCCGCGCCAGGACCAGCGTCTCCAGTCCGGGGGCCAGCGCGCAGCCGGCGGAGCCGACCGCGAACACGCCCAGGCCGGACAGGAACATCCGGCGCCGGCCGAGGCGGTCGGCGAGCGATCCCGACAACAGCATGAGCCCGGCCAGGGTGAGCGTGTACGTGTCCACCACCAGGGAGACCGTGGCGTGGTCGACCTGGAACCGGCGCTGGATCGCGGGCAGCGCGGTGGCCACGAGCGTCTGGTTCAGCACGGCCAGGAACGCGCCCAGACAACATGCCAGGACCTGGATGGTGCGCAGCCCGTCGACCGGTGCGGCCCGGGTGGCCTCGTCCGGCCGGCCGGTCCGGGTCACCGCCGCACCCCGGTCCGCCCGCCCGCACCCACCGGGCACGCGCCGCCCGCGATGCCGGCGACCCACTCCCAGTAGCGCGACCGCTCGGACGTGAATTCGAGATAGTGACCACGGGTGGCGAAGGACCGCGCTGTGAGCTGTGGCGCCAGCCGCGCCAGGACCAGGCGGGACTGTGCGGTGTCGATGATGGGGTCCTCCTCGGGGACGGCCAGCGCGACCGGACACGCGAACCGGTTGCCCCGGTCCGACCAGGCCCAGTAGACGTCCTCGATCGCGACGAGCGTGGCACGGGTCCGCGCGGTGACCGACCGCAGGATGAGCGGGTCCGCGGCCATGAAGTCGAGGTATCGAGGTTCCTCCGTGTAGTGGCGGTCGGCCAGGTCCACCGGGACGGGCCGCGTGCCGTCCTGCCGCCGCAGCCGGGCGAGTTCGGCGTCGCCGTGCCGGCTGCGTTGCTGGCCCAGCGCGGGTGCGCAGAAGACCACCCGGTCGAACGCCGCCGGCCCCGGCGCGCACAGCGACGCGGCCAGGATGCTGCCGCCCAGGCTCTGGCCGAGCGCGGTGACCGGCCGGCCGGCGCACCGGGCGCGGACCTCCCGCAGCGCCGTCGCGTAGTCGTCCAGCACCGCCTGCCAGGACGGCAGGTGGCCACGGAGCCCGCCGCTCGCGCCGGATCCGCGGCGGTCCAACGCGTACACCTCGATCCCGAGCCGCACCAACCGCGGCCCGGTCTCGAACAGCCAGCCCGAGTGGCTCTGGATGCCGTGGATGTAGAACACGGCCGCGCGGCACCGCGGCGATGTCCAGTGCCGCATCGCCAGCCGGGTGCCGTCCGCCGCGGTCAGCCAGGTGCGGCGTCCGCCGGTCATGACAGTGCGGCGCCGGTGACGGCGGCCAGGTGGGTGAGGTACGCGGCCACCATGAAGATGCGGTACGGGCGGCGGCGGCTGCCGCGCGGGCCGTGGCTCCACCGGCTCATGACGGCGACCGCGATCGCGGCGAAGCCGGTCGCCGCCACCACGGACGCGGCGATCAGGGCCGGCGCCCAGCGGACCGCGGCGATGACGAACACGCCGCCGCCGGCCAGCGCGACGCAGCAGATGGCCAGCCTGGCCCGCGCCTCGCCCCACATGACCGGCCACGACCGGCGGCCGGCCAGCCGGTCACCCTCCACATCGGACAGATCCTTCACCGGCACGCCGACCAGGCCCATGGCCAGGGCCATCGCCAGAGCCAGGACGACCACCTCGCGGTCCGGCCGGCCGCCGCCAGCCGACCAGTATCCGGCGGCATAGGCGGCCAGGCCGGTGAGCACCAGCGAGGTCGAGGCCCAGAACGGGTTCCGCTTCGCGTACCAGGGCGGTCCCGAATAGAACCAGCCGAGCAGGAGGAGGACGAGCACCATCAACGTCGCCTGGATCGGCAGCAGCACGCCGAACGCGAGGCTGAGCACCGCCAACGCGGCGACGATCAGCCTGGCCCGCGACACGTCCAGCGCGCCGGAGGCGATGGGGCGCCCGGAGCCGTTGGCCCGGTCCTCGGTCACGTCCATGACACCGTTCATGAGATAGACCGACATCGTGCCGAGCGTCCACGCCACGAGACCCGTGACGAGCGACGGGCGGATCGAGCCGTGGGAGGTGAGGATGCCGAGCGCCGCTCCGGTCGTGTACCGGATGGCGTACAGCAGCTGGACCCCGGGACGGGTCTCAGTCAGCGACAGGCGCAGCGTGCGCAGCGGTCCAGGGCGTACGCGCAGTTCGCCGACGGTCATGGTCAGCCCCTCTCTCCCAGGTGAACCCGGCGCGGAAGTGCCGGAGAAGCTCATCGGACGGAACGACGCCGCTGCCCGGCCCGCGCAGTTGCGCGACGGTGCCGTGGACGCGGTCGGCGGTGTACGCCGGCACGGTCAACGCAACGGGGAACCAGCGGTCCTGCTGGCCGCCCTCCACGGCTTCGGCGTCACCCAGGGCGGCGGCGAGCCAGCGCGCCGCGGCCCACAACGGCCCGACCTCGCCGACGTGCACGCCAACCTGGTACCGCAGGCCGTGCGACCGGGCCAGTGCCGCCAGCCGCGCGGCGCCGAGCAGGCCGCCACACTTCGACACCCGGAGGTTGAGGTGGGTGGCGGCGCCGGACGCGGCGGCCGGCACATCCGCCGCGCCGGTGAACGACTCGTCGAGCATGATGCCGATGGCGCTGCGCCGCCGGATCGCCCGCAGCAGGTCCCAGGAGCGCGGGGTGGTCGGCTCTTCGAGCCAGGCGACCGGCAGGTCGGCCAGCCGGGCGGCGGTCTCCAGCGCCACCGCCGGCGGCCAGGCGCCATTCGCGTCGACGGCCAGCCGCACCGGGCCCGGGAGCGCCTCCGCGAGTCTCCGCACCTCCTGTACCGTGCGGTCCGGGTCCGCCGAGGCCTTCAGCTTGACCAGGCGGGGCGTCGCCAGCAGCCCCGGCGCCGTCGCCGCCAGGAACTGCTCGACGCCACGGCTGAGGTCCAGCACCGTCGACACCCGAATGGGCCGGTCGGCGGGCAGCGGACGGTACGCCAGCCCGAGCCGGTCCAGCGCGTCCCCGAACGAGCGCCCCGAGCCGCGGCACACCGCGTCGAGCAGCGCGCACTCCACCGCGCTTGCGGCCGCCGGATGCGGACGCCCCCGGCCCAGCAGCGCGGGGAGGTCGAGCGCGGCCATCGAGGCCAGGGCACTGTCGAACGAGGAGCTGTCGATGCGCGACGACAACCGCGCGATGTCCAGCGCGGCGAGGTCCGACAGGACCCCCTCGGCGGTCTCCCCGGTGACGTACCGGCGCGGGGCGGCTTCGCCCCAGCCGACCGTACCGTCCACATCCACCCGGACGAGGACGGAGTCGCAGTGCCGCCGCGCCGCACCCGCGTGGACGAACGGCACGCTCATCGGTACGCGCACCGCGCCGGCCAGCACCGAACGGATCGGCATCCTCAGGCGGCCCTTCGGTCCTCGACCGGCGCGAGCCGGTCGAGGACGGAGAGCAGCGCGGCGTCCCGCTGGATCCACAGGTGCTTCGCCTGCACCTGGGAGGTGCCCGCCCGGCTGCCGGACGCGTCGACCCGCCGGAAGGTGCCGGGCGGCACGAGCCGCACGACCAGCGGTGCGATCCGCCGCGACCGGCGCTTGTCGGCGTACTCGACGTTGACGTCCTGCAGCGCCCTGTCCAGGCGGGCCGCCAGCGCGGTGACCGGGGCATCCTCGGACGACCGTTCGATGACCGCGGTGTAGAAGGGCGGCTCCGCCCACACCGGCACGCAGGTGAACAACGGGCAGTCCGGCGAGGCGACGCCGAGCGCGCGGCAGGTGGCGGCGTAGACGTCGGAATCGGTCAGCTTCTCGCCGGTGAAGGAGCTCTGGAAGCCCGCGCGGCGGAGGAATTCGAGCCGGGGTACCCGGCCCACCCGGCCGGCGACGGCGTAGACGTCGCCGGTGTCGTAGCGGTACAGCCCGTTGGCCTGGCTCATCACGAGCCGGTACGCGGAGCCGACCTCGACGTCGAGCGGATCCACCGTCGGCGCATCCGGCGGCAGCGCGGTACCCGCGTCGTCGTCGTGCCACGGTACGAACTCGAAGAGTCCCTGGTCCACGGCGAGCGGGCCGGCCGAGGGATGGCCGTCGGTCGGAATGGTGACGATGCCTTCCGTACCCGTGGCACTGAAGGGCAGGTGATCGGCGCCCGCCACGATCCGCGCCAGCCACGGTTGGTACAGCCGGGTCGACGCGGAGCGCCAGCACACGCACAGGGAAAGCTCGGGCCAGAGGTCCGCGAGTTCCAGCTGCCCCCTGGCGTCGCGGGCAACCTCCAGGCGCCGGACGAGCGCCGGTTCCCGGTGCAGCGCCGGGTGCGGCCCGCCGCGCAGCGTGCCGTGGTACAGGTCGCGCAACAACTGGTCGGTGTGCTCCCGGAGGCACTCGGCGAGCAGCGTGATCCGGGACGGGTTCACCGACACCACGAGCCGGACGTCCCGGCCGGACAGCCACCTGATCAGCGGGTACAGGTCGCTGGAGTCGCCGCCGAACCACGGCATGCCCAGCCACGGCGGCGCCCAGTCCGCGGCGGTGCGGGCCCCCGGTCGCTGGGTGATGCTGTACACCGGAAACCCCCCGATCCGCTCGCTGTCCACGCTGGGCGCCCAGGACAGGTCGATCACCGAATCCGGGCGCACGTCGGCGGCCCGGAGGTGCTCGAAGTACAGGCCCCATTGGGCGTACAAGGCGGGCCCCCGGTAGCGGCGACGCCAATGGTCGGTGGTGGGGATGACCTTCGGCCGGCCGGAGGTTCCCGAGGTGCGCAGGAACGCGTACGGCCCGTTGCGGGTCAGCACCTTCGGCCGCCGACCCAACTGCTGGTCGACGTATCCGGTGAAGCCCTCGTAGCCGCGGATGGGTATCGCTTTCTGCCAGTCGGTGACCGTGCGCACCGCGCCGGACAGCCCGTGGTCCCGGGCGAAGACGGTGCCCCGCACCTGGGCGACCAGATCGTCGAATGTGCCCGCCATGAACCGCTCGGGATGCACGTGCGTTTCCCGTTGCCTGCGCAGCGCCGATCGGGTCTTCCGCAGGAAGTCTTCTCCCGAGTCTTCAGGCGCTGACTTCGGTGCGAGTATCGGTTCTGGTTGATTTCGTCGCCTGTTGAACCGCTGGCCGACGCCCAAGATCTCTCCCCCCGGTGCCGGACCGTGCCGACCCCCCGCCGGCATGCCCCGAACCAAGGATCGCTCAACAATCATTGATCCGTCAATCCCCCGCGGCCCTCCGGCGCACAACCTGCCGGCGGCACTCGCGGCCTGTCCCAAAGCACGCCAGGTCCGGGCTTCTTGGCCACAACACACGGAACAGTCCGGTTCCGGACACCTCCGGGGCGGCGCCCGGTCCCGGTCGGCGGGAGCACCGGCGCGACCTGCCGCCCCCGCACATCGGACAGGGGGTTGCCCAATCGTTGAACAACTGCCACACTCGACCGTGCCGCCACCGCGTCGACCGGGAGCGGCACCTGTGGGGGGTGGTTCAGCACGACCGTCGACGTCGCCCCGTACGCCGGCCTGGCGGAAGCCCTTCTCGAAACGATCGTCGGTGCTGGCCGGGCGAGGGCTTGAGGTACCGCGACGCCCCCCCTGTGGTCATTCCTGTTCACGATGCGAGGGGCTCAACAATGGCGGATCAGTCGGTACAGCCGTGGTGGAATCCCCAACGAGCGTCGGTCATGCCGGTCCACAGGTACGTCCGCGACGACCCACCGGCGATGCTCGCGCCCGCGTCGCGCACGTGGAGCGGGCGTTCGGTCGGTCGGGCACCACTGTGGAGTTCGGTCGACCTGCGCGATGGCAACCAGGCGCTGGCGAACCCGATGGACCTGCGGCGCAAGAGGTCGATGTTCGAGCTCCTGGTCAGGATGGGCTTCAAGGACATCGAAGTCGGTTACCCGTCATCGAGCGAAGCAGAATTCGACTTCGTGCGCGACCTCGTCACCAACGACCGCATCCCCGAGGATGTGACCGTATCCGTCTTCACGCCGGCGCGGGCGGGCCTCATCGAGCGGACGTTCGAGGCGGTCCGCGGCGCCGACCGCGCGATGGTGCACCTGTGCCACGCGACGGCCTGCCTGTGGCGCGAGGTCGTGTTCAAGTTGACCGCGGCGGAGGTGCTGAAGTTGGCGCGGGACAGCGCGCAGGCGATGGTGCGGCTGGCGGACGGGGCGGTCGGCTCCGACATCCGGTTCGAGTATTCGCCGGAGACCTTCAACGTCACCGAGCCCGAGTTCGCGCTGGAGATAGCCAACACTGTCGCCGAGGTCGTGGACGCGACGCCGGACCGGCCGCTGACGCTGAACCTCCCGACGACCGTGGAGATGCACACACCGAATGTCTTCGCCGACCAGGTGGAGTGGATGCACCGGAGCCTGGACCGGCGTGACTCGATCATCCTCTCGGTACACCCGCACAACGACCGTGGTACGGCCGTGGCCGCCGCGGAATTCGGGATCGCGGCGGGGGCGGACCGGGTCGAGGGAACCCTGTTCGGCAACGGCGAGCGGACCGGGAACGTCTGCCTGGTCACTCTCGCGCTGAACCTCTTCAGCCGGGGGATCGACCCGCAACTCGACATCTCTGACATCGCCGCGATCCGCGGCGTTGTCGAGGAATGCAACGAGATGCCGGTCCACTCCCGCCACCCGTACGCCGGTGACCTGGTGTTCACCGCCTTCTCGGGCACCCATCAGGACGCAGTCTCCAAGGGCCTCGCGAGCCTGGCGGACGAGGCCAGGACGTCCGGGCGAGCCACCTCGGACCTGGCGTGGCGGGTGCCGTACCTGCCGATCGACCCGCGGGACGTCGGCCGCGACTACCGGGCGATCATCCGGGTGAACAGCCAGTCGGGCAAGGGTGGCATCGCCCATGTCCTGCACGCCGGATGGGGCCTGGACCTGCCGACCGGCCTGCGTGTCGACTTCGCCAGAATCATCCAACGCGTCACCGAGATCACCGGTACGGAGGTGGCGCCGGGCCGGGTCTGGGAGCTCTTCCGGTCCGAGTACTGCGAGAGCAACGCCGCCGTCCGGACCCGAGGTGCCGGAAGCACAATTTCCGTCACCGTCGCTGGCACCGCGACGATCGAACTCGACAGCCGCGACAACCCGGTCGCCGCACTGTTGAGCGCCCTGGAGCGCCGCGGAGTCCGGGCGGAAGTCGAGCGACTCACCGGCGCGGACACCGGCATCGCGTCGGGTACCCCGAAGGTGTGTTACGCGGAACTGGCCGTGGATCAGCGATCCGTGTGGGGAGTGGGCCTGGCCCCGACCGCGCCGATCGCGGCGCTGAAGTCGGTGTTGTCGGCGTTGCACCGGGCCGGAGCGCTCACCGAGGTCGGCCACACCTCGCCGTACCCGGTGGGCTCACCGGAGGCTGCCCGGTGAAGGTCGACGCGAGAATGTCGGCGTACGTCGAGGTCGGGCCCGGCCGCTTCCGCGAGGACAGCGGGCTGCTCTACGAGGACTTCGTGATCGGCGACGTCATCGAGCACCGTCCAGGTAGGACGATCTGCGCCGCGGACAACATCTGGAGTTCGCTGCTGTGCCTCAACCAGCATCCGCTGCACATCGACGGCGTATACGCGGCGCAGACCGAGTTCGGGCAACTGCTGGTGTCGAGCCTGGTGACCTTCGGCATCGTCAACGGGATGACGGTGAAGACCATCAGCCAGAAGGCCGTCGCCAATCTGGGCTGGGACCGGGTACGGCTCAGCGCTGCGGTGTACGTGGGAGACACGCTGTACGCGGAGACCACGGTCGTCGCGAAGCGACCGTCCACGTCACGGCCCGGGGAAGGCGTCGTCACGGTGCACACGGTGGGGCGCAACCAGCACGGCACACAGGTCATCGATTTCACGCGGACGGTTCTGGTGTCCATGACAGGAGGCTTAGATGAACGCAGTTCCGGTGATCAGTCTGGCGCGGACCCGGCACGGGGACGAGGCGCGGGTCGCTGACGAGATATCCCAGGCGTGCACCGAGGTCGGGTTCTTCGTGGTGCGCGACCACGGGATCCGGCGGGAGATCTTCGACGATGCCTACGACGCCTCGCTCCAGTTCTTCCGCCGCCCGGCGGAGCAGAAGCGCGAACACGCGATGCGCACGAGTACCGCCCGCGGCGACAACGACTACAGCCCGTACGGGTACAGCGCACTGCTGTCCGAAAACGCCTTCGCGTACACCGGCAAGCAGGGCATGCCGTCGGACTACGTGGAGAAGTTCAGCGCCGGCCGGCTCATTCTCGACGACGCCGAGGACCTGCCCTTCCCCGCCGACGCGCGGGGAGCCGAGCTCCGCAGCGCGCTCAAGAGGTACTTCGCGGCATGTGAGATGGCGGCCAACGCGATAGCCGAGCTGCTGACCGTCGCTCTGGAGTTGCCGCGTGACTTCTTCGCGACCCGGACCGACCGGTCGAACGACTCACTCCGCTCGCACTACTACCCGGGGCAGGACGAGGACTTCGTCAACGACCAGGGCATGGGTGAGCACAGCGACGGTACCCTGATCACCCTGTTGACGCAGGACGGTCCGGGGCTCCAGCTCCGTGACCTGTCCGGCAACTGGCTCGACATCGCCGTGGACAGGCGTGACTGGTTCATCGTCAACATCGGCGACCTCATGGCGCGTTGGTCGAACGACGAGTATGTCTCGACGCCGCACCGGGTCAGGCTGGCACACGAGCCGCGACAGTCCATCGTCTTCTTCAAGCTCGCCAACGACGACGCGCTGATCGAATGCTTCCCGAAGTTCACCAGGGAGCGGCCCGCCAGGTACGAGCCCATCCGGTACGAGACCTTCTCCCTGGAGAAGATGAACGCCTTGTTCGGGAGGGAGGTCGGCGCGTGAAGGTTCACCCGTGCCTGCTCTACACACCGGCGCTGCGGGTCGACTCGATCCTCAGGTCTGCGCCGGCGCGTACCGGGATGGTGGTGCTGGACCTCGAGGACTCCATCCCGAAGCACCTGAAGGACGCGGCACGGGACCGCCTGGTCGATGTCGACCTGTCGGAGTCCGGACTGGCCGGCCTCGGGCTGAGGATCAACAGCCTCAGTACGCCGGACGGCATGCCGGACATCGAGGCGCTGGTCCGGTTGGACGGTCGGGTCGGCGGGGTCGTCGTGCAGGCGGTCTTCGTGCCCAAGGTCGCCACGGCCGGCGATGTCGCGGTCTACCGGTCGCTGCTGGCGCGACTGGCGAACCCTCCGGAGATCTGCAGCTTCATCGAAACCGTGGACGCCGTCGAGAATGCCTTCGAGATCGCGGCACTGAGCGATGGCCTGTCTTTCGGGCAGGCGGACCTGGCCTCCGAGATGTATGCGCCGAACGAAGCCTATCTGGGGTATGCCCGCGCCAGGCTGTGTGTCGCGGCGGCGAAGCACGCGCTCCCGGCCATCGACACGAACTCGTTCGAGCTCTGGGACATGACGGTTGTCCGGGCGGAGTGTGAGGCCGCGAGGCGCTGCGGGTTCACGGGCAAGGCGGCCATCCATCCGAAGCAGGTCGAGGCGATCACCGAGACCTTCACGGTGGATCCCGACGAGTTGGCGGGCTACCGGCGGACGATCAAAGACTACGAGGCAGAGGCGACGGGGTTCGCCGTGACGAAGGACCGGGTGCTCGCCCCGCCCTTCGTGCTCAAGGCCCGCCGCATGCTGCAGCTCTACGACAACTTCTGTCAATGACAACAACTACTGTGGAGGTAACGGTGGAGATCCCGATGAGAGAAATCGTGAAGCTGTCGATGGTCGACGTGTCGGACCACGACGCCGAACTGGTGGACGGTGAGCTCCGCGCGGTGGGCGACGCGCTCACGGCGCGACTGGTCGACCTGGTCGCGGACGGCGCCGGGCTGGCGGTCTGCCACGGCGCGGGTGCGCTGCTCGCCCGGCACGGCATGGATGTCCATCGCGAGGGCGACGCGGCGGTCGCGCGGGACTACCTTGAGTCGATCTTCCGCGACTTCGCGGCCACGGTCGATGTCTCGAAGCACAGCCCGGTCGTGATGGGCTACGACCGGGTGGCGAAGATGGATGTCGACGGCTTCAACAAGAACCTCCATTTCACGCCGAACAGCGACCACACGACGTCTCGCGAGTTCCTCACCACGAAGTGCGTCCACTTCGATGCCGCGACACCGTTCATCGGCAACGTCTACGGTCCGAACACGAACATCGCCGGTGGCCTGCCCATCGTGTGCAACACGCGGGAGTACTGCAGCACCAACGGGGTGGACCCGGCCGATCTCGTCGAACTGATGCCGCACAGCTACAACGTGGCGGTGAAGGAGCGGTACAGCGAGGCGATCCTCGCCGACTACTCGGTGGCCGTGGACGTCGACCTGCAGAACGACCTGGTCATGGTCGTGCTGAACAACGAGGTGACCGGCGGCCTGGCGCACGCCGGATCGATGCCGCACCTCGCCGACCCGCGGCAGCCTGGCAAGCGGCCGATCAGGCACATCGAGTTCCAGTTCGCGGAGGGTGCCGATCTGGCGAAGTGGTACCGCCACTACCGGCTGAGCGTTCCTGAGGTCACGCTGAACGTTCCGGACGCCGCGGCGCACGAGCGCTACCACCGCGGCGTGGATTCGTCTGTCGTGGCGGAGCGCCCGGTCAACGTCGGCGATTGACGCGCACGTGTCACCGGTGAGGGGCCCGGACGTGCCGGTCATGTCGGCGGACGATGAGACCGAACTGGCAAGCCTGCTGCAGGCGCTCGAGGCGGACGCGTGGCCGGACGACATCGTCGAGGGCAGGCACTTCTACGACGCATGGGGCACACCGGTCGCGCCGGACGTCGAGGTACGCCAGCGAGATGTCGGTGGCGTACCCGCGTTCGTGCTCACGCCGCCGGACGTCGACGAGTCACGGATCGGTGTCTACGTGCACGGCGGTGGCTACGTCTACGGCTCGCAGATGAGCCATGGCAGCCTCGCCGCCGAGGTCGCGCGCGCGGCGCGCTGTCCGATGCTGCACCTGCAGTACCGCCGGGCACCGGAGCACCGGTACCCGGCGGCGCTGGAAGACGCGGTGAGCGCATATGCCGCGCTGCTCGCCGACGGGTGGCCGCCGGGGGCCGTCGTGGTGGTGGGCGACTCCGCCGGCGGCGGTCTCGTCCTCGCCACCCTGATGGCGGCGCGGGACCGCAACCTCCCGGTGCCGGCCGCGGCGGCGTGCATCTCGCCGTGGGTGGACCTCGCCGGTACCGGCGAGACGTTCCGGACCAAGGAGGCGGTCGACCCGCTGATCACCAGGCGGGTGGTGTCCATGGTGGCCGACTCGTACCTGGCCGGCGTCTCGCCGAGCACGCCGTACGCGTCTCCGCTCTACGGCGACCTGCACGGCTTCCCGCCCGTTCTCATCCAGGTGGGGGACCGCGAAATGCTCCTCAGCGACGCCGAGCGGTTCGCGGCGAAGATGGCGGACGCCGGGTCGCCGGTCACGCTCGAGGTGTGGCCCGGCATGGTGCATGTCTGGCACCTGCACCATGCGCGGCTCGCCAAGGCGAGGCAGGCGCTCGCGCGGCTCGGGCGTTTCCTGCGCGCGGCCGCGCCATCCGACTAGTGCACGACATTGGGGGAGCAGGTGGACCACGACGGGACGGTCATGGGGCCGCACCAGTTCAGAAACAACCAACGGATGGTACCGGCGAGCGAGTCCGCGTGGAAGCTCGCCCGGGACAGCGGCATGCTGGACATCCGGGTCGATGCGGTGGCCGGCCAGAACCGGCTGCGGGACGTCCGGACCGGGCACGAGTTCCTGAACCTCTCCTCATGTTCGTACCTGGGACTGAACAGTCACCCCACGGTCATCGGTGCCGGGGTGGACGCGCTGCTCGAAGAGAAGACCACGGGCTTGTCCATGGCGGAGTTCAGGATCCGCCTCGACCTCGTGCACCGGCTCGAGTCGGAGCTGTCGGAGCTGTTCGGCGCCTACGTACTTCCGTCGATATCGTGCGGCGTCCTCACCGCTGCCCTCCTGCCGCTGCTGGCCTCGGGACACCTCACCGACAGCGAACCGCTCGTCGTCGTGTTCGACAAGTTCGCGCACTTCTCCATGAACTTCATGAAGCCGGTCGTGGCCGACGAGACGAAGGTACTCACCAGTCCGCACAACGACATGCAGTTCCTGGCGGACGTGTGCCGGAGGTACCCGCGCGTGGCCTACGTGTGCGAAGGCGCCTATTCGGTGGGTGGTCTCGCCGACCTGGACGGCCTCAAGGCGTTGCAGGAACGGTACGGCATGTTCCTGTACATCGACGACTCGCACGCGCTGTCGACGCGGGGCCCGCACGGCGAGGGCTATGCGCGGTCGGTGTTCCGGGAGCTCGACGACCGGACCATCGTGGTGGCGTCGATCGCCAAGGCGTTCGGCAGCACCGGGGGCATCGCCATGATCGGCTCGTCCGGCAAGTACGACTTCCTGTACCGGTCCGGTCCGCTGGGATGGTCGCAGGGGCTGAGGACAGCGGCGGTCGGCACCAGTCTCGGCAGCATCGAGGTCCACCGCAGCCCCGAACTCGCCGAGCGCCAGCGACAGCTCGCCGAGAACATCGAGATCTTCGACCGGCGCCTCAAGGGTCGGGAGCTGCGCGGCACCGGCTCGCACATCAAGTTCGTCACGGTGGGCGACAACGACAAGGCGGTGCGCCTGTCCACGGAGCTCTACCGGCGCGGCTACTACTGTTCCGCGATGTTCTTTCCCATCGTCGCGCGCGGCCACGCCGGCGTGCGTCTGATGTTGCGTGGCGACATGACCAGCGACATGACGGAGGCGTTCGCGTCCGCTCTCGAAGACGCGCTGGACGGTTCCGGGTGACCTCCGACGTCGTTCTGTCGCTGGCCGCCGAGATGCGAGCCGGGCTGCGCAGTGGCGCGGTCCGGCGGATGGTCGTTCCGCTGCGCGAGGTCGTCGAGGACGCGGCAGGCACGAAGTTCCTGTCCATGCCGGCCGTCTCGGCCGACTACGACCTCTTCATCAACAAGACGGCCACCATCGTTCCGCCCGGCGCCCGGGGGGAGCGCAGCCGGAGCCGGTCTTTGGCGGAGGCGAGCACCCCCAACGCTCCCCGGGGGGAGCGCAGCCGGAGCCGGTCTTTGGCGGAGGCGAGCACCCCCAACGCTCCCCGGGGTCGTGGGGCGACGGTCACCTCGGTCGTGTCGTTGTTCTCCGCGGCGAGCGGGGAGTTCCTGGGGACGGTGGACGGCGCCGCGGTGACCAACCTGAAATGTGCGGCGGTGACGGCTCTGGTGACCGACAGGTGCGCGGCGAAGGCCGGTAAGGTCATGGGAATCATCGGCTCGGGCGTACAGGCACGGCAGCAGTACCGGGGGGTGTCGGCGGTGCGCGACATCGAGGAGGTACGCATCTACTCCCGCAACCCAGGCAACGCCGAGGCGTTCGGCCGGCACGTATCGCGGACCGCGACGAACGGCGTCCGGGTGGTCGTCTGCGACTCGGCGGAGAACGCCAGCCGTGGGGTCGACATCCTGGCCACCGCGACCATGTCGGTGGATCCGCTGCCGATCTCGACGGCGCTGCCCGACCACGTGCACATCAACTGCATGGGCGCGCACACCGTGGAGTCGCGGGAGTTGGACCAGGCCCTGCTGCGGACGAGCGTGCTGATCGTCGAAGACCTGAGCACCGCGATCGCCGAGGCCGGCGAGCTGCACCGCGAGGCGATCGAACTCGACGCGTTGGATTCGCCGGCGGCCGCCGGCCTGGCCGCGCGGCGAACGGTCTTCAGCTCGGTCGGATGCGCGTACCTGGATCTCATCACGTGTGCGCACCTGCGTCGCGCCGCTGGCGGTGCGAGCGACATGGAGGGATGGATCAGTGCCTAACATCGGACGGGAAGAGATCTCGGGAGCGCACGACGCGAACCTTCCCCAACAGTTCCTCGATTTCATGGTGGCGGGCTGGCGGGAGGAGGCGATCGACCTCACCCCGGTGCCACAGGTCAAGAACCTGGCCCAGCGCCGCGCCCGGCTGTCGGCGGCGTTCCCGGGCGACACTCTCGTGATCCCGACCGGAAACATCCGTTCGCGTACGTTCGGCGCGCCCTACCTCTTCCGGGGCGGCAGCGACTTCCTCTGGCTGACCGGCGACCAGGATCCCAACTCGGTGCTGGTCATGCACCCGACGCCCACCGGACACGATGCCGTCCTGTACGTGCAGCCGCGATCCGACACGGCCTCGGGCCTGGCGTACCTGGACCGGATGGGCGGCGAGATCTGGCACGGCAGGCGCCATTCCGAACGGGAGAAGTCCACCGTACTCGAGATCGACACCCGCACCTTGGCGGATCTGCCGGACACGGTGCGGCGAGCGGCCTCGTCCGGGACGACCCGTGTCCTGCGCGGCTACGACGCGCGCATCGACGGTTCGCTGCCGCCCACGAGCTCCGAGCATGCGCCGAGCGACGCGCTGCTCGCCAGCGTCCTGTCCGAGCTGCGGCTGGAGAAGGACGAATGGGAGATCGAGCAGCTGCGGGACGCGGTCGACGCCACCGTGCTGGGATTCGAGGACGTGGCCCGGCGGTTGCCGGCCGACACGCCGGTCGCCGAGCGGTTCGTCGACGGGATCTTCGCGCTGCGCGCCCGGTACTCGGGGAACGGGCTCGGGTACAGCTCGGTCGTCGGGGGCGGCCCACGGTCCACGATCCTGCACTGGTCGCGCAACGACGGGCTCGTCGAGCCGGGCCAGATCCTGCTCATCGACATGGGCGTCGAGAACGTCAACGGCTACACGGCGGACGTGACCCGGGTCCTGCCGGTCTCCGGCACGTTCACCACGGCGCAGCGCGACGTGTACGACATCGTCCACGCGTCCCGGTGCGCGGGGCTGGCCGTGATGGCTCCCGGCGTGGAGTTCCGCACCGTCCACCTGACGTGCATGTCGGTTCTCGCCGAGGGACTGCGCGACCTCGGGATCCTGAAGTCCGGCGTGGACGAGGCGCTGGACAAGAACAGCCAGGTCTACCGCCGGTGGACGCTGCACGGGTTCGGGCACATGCTCGGGCTGGACGTCCACGACTGCGGTCACGCCAGGCCGGAGGCGTACGCCGAGGGCGTCCTGCGCGAGAACTACGTGCTGACCATGGAACCCGGGATGTACCTCCAGCCGCACGACGAGCTGGTGCCCGCGGAGCTTCGGGGCATCGGCGTCCGGCTCGAGGACGACGTCCTGATCACGGGCGACGGCGCGCGCGTGTTGTCCGAGTCGTTGCCCACGTCGTCGCGCGAGATCGAGGCCTGGCTCGTCGCGCAGCGCGGAGCAGGTCCACGAATGCCGGGGTCCGATGACGTCACCGGATGAGGATGCGGTCGAGCGCGAGTTCGCGGCCGTGAGCCGGCGCCTGGACATCGACGTGCCGCCGGACCTCCTGGGCGGCGTGCTGCACGGTTACCGGGCGCTGCGCGAGATGACCGCACTGTTGCGCGCCGGCGACGGCCTCGATGAGACGGAGCCACCGGGTGCTTGACGCGGCGGCTCCCAGGCAGGCACCGGCGTCGCTCAGCGACCTGTCGATCCGGGAAGCGGGCGCGCTGCTGCGTTCCGGTGGGCTCACGTCCGCGGAGCTCACCCGGCACGCACTGGCGATGATCGAGGAGCTGGACCCGGCGCTGCACGCGTTCGTACTGGTGACGGACGACGTGGCGCTCCGCCGCGCCGCGCGGGCTGATCGAGAGCTGGAGGCCGGCGTGGATCGCGGGCCCTTGCACGGGATCCCCTATGCCTTGAAAGACATCTTCGACGCACGAGGAATACCGACGACCAACGTCTCCTGGTTGACCGCCGACCACGTGCCGAGCGAGGACAGCACCGTGGAGAGCCGGCTGCGCGCGGGCGGTGGCGTCCTGCTCGGAAAGCTGACGACGTACGAGTTCGCCATCGGTGGCCCCAGCTTCGACCTGCCCTTCCCGCCGGCCCGCAACCCGTGGAGCGAGGACCACGTACCCAGCGGCTCGTCGTCCGGCGCCGGAGCCGCGGTGGCCGCCGGGTTGGTCCGGGTGGCGATCGCCTCCGACACCAGCGGGTCGACCCGTGGTCCGGCGTTCCACTGCGGCGCGGTCGGCCTCAAACCAACATACGGACGGGTGTCCGGCACCGGCGCCCACCCGTTGTCGTCCACAATGGACCATTTCGGGCCGCTCGCCTGGACCGTCGGCGACGCGGCCGCCGCGCTCCAGGTGATCGCCGGCGCCGACCCGGCAGACCCGCGCACCAGCGACGTGCCGGTGCCCGACTACGCGGCCGGGTTGTCCGGTGGCGTCGACGGCCTGCGGGTGGCGCACTCGCCGGCCTGGTACGCGAGCGATGCCGCGACGATGCCGGACGTCGTGGCGGTCATCGAGCAGGCGCTGGCGGTGCTCGACCGGCTGGGTGCGACGGTCGACGAGGTCGAGCTGCCGGCCTACGGCCTGTTCAACGCGTGTGGCCGCGTCATCATGGCGGCGGAGGCGTTCGCCGTCCACGAGGACGACCTGCGGCGGCGTCCACGATCGTTCGGGCGCTTCACCTACCAGCGCGTCATGCCGGGGGCCGGCATCGGGGCGGCCGACCTGCAGCGGGCACACGACGTCCGGCGCCAGTTGACGAGGGCGCTGCAGCAGCGGGTGTTCGGTCGCCACGACGTACTGGTCACCGCCTGCGGGCAGACCACGGCAGCGAGGTTCGCCGACTTTCCCGAGGACTGGCCACCGCCGAGGCTGGCGAACGACATGCAGACCATTCCGTTCAACGTGACCGGGCACCCGGCGCTGTCCCTGCCGACCGGGTTCGCCGGCAACGGCCTGCCGATCGGTCTGCAGCTGGTCGGGCGACCGTTCGACGAGGCGACGCTGTTGCGGGTGGCCGCCGCTCTGGAGACAGAACTGGGCCAGCGCCACCGCCGGCCGCCCGCGCTGGCGGCGAGGCACGACGAGTAAGGCAGGAGACCATGAGTCAAGAGGTGACCTTGGCAACCGACTACTCGTCGGGTGCGCTGAGCAAGGACACTCCGGCGGAGTTCGAGCGGCTCCGGCTGCTGGAAGCGTGGGGTGATCCGGACACGCGGGCCGTCCTGCGGACCATCGGGCTGAGCCCGACGTGGCGGTGCCTGGAGATCGGCGCGGGTGCCGGCTCGATCGCGCGCTGGTTGGCCACGGAGTGCCACGACGGCACCGTCGTCGCGGTCGACACCGACACGCGGTACCTCGACGGCCAGCGGACGGACAACCTGCAGTGGCGTAGCGGCGACATCTGTTCCCTCGACTTCCCGCCGGGGTCGTTCGACCTCATCCACTCGCGCTGCACGTTCTGTCACCTTGCCGAGCGCGAGTCGGTGACTGCCGCGGCAGTGCGTTGGTTGGCGCCGGGTGGTTGGTTGGTCATCGGCGATCCGCTGTGCATGCCCGCGGCGGGTTCGACACACGAGCCGGTCCGGCGCTTCTTCGGCGCCCTGGAGACAGCCTGGCGCGCGCAGGGCACCGACATGACCTGGGCACAGACCCTCCCGTCCCAGTTGGCGCGCGCCGGCCTGCGCGACGTCGCCGTGCTGACGAAAGCCAACTGCCTCGGCGAGAAGGGCCCGTACGGCCAACTGGCGATCGCGAACATCCGGCAGGAGGGCGCCTACCTCGTCGATCGGCGGCTGCTCACCGGCCGGGACGTCGACGCGGTGCTGTCCTTGTGCGAAGACCCTGACTTCATGGACATCCGGTCGATGACCGTGTACGCGTGGGGCATGAAGTGCTGAGCAGGGCCGGGCCGGACGAGCTGCCGGCCGGTCCGGCGAAGCACCGCGCCCGGACGGCCGTGGCGGCGCCGGTTGACGCGGCGGCGCCGCCACTTCGCTGGCGCGCGGTCCTCGGAACGATCGTCGCGGCGGCCATGACGGTCCTGGACCTGACGATGACCAGCAGCGCCCTGGGCAGCATCCAACACAGCCTGCACGCCTCGCTGGACAAAGGCGCGCTGGTGATTTCCGCGTACGCGACCGCCGAACTGGTCACCCTCGCGCTGAGCGCCTACCTGACCCGCGTGTTCCCGCCGAGAACCTATCTGATCCTGCTGGTTTCCTGCTTCGTCGCCGGTTCGCTGCTGAGCGCCAACGCGTGGAGCTTCGAGAGCCTGCTGGTGGCCCGCGTCGTGCAGGGCATGGCCAGCGGCGCGATCATGCCCTTCGCCTACTACCTGATCGTCGTCCTGATGCGGGGTCGGGAGCACCCGAAGGCGATCTCCGCCTTCTCCCTCATCGTCACGGGATCGGCCGTCCTGGGGCCGGTGCTGTGCATCACGCTCGCCGGCTGGTACAGCTGGCGTGCCCTGTACTACGTGTGCATACCGATCGGAGCGTTCGCGCTGTGGCTCGCCGTGCCGGGCCTGCGCGACCGGCCGGCGGGCAGCCCCCGGCTCGGCAGGAGGGTGAGCCTGATGAGCGTGGGCGCCGCCGTGCTGGCACTGTACTGCACCCAGTACGTCTTCGACTCGGGCAACAACCGAGGGTGGTTCGCCTCGCCCGTCGTGAGCGTGGCCGCCGGCGCGGCAGTGGCGATGCTGGCCGTCTTCGTGGTGAACGAACTGAGGACGCGACATCCGCTGGTCGATCTGCGCCTGTTGCGTCACGTGCCGTTCCTGCTCACGTGTGCGTTCAACGTCGCCGTCGGTGCGGCGGTGTATGCCAGTTACTTCCTGATTCCGTACTACCTGACGACCCTGGGATACTCGGTCAGCCGGATCGGCACGGTCGCGCTCTACGGTGGCGTGGTGCTGTTGGCGGTCTCGCTGGCACTGCCCGTCCTGCTGCGGCACGTCGACGTGTACCTCGTGTCGGTGACCGGTGCCGCGATCTTCGCGATGAGCGCGCTCGTACCGTTTCTCGCGGGCGACTCGCCGACCGACAGCGAGATCATCGCCTCGCAGGTGGCCCGGTCCGTGGGCGCCGGTCTGGTGCTGGCCTCGCTCGGCCTGATGGTCACCCGGGCGCTGACGTCGGCCGCTGCGCCGTCCGGATCGCTGCTGTTCAACATCTCCAGAAGTCTCGGTGGATCGATCGGAGCGGCATCCTGCGCGGCATTCGTGGTGTTCCGCGAGACCCGCCACAGCGCGGCCCTCGGCCGGGACACCGCCGGGCCGCACCTGGTCGACGCGGGCCGGATGATGGCGCTGCACGACACGTTCGCGATGGCGTTCATCGTGCTCGCGCTGCTCACCCTCGGCTTCGTGACGGCATCCGCGGTCCGTCGCGCGAGGCACCGGCGCGGGAACCGTTTTGCCGGTAGGCACTGAATGTTCGCCAGCGACAACCGCACCTTCGTGGCGGACCAGCGGCGGAAGCACAGCGCGGCTGACTACGCGATGGCGTCGCGCGGCGCCGACCGGCTGCTGGCGGACGTCGGCGTCGCGCTGCGCTCGCTTCCGTACTATTTCCGGTTGGACCCGGCGACGCACGGTGCGCTGGGTGCGGCGACGGTCGCGCTGGTCAATGCCCAGGAGAAGCTGGTGCGCCACCTGTGCTCGACGCTGTCCGCCGATGATCTGACGGACATGTTCCGGGTGCCGCCGGCGATGGCGTCCCGCATCGACTGGACCGACGTGGCATCGAGCAGGTTCAGGATGTTGCGTGCCGACATCGTCCCGACGGACTCCGGCTACTACTTCTGCGAGGTCAACCACTTCTCCGGGGTGGGCGGCGGCGAGAGTTACCACAGCGCGAGGTTGTTCGCCGAGCTGCTCGGCCGGCCGGTCTGCGGGGTGTCGCCGTTCCGGGAGCTGGCATACCAGTACGTCAGTGAGTGCACGCGCGCCGGACTCGCACGGATCGTCATCCTGGACTCGGCCAGGCACCGGCGGCTGGGCTACGGTCAACACCGGTTGCTGCAGGAATACCTGAAGCTGATGGCGCCGGAGATCGAGGTCGTCTACTGCGACGAGCTGTGCTACCGACCTGAATGGCTCCGCCGGGACGAGGCGGGAAGGACATTGGTCCACCGGCTGGTCACGCTGGACGACACGGAGGACGGCGGTGCCTTCCTGTCGGCGGTCCGCGCCAGCGGAGCCACCTTCTCCTGCATGTTCGAGGCCGAGCTGAAGATGCACCGCCGGTGGTTCTCGCTGCTCTGCGACCCGCGATACCACCACCTGCTCGACGAGGGGGAGCTGGCGGTGATCCAGCGGCATGTGCCGCACACCTTCGAGTTGTGCCGGGACAACCTCCGGGCGACGCTGGCGGCCAAGGACGACTACGTGTTCAAGCGCAGCTACACCTACGGTGGCGAGGGTGTCCTGATCGGGCGACAGCATTCGCGCGACGACCTCCGGCAGGCGCTGCTCGCCGCGCAGGTCGAGGCCTGGACATGCCAACGGTTCGTGCCAGCGTCCACATTGGACCTGCCGTCCGCGGATGGTCGGACGGCCCCCTTCTACTTCGTCCTCGGCATGTACCTGTACGGGGAGCGGACCAGCGGGCTCGCCGTCCGGGCGTCGGCCGGCGGCCAGGTGGTCAACGCGTCACGGGGCGGCGTGTCCTGGGCTTTCGCCGGATAGCGATCACAGGCCGAGATAGGAGCGGCGCACGTCGTCGGAGCGGGCCAGGTCGGCGGCCGGGCCGGACAGCACGATCCGGCCGGTCTGCAGCACGTACGCCCGGTCAGCCAGGTCCAGTGCCGCCCGCAGGTTCTGTTCCACCAGCAGGATCGTGGTGCCCTCGGCGCGGATCTCGGCGAGGATGCCGAACACCATCCGGGTGTACCTGGGGGAGATGCCGAGCGAGGGCTCATCGAGCATGAGCATCTGGGGCCGGCCCATCAGCGCCCGGCCGAGGGCGAGCATCTGCTGCTCGCCGCCGGACAACGTACCGGCGCGCTGGCCGCGCCGCTCGGCCAGCACCGGGAACAGCTGGTAGACGCGGTCCAGGCTGGCGGCCCGCTCGCCCACCGGCCGGTGGTAGGCACCCAGCACGAGGTTCTGCACCACGGTCTGCTGTGCGAACAGGCGCCGCCCCTCCGGCACGAGTACCACGCCGTGCCGGGCGACCTGGTGGGCCGGGAGCCGGCCGATGTCCATCCCCCCGAACTCGATCCGCCCCCGGATCGGCCGGTGCAGCCCGGAGACGGCGGCCAGCAGGGAGCTCTTTCCCGCACCGTTCGCGCCGACCAGCGCGACGAGTTCCCCTTCCGCGACGTCGAGGTGCACGCCGTGCAGGGCGGCCACCCCCGCGTAGTCGACGTGCAGGTCGGACACCCGGAGAATCACAGCGGGCTGCCCAGGTAGGCCTCGACCACGTCCGGATCCGACACCACCTCGGCCGGCGTACCCTCGCTGAGTTTCTCGCCGTGGTGCAGCACCACCAGCCGGTCGCACAGTGGCATGATCACCTCCATCACGTGCTCCACCATCAGCACGGTGATGCCGTCGCGCCGCAGGCCGCGTACCACCTCCACCGCCTCGTTGGCCTCGGTCGGCGTCAGCCCGGAGAGCACCTCGTCCAGGAGCAGCAGGCGGGGCCCGGTCGCGAGGGCACGCCCCATTTCCAGGCGCTTCTTCCAGACCGCGGTGAGCCCGGCCGCCGGCAGGTCGGCGACCTCGACGAGTCCCAGTTGCCGCGCGACGTGCTCGGCCCGGTTCGTGGCCGCGCGCCTGCCCGGGTACCGGACGTGCGCGGCGACGACCAGGTTGTCCAGCACGCTCATCGAGCCGAAGACCCGCATCAGCTGGAAGGTACGGGCGACGCCGGCGCGTACCGCCTCCCGCGCAGACCAGCCGGTGACCTCGCGACCGGCGAAGTGCAGATGTCCGGAAGTGGGCCGGTCCGCACCGGCGATCATCGCGAACAGCGTGCTCTTGCCCGCGCCGTTGGGCCCGATCAGGCCCACCACGCTGCCCTCCGCCACCGCGAAGGAGATGTCCTGGTTGGCCCGCAGCCCGCCGAACCGGCGGGACAGGCCGTCCACCCGCAGCAGGCTCACGGCGACCGCCGGATCCGGCGCCGTACCCGTTCGATCAGCGCGATGATGCCGCCCGGCTCGACCACGGCGATCGTGATAATCAACGCGCCGTAGAGCAGCAGATCGACCGACCGGCCGCTGCCGGAGAACTGCTGGCGGGTGAGGAACTGCACGCCGACCAGCACCCACGCGCCGAGCAGGGGGCCCCAGAACCGGCCGGCTCCGCCGAGCACGGCCATCAGGGTGAACGAGACGGACAGGTCCAGCCCCAGCCCGGAGGGCGGATCGATGAACAGGACGAACATGACGTAGAAGCCGCCGGCCAGCGCGGTCGTCACGGCGGACAGGACCGCGGCATACATCTTGTACCGCTGGACCGGGACGCCGACCGCGGCGGCGGCGACCTGGTCGTCCCGGATGGCCCGGACGTAACAGCCCGCCCGTCCGCGGAGAAACACCATGACCGCCAGGGCGACCAGGCCGAACAGCGCCAGTGCCACGTAGTAGTACGGCCGCTTGTCCTGCAGGGAGAACTGCAGGTTGGCCAGGGACGGCTCCTTGATCGGCAGTTCCAGGCCGCTGGCCTGTCCGAGTGCCGCGGTCGTGGTCACCAGCAGGAGCACGATCTCGGCGACCGCGATCGTGGCGATCGAGTAGTAGTGGTGGCGCAGCCGGAACGTCGGGTACCCGATGACGACCGCCACCGTGGCCGCCACCGGCAGGGACAGCGCGATGGCGAGCCACGGCGACCAGTCGTGGCGGACCAGCATCGCGGTGGTGTAGGCGCCGGTGCCGAAGTACAGCGCGTGGCCGAACGAGATCTGGCCGGTGTAGCCGCCCAGCACGTTCCAGCCGGTCGCCGCGATGCCGAAGGTCAGCGCCTGGATGCCGATGTCCTGGGCGTTCGAGTCACCGAGGACCAGCGGGTAGGCCGCCAGCGCGGCGAACACGACGGCGGTGGCCAGCCAGCGGGTGGACCGGCGGGGCGGCGGTCGCGGTGGCCCGACCCGGGTCAGCCGCTCCAGCACCGGCACACTCATCGCGTCCCCATCAGGCCCCGCGGCCGGACCAGGACCACCAACAGGTAGATGCCGAGCGCGGCCACCAGGGTGTAGCTGGAGGCGTAGCGGCCGACGACTCCCTGGACGGCGCCGATCAGCAGGCCGGCGACGGCCGCGCCGCCGATGCTGCCGAACCCGCCCAACGCGACCACGACAAAGGCCATCAGGACGAAGGTGACGCCCGCGGTCGGCGAGGCCGAATAGGCGTTCATCACGAGCCCGCCGGCCACACCGGTGGCGGTTCCGGCGATGACCCAGGCGAGCGCGTACATCCGCCGGGGGTTGATGCCCATCAGCGCGGCCGCCGCCTGATCCTCGCCGGCGGCCCGGATGGCCCCGCCGAGCCGGGTCCGGTTCATCAGGGCCGCGACGGCCAGCGTGCACAGCAGCGCGCCGCCGGCCATGACCAGTTGCGGCCCGCCCAGCAGTACGCCGCCGATGTGCAGCCGGATGCCGTCCGCCCAGACGTGCCGCACCGTACGGGTGTCCGGCGTCCAGAGGAACTGGGCGAGCCCGCGCAGGAACACCTGGACGCCGAAGGTCGCGATCACCTGTGCCAGCGGTGACTTGCCCAGCACGGGTCCGATCACGCCCAGGTACATCAGCCCGCCGACCACGCCGACGGACACGCCGGCGATCGGCAGCGATACCAGCGGGTCGAGACCAACCACCGACCAGGCGAAGAACGAGGCGTACATGCCCGCCATCACCATCTCGCCGTGCGCGAAGTTGACGATGTCCATGACCCCGTAGATCAACGTCAGCCCGACCGCGACCAGTGCGAACACCGAACCGATCAGGAGCCCGTTGACAAGGGCCTGGAGGACGTCGGTCACTGCTGCGCCCGCCGCAGCGGCCAGATCGCCGTTGTCGAGGCCAGGCTGGCGGGGAACACCACGCGGTACTGTCCGTTGATCAACTGCTCCACGACGCCGCGCGCCAGGGTGTTCTGGCCGGTCGCGTCGAACCTGATCCCGTCCCACGGCATGATCGTCTGGTCGCCGCGCACGTCGAGCGCGCGCAGCGCGTCCCTGATCGCCGCCGGCTTCGTCGACCTGGCGTTGTCGATGGCCTGCGCGAGGGTCAGGACCGAGGTGAACGTCCGGGCCGAGTTCTCCGTCATCGGCGCGCCGTACCGTTGCTGGAACAGTTGGGCGACCGCCTTGGCCGACGCCCGCCGGTCCGCGATCTCCGCGGACCACGCCGCCCGGGTGGACGCACCGTTGGCGAGGGGTCCCAGGCCCTTGACGAACGCGGGGTCGGCGAAGCCGGTGCCGTAGGCGAGCAGCGCGGGTGGGTAGTAGCCCGTCTGGTTGAGCGTCTTCATCAGCTTGATCGCGCCGTTGGTGTATGCCAGGACGAACAGCACGTCCGGGTGGCTCGCCCGGACCTGCGCGACCTGTGAGGTCAGGTCGGCCGCGTCCGGCTCGAAGGACACGTCGGCGGTCACCCGCAGCCCGTCCCGGCCGGCGACCTTCTTGGTGACCGCGGCGCCGTCGTTGCCGTACTGGTCGTTGCTGTGCAGGATGGCGACCGTGCCCGCCGCCACGCCCTGCTGCCGGCGGGCGGCCAGGTAGTCGAACATGGTGCCGGCGAAGGTTTCGTCGGTCGGGCCGGTGCGGAAGAACCACTTGAGGCCCCGCCCGGTCAGGGCGGTCGACGACGACTCGCCGTTGACGAAGGGCACACCGAGGCGTTCCGCCCGCTGGCTCGCGGTCAGCGTGACACTGGACTGGTAGCACCCGACGATGGCCGCCACCTTCTCCCGGGTCACCTGACGGTCCACCTCGCTCGCCCCGACGTCGGGCTTGCCCTGGGTGTCTCCGGACACCAGAGCCAACTTGGCGCCACCCAGCCCGGGTAGGCCGGCACCCGCGGCGAGGGGCAGGTCGAGGCCGGGATGTGCGTTGTTCACGATGTCCACCGCGAGTTGCGCGCCGTGCAGGACATCCGTGCCCTGTGTCGCGTTGGGACCGCTCAGCGGCCACAGCCCGGCGATCTTCACGGTGTCCGGCGACGGTCCGCTGCCGCCACCGTCGTTCCCGCATGCCGCACCGACCGCGACCAAGGCGGCGATGACGGCAGCGCTGGCCAGTCTGCGCATGACGCTCTCGCTCTTCTGTTTGTCGAACAGGAGGCCGTACCTGGGCGGTGGTGATTCTTGGGAGCGTAGAACTCGTTGAACAATTCGTCAACGCTCGGTCGACTTGACGGGCGAATGCCGTCGTATATCGTTCAACAATGCTTCAGAGCTTCCCTCAGGAGGTGACGCGTGCAGGTGCGCCGCGTCGGCCGTGACGCCGTGCTGGTCGAGATCGACGCGGTGGCGGTACCCGCGTGGTTCGCGGAACTGCGCCGGCGGCGCGACGCCGGGGACCTGGCGTTCGTGGAGATCGTGCCCGGGGCGAGGACCATCCTGCTGGACGGGGTACCGGACCCGGCGGCGCTGGTCCGCACGCTCACCCTGCTGCCAGCCCCGCCGCTGGTGTCCACCGTGTCCAGTCGCGTCGTCGTCATCCCCGCCGTCTACGACGGTCCGGACCTGCTGGACGTCGCGCGCCGGTGGAACGCCACCGCCGAGGAGACGGTCCGCATCCACAGCTCGACCAGATTCACCGTGGCCTTCTGCGGCTTCACGCCGGGATTCGCCTACCTGACCGGCCTGCCGCCGCGGCTGCGGGTACCGCGCCACCCCGCACCCCGGGTACGGGTACCGGCGGGCTCCGTCGCCCTCGCCGGCCCGTACACCGCGGTCTACCCCGGCGAGTCCCCGGGCGGCTGGCAGCTGATCGGCCGCACCGACCTGCGCCTGTTCGACCTGGCCTGCGACCCGCCCGCCAGGCTGTCGCCGGGTACCACGGTCTGCTTCCGGCCGGTGGCCGGATGACGGGTGGCGGCCGGTGCCTGGCGGTGCTGCGGGCCGGTCTCCTGACGACGGTGCAGGACCTCGGCCGGGTCGGGTTCGCGCATCTGGGCGTACCCCGCGCCGGTGCGGTCGACCCGCCCGCGCTCACGCTGGCCAACCGGCTGGTCGGCAACCCGCCGCAGGCGGCTGGTCTGGAGATCACGCTGACCGGCTGCACGCTGCGGTTCAACCACGCCACCATCGTCGCGGTGGCCGGCGCTCCGGCGACGGTGCTGCGCGTCGACCTCCGCCCCGTGGACATGTACGTGCCGGTACCGGTGCTCGCCGGCCGGGTGGTCCACATCGGACCGACGCGTGCGGGACTGCGTACCTACCTCGCGGTCGCCGGTGGCATCGACGTCCCGGCCATCCTGGGCAGCCGGTCAACGGACACCCTCGCGAAGCTCGGGCCGGCCGTGGTGCGCGACGGTGACGTCCTTCCGGTGGGCCGCCCGAGCGGCACCCCGGCCGGCGTCTGGTTCATGCCGTTCCCGTCGCCCGCCCGCCCGCCGTTGCGGCTGCGGATCCGGTTGGGGCCGCGCGACGACTGGTTCACGCCGGCCGCGCTGCGCCTGCTCACCACGGAGACCTATCGCGTGTCCCCGATGACGGACCGGGTCGGCGTACGGCTGCTCGGCTCGGCGCTGACCCGGCTGTCCGCGGGGGAGTTGCAGAGCGAGGGCGTGGTGCTCGGTGCCGTCCAGGTGCCGGCCAACGGCGTACCGCTGGTCTTCCTGGCCGATCACCCGACGCTCGGCGGGTACCCCGTCGTCGCGGTCGTGGACGAGTCCGATCTGCCCCTGCTGGCACAGGCCCGGCCGGGCACTCCGGTCAACTTCCGGCTGCGCGGGCGGTAGCCGCCGGGCCCCGCTCGCCCCGCTGCGCCGTGTAGGCCTCGACCAGCTGCCGTTCGGCGGCGTCGAGGTAGCCGGCGAGCATCGCCGCCGCCGAGATGGTCTCGCCGATGGCCAGCAACTGGAAGATCTCCCGGTTGTGGTGCACGTACTGCTCGTGCAGGTCCCGGGGGCTCTGCACGACGTGGAAGACCAGCCGCAGCTCGGCCAGTACCCCGCGCATGATCTCGTCCACCCGGGGGCTGCCCAGCAGCCCGGCCAACGCCTGGTGGAAGCGCATGTTGCCGGTACCCACCTCCGGCCAGTCGTCGTCGCGCGCGGCCCGCTCGCCGAACTCCACCGCCTCGCGCACCCGGTCCACCGCGCCCGGCGCGGCCTGGCCCGCGGACTGCACGGCCGCGATCTCGATGATCCGGCGGATCCGGTAGATGTCGTGCAGGTCGGCCAGGGTGATCATGCGAACGAACACCCCCCGGTTGAGCTCGTGCAGCAGCAGGCCTTCGTGGCTGAGCAGGCGGAACGACTCGCGCAGGGTGTTGCGGGACACGCCGAGGGCCGCCGAGAGGCTCTCCTCAGACAGCCGGGTGCCGGGCAGGAGCGCGCCTTCGGTGATCCGGGCACGGAGGATGTCGGCGACCCGCTTCGCCGTTGACTCCCGGTCGAGCGCCGCACGGTCCGCTGCCAGCCGCTCGATCCACTGCGCTCCTGATGTCGCCGCCACGGCCGTCAGTTTATCGGGCCTGAACTGCGCGTCCACGCACGCGGTGCGGCAGTGTGTCGATGACGGACCGGCCTGCCTGGGCGAGCGCGACGCGGCGAGTTGGCGGCAGCCGTGCCCGCCATGCCACCCGCCATCGTGCCCGCCCTCCCGGTGCCAACGATTGTTAAACAATCGCACCATAGAGGTCGGCTGTCCCGCGGTCAAGTCTGCACCGTCGGGAAGTTGCCAACGGCTTGACGCTCTCCCGTGCGTCCGGTTAACTGCATGATGTTCAACAATCCATCAAATCAGGTGGTACATAGATGCTCGTAGTCGAGCGGGGGTGGGTAAGACGGCACGCGAGGTGATGTTTGGTGGCCGGCGGATCGGCGATGACACCGAGGCATACGTCATCGCCGAGATCGGGCACAACCACGAAGGGGATCTACGCAGGGCGCAGCAGCTGCTCAGGGCCGCTGCCGCTGCCGGAGCGCACGGGGCCAAGCTGCAGAAGCGGGACAACCGGTCACTGTTCACGTACCGCATGTACCAGGAGCCGTATGTCGGGCGGAACAGCTACGGGCCGACGTACGGGAAGCACCGGGAGGCACTGGAGTTCGGCTGGAGCGAGTACGCCGAACTGGCGGCCCTGGCCCGCGAGATCGGCATCGACTTCTTCGCCTCCGCGTTCGACATGTCCAGTGTGGACTTTCTGGCCAAGCTGGACCTGCCGGCCATCAAGATCGCGTCAGCCGACCTGACCAACACGCCCCTGCTGGAATACGCGGCCGGCCTGGGCAAGCCACTGATCGTGAGTACGGGCGGCGCGCACCTGGATGACGTGCGCCGCGCCTGCGAGGTCGTCCTGCGGGTCAACCCGCAGCTCGCGGTTCTGCAGTGCACCTCGGTCTATCCCACGCCGCCGGAACTGGCCAACCTCTCGGTGATCTCGACGCTGCGGGCGGAGTTCCCGGACGTCGTGGTGGGCTACTCCGGGCACGACCGCGGGCCGGAGCTGAGCTGGCTGGCTTACGCACTTGGCGCGCGGGTGGTGGAGAAGCACTTCACGCTGGACCAGACCCGGCCCGGCAGCGACCACCACTTCTCGCTGTCGCCCGAGGGGCTCACCGTGCTCGTGGACGGCCTGCGCCGCGCGCACCTGGCGTTGGGCGATCCCGGCAAGCGGCCGCTGGCCGAGGAGGCGCCGGCGATGCGGAAGATGGGCAAGAAGCTGGTCGCCGCCCGGCACCTGCCGGCCGGGCATGTGCTGAAGGCGGCCGACGTCGCCATCAAATCGCCTGGTGACGGCCTGAAGCCGTACCGGCTTCCGGAGGTGCTCGGCAGGAGGCTGCGGGTACCCTTGGGTCTCGACGACGACATCGCCGTCGACCTGCTGGACGGTTGCCACGACCGGTGCTGACCGGGGACCTCGCGGGTATTGCTCCACTGTTGAACAATGTGGCACACTAGCTGCTCCGCTGCCCACTGAGAGGTGCGACGAGATGAGCGCGACGCCGCAGACCGACCCCGCCGCGCTCGTCGCCGAGTGCGGGCGGCGGGCGAGGGCCGCCTTCGCGGCGCTCGCGGCCGCCACCGACGCTCAGGTGAATGCCGCACTGGCCGCCATGGCGGACCACCTCGTCGCGGCCGAGACGGAGATCCTCGCGGCCAACGCGGAGGACCTGTCGGCCGCGGCCGACGCCGGCATGAGCGCGGCGCTGCGGGACCGGCTCCAGCTGGACGCGGCGCGCCTGAAGGGTATGGCGGAACAGCTGGGGTTGCTCGCGGAGGCACCGTTCTCGCCGCGGGACACCGTGCTGCGCACGCTGCCCGGCGGTCTGCGCCTGGTGGAGCGGCGCCGACCGACCGGGGTCATCGGAGCCAACTTCGAAGCCCGCCCCAACGTGACCCTCGATGTGGCCTCGCAACTGGTCAAGTCGCGCAACGCCGGGGTGCTGCGCACCGGGTCCGCGGCACTGGCCTCGGCCCGGGCGCTGCACCGCCTGGCCATCGCGCCCGGCCTGCGCGACGCGGGCCTCGATCCGGACGCCATCCAACTGGTACCGGACGCGCGCCGGGAGATCGCCGCCGCGCTGGTCCGCCAGCCGGGCCTCATTCCCCTGGTGATCCTGCGCGGCAGCGGTGACACGACCCGGTCCCTGGCGGCCGAGGCGGCCAGGCACGGCGTCCGTACGCTCGCGCACGCCGACGGCGGCGGCGTGCTGTACGTGGACGCGGCGGCCGACCTGGAGATGGCGACCCGGCTGCTGGTCGGCGGCGTGGACCGGCTGGGCGTCTGCAACCGGGTCAACCTGGTGCTCGTGCACGCGAGCCGCGCCGAGCAGTGGGTGCCCGGGTTCGTCCGGGCGCTTGCGGTACAGGGGGTGGGCGCGTCCCGCCCGCCACACGACCACCCGATCGGTCACGAGTGGGCGCTGGACGCCGGTCGCGAAGCGACAGTCACCATCGCGCCCGTCGCCGACCTGGCGGAGGCGGTCACGATCGCCAACACCGAGACATCCGGCCTGGCCGCGACGATCGTGACCGAGGACCGCGGCGCCGCCGAGCGGTTCATGGACACGTACATCGGCACCGGCGTCTTCTGGAACTGCTCCACCCGGCTGCTGGACGGCTTCAAGCTGCACGGCCTGCCGGAGACCGGCATCAACGTGGACCACGTGCCGGGCCCCCGCGGGCCGGTCACGTTCCGGGACCTCTTCCTCCGGCAGTACGTGGTGGTACCCGGGGACAGCTGATCAGTCCCCGTCGTATCCCAGCGCCGTCGCCACGTCCTTCACCAGCGGCAGCACCGAGCGGATCTCCGGCTCCCAGCGCCGCCACTTGTCCGGATCCGGCGCCGTCTGGGTCATCACCACGGGAAGGCGCGTGTCGCGCCAGGCCGGGACGGGCGCCAGGTCGGCCACCCGGCCGACCGCCGCCATCGTCGTGACCGGATCGCCGACCAGGTCCTCGTACCGGACGATCAGGGCCGTGCCGGCGGCGACCAGCGGCGCCACGTCGCGCAGGATCCACTCGTTGTGGGTCCGCCAGCTCCGCGCGCACACCTCGGGCAGTGGCAGGCTGACCAGCTCCCGCCAGCCCGGCGGAAGGCTGAGGTTCCACCAGGTACGACCCCAGGGGAAGCGGTCCGAGTACCCCTTGATCGAAAGCTCGCACGGGACCTGGTAGGAGAAGAACAGGCGCGGGTGCAGCCAGGCGTCGATCAGGGACGCGATGCTGGTCCGGGGATCCCGTACCACGACCACGTACCTGGCGTCGGGGAAGGCGGCGCGCAGGAACGGCAGCCGGAAGCACGACTGGATGCTCTTCTCCACCAGCCGGATGCCCAGCGCCAGGTCCGCGGCTGCGGGCCGGTCCCCCCTCGGCGGGAAGCAGAACGGCGTGATCTCGTCGAGTTCCCCGCCACTGTGGGTGGTGGGCGGCCCCTGCGGCGGCCGGCCGGGAAAGTGCCGGCGCACCGCGTCCGCGGGCACGTCGTAGTAGTGGGGGTCGGGGCCCTGCGCCGACAGGAACGCCAGGAAGTCCACCTTGTCGTCGACGGTCCACGCGCCGCCGGGCCGCCGGGAGCCGGCGACCAGGGCCGCGTGCAGCCAGGTGACCAGCTCCGGGGTGGCGCGCCCGGCACCGACGGCGTTCGAGTGCCAACCTCCTTCCCGGGGATGCAGCCGCTGCTCCCAGATCGGCTTGCCCTCCCGGCCCAGGGTGAACACCTCGTCGCTGCTCTCCAGCATGCTGCGCATCAGGCTGGTGCCGGAGCGGGGATGGCCGACGACGAAGATGGGCTTCCGTAGCATGGGCGTCCTGTTCACAGGGGGCATCAGCTTCACCGGGGGACCAGCTTCACCGGGGGCATCAGCGCAGTGCCCCGTGCGGCACCGGCACCCGGGTGAGGTCGAACCCGGTCAGGTCGTCGAGCACGAGATGCGCGCCGGACAGGGCGTCCCGGTCGCCGACCGCGCTGGGTACGGCCACGCAGCACAGCCCGGCGGCCACGGCGGCCCGTACCCCGGTCGCGGAGTCCTCGAAAGCGACCGCCGCTGTGGCGGCCACCCCCAGCCGGCCGACCGCCACCAGGTACAGGTCGGGTGCGGGCTTGTGCCGTGCCGCGTCCTCGCCGGTGACGACCGTGGCGAGCCGGCGGAGTACGCCCAGCCGCCGCAGGTGGTGGTGTACCCACTCGCGCGGCGAGCTCGACACCACCGCCACGGGTGTCCCGCGCTCGACGGCCGCGCGCAGCAACTCCCCGACACCGTCCCGCAGCGGCTCCTGCTCGGCCAGTTCCGCCTTGCGGCGCAGGCGCCAGGCGTGCTCCCAGGGATGTACCGGACGGCCCAGCCGCCCGGCCAGGTCGGCCAGCCCGGTTTCCGCACCGGCCGACCGGCCGCACATGTCGGCCCAGGTGTGCGGCGGGAACTCGTGCCCCAGCCACCGGTACAGCTCCTGCCAGGACCGGAACGCGGCCCGCTCGGTGTCGCACAGCAGGCCGTCGAAGTCCAGCAGGATCGCCGCCGGAGCTGCCGCGGCCCGCCCGCCGCCGGCCGCCCGGATCATGACCGACCCGCCCGGCTCAGGTCACCGGCGAGCGCGGCGCAGCAGTCGCGCACCGCGTCCTGCCACCGCGGCATCCGGATCCCCAGGGCATCCAGCCGGCCGGTGTTCAGCGACGAGTCGCGCGGCCGCGCGGCGCGCAAGCCGGTGTCGCGCAGCCGGACCGGGATCGGCGACGGGCTCGTCCGCGGGACGCCGCCCAGGGCCCGCATGCGGTCCAGGGCGATCTGACCCATCTGGTACCAGCTCGCCGAGCCGGCGTTCGTGATGTGCAGCGGCCCGGTGACGGCCCGCGCCCGGGTGAGCACGTGGACGATGGCCCGGGCCAGGTGCACCGTGTACGTCGGGCGGCTGTACTGGTCGGCGATCAGCTCGGTCGGCTCGCCCCGGCGGGCCCGGCGCACCAGGGCGAGCAGGTTGTCGGTGCGCTCGTCCGGCCCGCCGAACAGCCACGACGTCCGGATCGCCAGGTGGTCGGGCGCGGTGGCCGCGATGCGTTCGCCGGCGAGCTTGCTCAGGCCGTAGACGTTGACCGGGCCGGGGACGTCGTCCTCCCGGTAGCCCCCGGCCGGCGGGTGGCCGCCGTCGAAGACGTAGTCGCTGGAGAGGTACACGAGCCGGCTGCCGTGCTCGCGCGCCGCCTCGGTGACGTGCCGCGTCCCGGTGACGTTGACGCGCATGGCGAGCGCCGGATCCGCCTCGCACTCGTCCACGATCGCGTTCGCGGCGGCGTGCACGACGATGTGCGGCCGGGTACCGGCGATCGACGACCGTACGGCGGCGGCGTCGGCGATGTCGAAATCCTGTACCGACACACCGGTCACCTGCCAGGCGGCGGTGGCCCGGTCCGCGGCCAGGGCGGCGGTCAGTGCCCGGCCCAGCATCCCGTCCGCCCCGGTGAGGTAGACGCGCGTCGCGGCCCCTTTCACAGGTGCCCGAATTCGGCCAGGAGCGCCGCGACGCCCAGTCCCGACTCGATCTTCTCGCGGATGAGCCGCTCCTTGTCGACCACCGCGCGGGCGCCCACGAGTACCTCGTCGGCGGAGCCGGCCGGTACCACGGCGATGCCGTTCTCGTCGGCGACCAGGATGTCGCCGGGCGCGATCACCTGACCGTCGATGGTGATCGGCACGTTGACCTGTACCGGCTCGGTGCGGTTGTGTGCCGCCGTCGGCGACGGGCGCGGCACGGTGCCGCGGTACCAGACCCGGAAGTCCAGCACCCGGATCTCGTCCACGTCCCGGATCGCGCCGTCCACGATGCCCGCGGCGACTCCCGCCTTCTGCGACAGGGTGGACATCAGCCCACCCCACATGGCGGTACGGGTGCTCCCGTGGCACGCGAGCACGAGCACGTCGCCCGGCTGTGCCCGGGCCAGCACCGGCATGCAGTCGACGAGATCGTCGATGGCGAGGTTGACGGTCAGCGCCGGCCCCACCACCCGGTGCTCCGGCTTGACCGGCAGCAGGCCGCCGATGGCACCGGTGCGGCACTGGGCATCGGTGACCAGGCAGCTCGGGCTGTACTGGGTGAGCAGGTCACGGAACCCGTCGAGCAACCGCTCCGGTGGTCGGGTCATCTCGCGGTAGATGGTGTGCATCAGTTCCTCCTCGGGTCCGGCACGCCTGGTCCGCCGGTGGCGGCCACCGCGGTTGCCGGTACGTGCGCCAGTAGGGTCGAGGCGAGCGAGGCGGCGTCCAGCCCGTGCGCGGCCAGTACCTCCAGGTCGGCGCCGCAGCGCGGGATCCCGGTCAGGCCGATGCCGTGGAACCGGGGCGGTGCGGCCAACCCCAGCTCCAGCAGCGCGCGGGCCACCAGGTCCGCCTGGCCACCGTGGGTGTAGTGGTTCTCCACGACAAACAGCGCCGTGCATCCGGTCGCCAGCTGGCACAGCCAGTCGGGGTCGACGCGGTTGAGCCACGGCAGGTCGACGACGGTCAGCCGTACCCCCGCGGACGCCAGCCGGTCGGCGGCCCGCAGCAGCTGGGTGAGCACCACCGGCCCGGCCCCGATCGCGACGACCGGGTCTCCGGGTCGCAGCACGTGGCCGCGACCGGCGACGAGCGGCACCGCGGGCAGCCCGGCGACCTCCGGCGGGCAGGGGGTACTCGCCAGCCTGAGGTACACGCTGTCCGGGGTCGCCAGGCAGTAGTCGAGCGCGGCCACCACCTCCGCCGGCCCGGCCGGTTCCAGCACCGTGAGTCCCGGTATCCCGCCCACCGCGCTGACGTCGCGGACGGCCTGGTGCGAGTGGCCGGGCGTGGCGGGCAGCAGGCCGGCCAGGGAACCGACATACACGATCCGCCGCCGCTCGGTGGCGTTGTTGTACATGTGCTCATTGGACCGGCTGTGCAGGAAGCAGGAGAACGAATGCACGAAAGGCAACAGCCCGGCCGCGGCCATGCCACCGGCCATCGACACCATGTCCTGCTCGGCGATGCCGCACTCGAACAGCCGCCGCGGATGGCGCTGGGCGAACGGCAGCAGGCCGGTGTCCACCAGCAGGTCTGCGTCCAGCGCGACGATGCGGGGATCGCCGCCCGCGCGTTGGCTGAGCTCCCTTCCGTACACCTCGGTCAGCCGCGGTGCGCGGGACGGGGTGGTGGCCGGCGGATCCGCCGACCGCAGGGCGAGCGCGGGCAGGCCGTGCCGGCGTAGCAGTTCGTTGGCAGCCTGGCACAGCTCGCCGTGCGCGCCGCGGTAGTCCTCGATGGCCGGCGCGCCGCTGTGGAAGCGGTACTGGCGCTGGCCGTCCGGCATGCTGGTGGCCGCGAACGTGGCGCAGCCGGCACCCTTCACCGTGTCCGCGACGAGCACCGCCGGTTTTCCGGCGAGGCGTTGCCCGCGCTCCCGCAACGCGGACTCCAGCTGGTCGAAGTCGTGCCCGTCGCAGCGCAGCACCCCCCAGCCGAAGGCACCGAACTTCGCCTCGATGTCACCGAGGTCGCTGACGTCCCGGACCCAGGTGTCGGACTGGAGCTTGTTGTGGTCGACGATCACGGTCAGCTCGCCCATGCCGTGGTGCACCGCGCCGGCCAGCGCCTCCCAGTTCTGGCCCTCCTGCAGCTCTCCGTCACCGGTCAGCACGAAGAACCGCCGTGCGCGGCCGAGCAGGCGGTCCGCCAGGATGGCGCCCTTGGCCTTGGAGATGCCCATGCCGAGCGAGCCGGTGTTGAACATCGTGTGCGGCGTGCCCACGTCCGGATGCCCGGGCAGCCCGTCCAGCCGGCGCAGCCGGTGCACCAGGTCGTCGTCGAGGCGGCCCAGGCCGATCAGTGCGGCGTACAGGCCAGGGGCGTCGTGGCCCTTCGACGAGAAGTAGACGTCACCGTCCGGAGTGAACGGAGCCCGCAACTCGGCGAGCAGCAACCAGGTCACGATGTCGGCGGCGCTGAAGCTGGATCCGATGTGGCCGGAGCCGGCCCGCATGATCATGTACAGGGTGTTGATCCTGCTCAGCGTCGCGAAGGCGGCGCACCGGTCACGGCGATCGACGATGCCCGCGAGCACCCTGCCGAACTCGCTGGCGGGAACCCAGCTCAAGATTTCAGCCACGGCCGCTCCGATCGCTCGACTACCAACACGTGTATCCGCCGTCCACGCAGAGCTCGATGCCCGTGACGTACCGGCTCATCTCGGAGGCGAGGAACAGCAGCGGGCCGGTCAGGTCGGGTGCCTCGGCCATCCGGCGCATCGGCACCCGCGCGGTGAACTTCGCCCGGAACTCGTCGTCCTGCCCACCCAGCACGCCACCGGGGGACAGGGTGTTGACCCGCACTCCGGCCGGTCCCCACAGTGCGGCCAGGTACCGCGTCAACGCGGCGAGCGCCGCCTTCGACATCCCGTACGCGGGGGGCTTGAGGAACGGTGGGTCCACCGGGAGGTGGTCGTAGTACCGGGGATCCGGTGCCACCCGGCCGTACATCGATCCGATGTTGATGATGGAGCCACGGCCGCGCCGCGCCATCTCGGCGCCGAAGACCTGGCAGGCGAGCAGCGTACCGCCGGCGTTGACGCCGAGGACGGCCGCGGACACCTCGCCGGGTATCTCGCCGAACTGCCACGTGGCGGTGGTGGCGGACGGCGGCGCATCGATACCGGCGTTGTTCACCAGGACCGTCGGTGTGTCCACCCGGGACAGGCACCTGGCCAGCGCGGCCTCCAGCGACCGGCGGTCGGTGATGTCCGCGGCCAGCATGGTGAACCGGTCGCCGGACCCGTCCGCGAGTACCGTGCGGAGCGCCGGGCTCGGCACGCCGGCCAGGTCGAGCCCGACGACGCGCGCTCCGGCGTCGAGCAGGGCGCGGGTCCACACGGTGCCCAGCCGGCCGGACACACCGGTCACCACGGCGACCGCGGCGGCGAGGTCGACTCTCATGTCGGATCAGTCCCGTCGATATCGCGACAGATGCCCGCGGGTACGCGCGTCCATGAAGCGCAGCAGCGGCTCCAGCCGCTCCCGGCGCCGCGGGTCCGGTGTCCACAGCCACATCTCGCGGTCCACCAGGCGCGCCCCCCGCAGCACCTTGGCCTGGAAGCCCTCGAACCCCAGCCGTACCTCCGGCACGCGGTGGCGCAGCGCCAGCGCGACCGGCTGGTAGAGGCTCAGGCACGGGTAGGCGGTGGCGCGGTCGGCGACCGTGTAGTCGCAGCCGTACGCCAGCGAGAGGCAACGGGTGCGGCCCAGCAGGTACAGGCCACACGCGACGAGCTGCCCGTCCCGCGCGGCGGCGGCCACCCGTACCGCGTCGCCGAGCGTGTCGGCCATGAACCGGCGTGCTCGTGCGATCCGTTCCGGTGCCGCCCGGCCGCCGTGCTGGGTGGCGTTCTGCGCCTCCAGTGCGGCGACGCGGTCGACGTGGTCCGCGAGCGGGATCTCGGTGACGGCCAGCCCGGCCCCGGCCAGCTCGGCGGGCTCCTTGCGGTGCCGGTACCGCGCGGAGCGGGGCAGGCTCGCCAGGAACGCCGCCGGGGACTCGTACGCCGAGAGGTCGAAGCCGGCGACCGCGGTGATGAGCAGGCGCCGGAACCCGGCCGCGGCCAGCGTACCGGCGAGCAGCCCGTCGGCCGGCAGGACGAACGGGAAGGCGATCGCGCCGGCCAGGCCGTCGGCGGCGTACCGCTGGGCGCTCGTGACGAGCAGTGCCGCGGCGCGCCGCCGGTCCTCGACCGACAGGTGACCGGCCAGGAGCACCTGGCTGCGGTCCAGGCCGCGCACGACGAACACGGTGCCCAGCGTCCGGGTGAGCAGTTCCACCGGATCGTGGCCGGGACCGCCGCCGCCGGCATCCGACACCAGCGCCGCGTGCCGGGCGCGCACCGCGCCCGCGTCCTCGTCGCCGGCCAGGCGCAGCATCTGCTCGTCGCACAGCAACTTCCACGGGTGACTGGTCAGGGCCGTCTCGGGCACGGTCAGCACGCCGCAGGCCGCCGCACACACGCCGGTCGCGTCGTCGAGCGTCAGGACCACCGGTGGACCGGGTTCGAGCTGTTCCCGGAAATGCAGGCAGGCCCTGCCGGTGTCGACGTCCCCGGCGCGGTCCAGCTCCGTCCAGGCCGCGGGATCGACGGTGTGCAGGCCCCGGCTCAACTCCACGTGGCGGGAAGCGGTCACCGGGGCACCGCGACCTTGGCGGGGACCGCGACGCGGGCCTGGCTGGCGCCCCGGACGACGGGAACCACCAGCGCCCCGGCGACCAGCAGGAAGGCGCCGATGACCAGCCAGCCGGCGGCGCCGAGCGCGATCGCCAGCCAGGTGACGACGGCCGGCCCGAAGAACTGCTGGACGCCGCGGCCCAGCCCGAAGACCGCCTGGTACTCGCCCTGCCGCTGCGGTGCGGCCAGCTCGAAGGAGAGCGTCCAGGCGCCGCCGTTCTGCAGCAGCTCCGCCACCGTGAGCACGACTGTGGCGGCGAGCAGCAGTGCGGTGGCCACCCCGGGGCCCTGGTGCTGGCTGGCCGCCAGCGGGAGGCACGCCACGGCGAGCAGCACACCGGACCGCCGCAGCAGCCGGGCCGACCGCGGTATCCCGTGGGCACCCCGGCTCAGCCGGACCTGCAGCGCCACGACCATGACGGTGTTCACCATCATGGCGACCGCGGCCACCCCGCGCGGTGCTCCGGTGTGGGTCACCAGCCACAGCGGGATGCCCACGGTGAGGATGACGTGGTTGACCTCCAGCAATCCGTTGAGCAGGGTGAGCGCGAGGAAGCGGGCATCCCGCAACGCGGTGCGTCCGGGCCGCTGCCGAGCTGTCCCGGTGCGTGCCGCACCGGACCGGATCCGGGCGGTCAGCACCGCGCACACCGCCAGCGCGGTCGCGGTCGAGCAGACCACGACAGCGAAAGCGGTACGGGTGCCGACGGTGAGCGCCACGCTGGCGAGCGCCGCGCCGAGCGTCAAGCCCAGGTTGTACGCGCTGCGCATCTGTGCCCGCGCCCGGACCGCCTGGTCCGGCGGCACGGTGGCGTACAGGAGCGCGGCCTTCAGGGGGGTCAGCGCCGACTCGCCGATCGCGATCAGGCTGGCCACGACGACAAACGACGGGAAGTCGCCGACCAGGGAATACGAGACGAAGAGCAGGGACAGCACGGCGAAGACGGCGGCCAGGACGGTACGCGCGCCGATCCGGTCGGCGAGCCGGCCGACCGGCACCGTGGCGAGGAAGCCGCACAGGCCGGCGACGGACAGCCCGGTACCCACCTGGGTGGCCGACAGGCCGATGGTCCGGGTGAGGAAGATGGCGGCCGAGGTGAGGAACAGGCTCGCGCCGACCGCCTGGACCACGGTGAGCCCGGCGAGCCTGCGCGCGGGTCCCCGTGCCGGTACCAGTTCGGCGAGCCAGGAGGGCCGAGGACTCATGCCGGCACCGGATCCTCGCCCGGCGCGGATCCGGTCCCGGCAATCCCTGCCCCCCGAATCGCCCGCTGACGCTCGCTCATTGCTCCCAGTCCGTGGTCAGCGGGGCGCGCTGGGCCGGGTCGGTCCCGTCGACGAGCGTGAGACCGAGGTGCTTCCCGAGGATCCGCAGCGCCTGCCCGACCGAGGCGGCCACCGCCGCGGCACTCGCGCCGTGCACGATCACCCAGCCCAGCCAGCCGTGCTCGGTGCGCAGGCCGGGCACCGGCTCGCCCGGCCGGACCCGCACGTCGAGGACGTGCACCAGGTCGCCGAGGTCGGCCCGGGCGCGCCCGGGGTCGAAGTCCGCCGCCACGGTGCCGTCGGCCACGCTGCACACGGCGTGCGTCATGACCACACCGTCCGGCGTACCGCGCCAGGGCCGCGGTTCGTGACCGAGGTGGAGCAGAGCCATCTGGTGGAACGAGTCGAAGCCCCACGCCAGCGGCAGGGTCAGCGCCTCGATGCCGCCGGCCAGCCGGGGGTTGACTTCGAGCAGGCGGGGCCCGTCCGGGGTGAGGATGATTTCCATGTGGCACAGGCCGAAGTCCAGCCCCAGGGCATCGATCACCTGCTGCCCGTACTCCTGCACCGACCGGACCGTTTCCGGGGGCAGGTCGGCGGGCACCACCGTGCCCAGTTCGAGCGTCTCGTCGGGCGCGTACCGCATCCGCTCGTTGACGCTGACCGGGTACGCCCGGCCGTCGCGGACCAGCAGCTCGTAGCTCAGCAGCGACCCGCCCAGGTACTGCTCGATCAGCGCCGCCGTGCCGTACGCCGCGCGCAGCCGGGGGTGCAGCGCCGCGCTGCCCGCGACGAACCGGTCCCAGGCCAGGGTCAGCTCGGACATGTCCCCGGCGACGCTGGCGAACAGGCTCGCCGAGCCCGAACTCGGCTTGAGCACCAGCGGGAAGCCGACGGCCTCGGCGGCGGCGGCCAGTTCGGTCGGGTCGGCCACCCGCCGGAACCGGGCCGAGGCCACGCCGGCCCGGTCCAGCGCCTCGCGGCACCGGTCCTTCTGCCGTGTGGTCCGCACGGCGGTGGCGTTGCTGTACCGGATGCCCAGCCGCTCGGCGGCGTCGGCGAGCGCCGGCACGACGACATCGAGCACCGACACGGCACCCGAGACCGGGTGGCGCGCGTGGATCTCGCCGAGCAACTCCGTCAGCGCCTCGGAGTCGGTGGGATCCGGGATCCGGATGAGCTCGTCGACCGCGCCGACCAGCTCGTCGAACCGGGGATGCCGGGCGTACATGGCGCGGCGCAGCTCCGAGCTCACGAACGTCACCCGGCTGGCCACCTGCTTGGCCGCGGCGAGGAACTCCAGCCCGTAGGCGCTGGAGTCGATGACAACCAGATGGCCGGACGGCTCGTTGACGATCACTACCCAACCTCCCCGAAGGTGCCGCTCGTGGACGTCGCACAATCGGCAGGGTCGAGTCTGTCAGTTGTTCAACGATAGGGCAACCCGCTGTCGGCTTGCCGTCGACTCGTCCGATGCTGGCCGAGGGCTGCCGAGAGATTGACGGATTGTTGAGCGATCCTAGCGGAGAAGTGGGCGCTGGAGCTCACCCGAAGTTGACGTTCACGTTCTTGATCTGCACGTACGAGGCCAGCTCCTCGAACCCCTCCTCGCGACCGACACCGGAGTCCTTGACTCCCCCGTACGCGGTACCGGGGAAGTGTCGGGACGCGTCGTTGACCCACACGTACCCGGCCTCGACGTCGCGCGCGAAGCGGTGCGCGGTCGCCAGGTCGCGGGTGTAGACGCTGGCGGTCAGCCCGTACGCAACGCCGTTGGCGATCGCCAGTGCCTCGTCGTACGTGTCGAAGGGGATGACCGCCAGCACCGGGCCGAAGATCTCCTCCTGGGCCAGCCGGGAATCCGGTCGTACCTCGTCGAAGAGGGTGGGGCGGACGAACATGCCGCCGGCCAGCGGGCCGCTGGTCACGGGAGCTCCGCCCGCGACGAGTGTCGCTCCCTCGGTGCGGCCGAGCTCGATGTAGCGGAGCACCTTCTCGAACTGTCCACGGTGGACTATGGCGCCGGTGTCGGTCGCCTCGTCGTCCGGCGGTCCCGAGCGCAGCGCGTCCATGCGGGCGGCCAGCGAGGCGACCAGCGGCTTGTGTAGCGCGCGGTGCACGAGCAGCCGCGAGGTGGATCCGCACGACTGGCCCTGCCAGGTGAAGTTCATCCCGCGCAACGCGCCGTCGACGGCCTGCTCGACATCGGCGTCGGGAAACACGACGATCGGGTTCTTCCCACCGAGCTCCAGGGTGACCGTCTTGACGCAGTGCGCCGCGGCGGCGCGTTGGATGTCGCGACCGATCTCCGCCGAGCCGGTGAAGGCGAGTCGCCGCACGCCGGGGTGCTCCGCGAGGGCGCGGCCGGCCTCCACGCCGTACCCGGTCACGACGTTGACCACGCCGGGCGGCAGTACCTCGTGGGCCAGCGCGGCCAGGCGCAGGGCGGACAGCGAGGTGTGCTCGGAGGGCTTGAGGATGGCGGTGTTGCCGGCCAGCAGCGGCGCCGCCAGGCGCCCGGCGGCGAACATCAGGGGATGGTTGAACGGGATGATGCGGCCCACCACGCCGAACGGATCGAGCAACGTGTAGTCGAGCCGGCCCCGCTCGCCCGGAACGGTCTGGCCGCGCAGGTGCGCCGCCACCCCGGCGAAGTAGCGCATCTGCGCCGCGGCGATGTGCGCGTCCCGGCGCATCTCGCGGACCGGGCTGCCGTTGTCCGCGACGTCGAGCAGAGCCAGCTCGTCGGCGTGCGCCTCGACCAGCGCGGCCAGGCGGCTGACGAGCTCCGCCCGCTCGCCGGTCGGCCGGTCCCGCCAGTCCGGGAAGGCCTGCCGGGCGGCGCGGACCGCGGCGTCGACCTCGGCCGCACCGCACCGCGGAAAGCGGGCGATCAGCTGACCGGTGGCGGGGTTGACGGCCTCGATCGACGCGCCACCGCCCGCCGGGACGAAGCGTCCACCGATGAGCGCCGGCAGGATCCCGCCCGTCGAGGTGGCCGCCGCCCAGTCCGCCAGCGCCGTCATGACCAGCGACCCTCCTCACCCGGAGGTTGGTACGTATACGATCGATCCCGCCCGCGGCGGAATCTATCGCGGGCCACCCACGCTGTCAACCGGCCGGCCCGGCATCCCCGATCAGGTCCAGCCGGCCGACAGCCATCATCAGGCGCAGGAAGGAGTCCCGCTCCGGGCGGGTCAGCGGCAGCATCAGCTGCCGTTGGACGCGGGCGTTGTGCGGCTGGGCCTCGGCGAGTATCCGCTCGCCACCCGCGGTGACCCACAACAGGTTGCGCCTGCGGTCCTGCGGGTCCTGCCGCACCCGCAGCCATTGCCGCGCGACCAGCCGGCCGACCACGCCGGCGCCGGTCGCCTTGTCCATCACGACCCGCTGCGCCACCGTTCGCTGGTCGAGCCCGGGGTGGGACTTGAGCGTGGCGAGCACGGCGTACTGCACCGTGGTGACCGCGCGCGGCATCGCGGTGGTCCAGATCCGGTTGTGCACCTGCTGGACCACCCGGATCATCGCCCCGGGGGTACGGGAGATGAAGTCGGGTACCGGCTGCTCGCCCTGGTCCGCCACCGAGAGCAGGAGCGAGAGCAGCGCCGCCCGGTCGGCGCCGGACAGTGGCTCAACGAGCTTGAGCTGGACCCGCTCGGCGGCCGGCACCGCGTTGGCGAGCAGCCGCCGGCCGGCCGGGGTGATCCAGAGCAGGTTGCGCCGCGCGTCCTGTGGATCCCGCCTGGCCCGGATCCAGCCGCGCCGGACCAGCCGCGCGATCACGTCCGCGCCGGTGGCCTTGTCCAGCAGCACCTGCTCGCCCACGGTCCGCTGGTCGAGTCCGGGGCCGTCGCGCAACACGCGGAGCACCCCGAACTGTGGCGAGGTCAGCAGGTCGGACACCTCCGCCGTCCAGATCCGGCTGTGCACCTGCTGTGCCACCCGGATGAGCATTCCCGGCGAGGTCTCCGGCGTGTGGAGGATGCTCCACGACTCGGTCCGCTGGTACGTGGTCAGCGATACCTCCTCCATCCGCGGGCTGGCATTGCCATTGAGGATACGGGTCCACCGGCAGCCGGCGGCGAAGGCCGCCGCCCCAGCCGGACGTTCGTGTACGGATTGTCTACACTGGCAGCTAGGCTTCATGCCAGACAGGCGTTTCAACTTACTCTCTATACGAACAAATATCCGGTGCACGGTCTTTACAGCAGCCCCGGGCCGGGTGCACTATACGGGTTCAGCGTCCACGCATGAACTTCATGGGCGTCCGGTCATGCTCGCCGCTTCCGCCAGCTGCCCGCGACGTCGTCGCCCAGGGACTGGGCGCCCGTCCGGCCGGTGCGAACCGGCTGTCGTGCACACCGTGCTTCGTCCGTCCGCCGAGGAGATCCGGACATGATGCGAACCCGCGGCCGCTTCTCCGCACCACCGCTGGCAGCTCTCCTGGCTGCCGTCACCCTCACCGCATGCGGCGGCTCGTCCACACCCGGCGCCGCGTCGACTCTCAACATCGGTGTCATCTACCCCTTCACCGGAGCCAGTGCCAACCAGGGCGCGGCCGGCATGGCCGGCTGCCAGGCCGGGATCACGCCGGTCAACGCGGCCGGCGGGGCACTCGGCCACAAGTTCGCCTGCAAGCCGTTCGACACCAAGGGCGACCCCGCCGACGCGGTGCCGGCGGCCAACCAGATGCTGTCCTCGGCCAACCCGGTCATGGTCATCGGAGCCTCGGACGACGCGGTGGCCACGTCGCCGATCGTCACCGCCGCGCACATCCCCAACTTCGCCACCATCGGCGACCCGCACTTCGACACGCAGACCAACCCGTACTTCTACCGGCTGACCCCGTCGGACGCGCTGCAGGGCGTGGCGCTGGGCTACTGGGCCGGCTCGCACAACCTGCTGAGCGCGGCCGCCGTGTTCACCAGCGACCTCGGCGCGCAGACGTCCGTACCGCCGCTGCGCACCAAGTACACGAAGCTCGGCGGCCACTTCACCGCGGACGTCACGCTGGCCCCGGGCCAGCCCTCCTACCGCACCGAGGTGCAGAAGGTCATCAACTCGCACCCCGACGCCATCATCACCGAGATGGACGCCCAGTCGGCGGCGACGTTCTGGTCAGAGTACCTGCAGCTCGCGGGCGGCCTCCCGCTGATCATCGGTACCCAGCTCAGCAGCCAGAGCGACGTCATCAAGTCGGTGGTGGCCGCCGTGGGCCAGCAGAACTTCGTCGCCCACTTCCACGCCATCACGCCGTACGTCGCGCTCAGCGGCCCGGGGTACGACCTGTACAAGACGTCGCTGCTCGCCTCGGGCGGCCAGATCCGCACGCCGGAGTCGTACCTGGGGCACCCGTACTCCATCTCCGACTTCGACGCGGTGGCCATCACCGCCCTGGCCATGGAGGAGGCGAAGTCCACGTCCCCGAGCAAGTACAACTCCCTCATCCCGCGGATAACGGCGGGCGGAGGTTCGGCCACGGTGGTCCACACCTACGCCGAGGGGCTCGCCGCGGTGCATGCCGGAAAGACGATCCAGTACGTGGGGGCCAGCGGTGAACTGATCTTCAACAAGTACCAGAGCGCGGGCCGGGCGTTCTCCTACGACGACTACGATCCGGCGAGCACGTCGATGAAGCCCATCACCGTCATCTCCGGCACCGCGCTGAACGGCTAGCACCGTGGACCAGATCGTGCCGGGCCTGGGCTTCGGGCTGGTGACCGCGGCGATCCTCACGCTCGGTTCCGTCGGGTTCAGCCTCCAGTTCGGTGTCTCCAACATCTTCAACCTGGCGTACGGCGACGTGATGACCGTCGGCGCCTTCGCCGCGTACCTGGTGAACACGGTGGGGCACGCCAGCATCTGGCTGGGCATGGCGGCCGGGGCAGTGGCCGGGTCGGCGGCCTCCACCGCCATCAACACCTTCGTCTACCGGCCGTTCCTGCGCCGGGGGACGGCGTTGTTCGCCATGGTGATGGTCTCCCTCGCGGTCGGCACGATCCTGGAGAACGGCATCCAGGCGATCGCGGGACCGTCGTACCGCGGCTACCGGGTCACGCCGGAGAAGTCGCTGCACCTGCTGGGGATGCTGCTGACCGCGCGCCAGCTCACCGTCATGGCGATCGCCGTGGCCTGCATGACCGCGCTGCACGTGATCCTCAGGTACACCCGGATCGGCCGGGCGATGCGGGCCACCGCCGCCAACGCGGAACTGGCCCGCAGTTGCGGTGTCGGCACCGGGCGGGTCACCACTCTCGCGTGGGCGGTCTCCGGCGCGCTGTGCGGGACCAGCGGTGTCGCCCTCGCGCTCAACCTCGCGTCCTTCAACTTCACCGTCGGTTCGTCGTTCCTGCTGGTCGTGGTGGCCTCGGCGGTGTTCGGCAGCGTCGGCCAGCCGTACGGCGCGATGGCCGGTGCCCTGGTCATCGGCGTCGCCAGCGAGTTGGCGGCCATCGTCTCGCCGTCGCTCAAGCAGGTGGTCGCCTTCGTGCTGCTGGCGATCATCCTGCTGGTACGCCCGAACGGTCTGTGGCCCGGGACCTACCTGCAGAAGATGGAGATGGCCGCCCGATGAGCTCCGCGTACCAGTACTACGCGATCACCCTGCTGGTCTACTTCGGCGTCAACACGATCGCCTGTTGGGGCCTGAACCTCCAGTACGGCATCGCCGGCGTGCTGAACTTCGCCTTCATCCTCTTCCAGTCGCTGGGTGCCTACATCGCCTCGGTGTTGAGCCTGGGGCCGGCGGAGGGCTCGACGTTCCAGACCTACGTGCTGGGCGCGACGCTGCCGTTCCCGGTGCCGTGGCTGGTGGCCACGGCGGCGGGTGGGCTGCTCGCCCTCGCCGTGGCCGCGTTCGCGTTGCGACCGGCGCGCCGCGACTTCCAGGCGATGGTGATGCTCGTGGTCTCCATCATCGCCGCCATCCTGGTGGTGACCGAGCCGTCGTGGTTCAACGGCCAGCGCGGCCTCGCCGCGGTACCCAAGCCGTTCGTCGACCACTTCTCCGGCGGCCTCATCCAGTACGGCTGGTTCTACGTCGCGATGACCGGCGGGGTGTGCCTGCTCGTGTACTGGTTCGTGCACCGAATGACCGGCTCGCCCTGGGGACTGCGGCTGCGGGCGATGCGGGAGAACGCCGAGGCGCTCAGTAGTCTGGGGGTCAACGTGAAGGCGGAGAGCGTCAAGGTCTACGTGGTCGGCGGCGCGATGGCGGCGCTGTCCGGCGCCGTGCTCGTCCAGTTCATCGGCGGCTGGTCGCCCGGCTCCTGGACCATCAACGAGACGTTCCTCTACTTCGTCGCGATCATCGTGGGCGGCGCCGGCAACAACGCGGGTGTGGTGCTCGGTGCCGCGCTGGTACTCGGCCTGTTCCAGGAGGCGCTGCGCTACCTGCCGGCGTTCGGCTACGCGGGGCTGGCCGAGTCGATCCAGTTCATGGCGCTGGGCGTGCTCATCCTCGCGTTCCTGTGGTGGCGGCCGGGTGGCCTGATACCCGAGCGCCGCCGGACCTACCGCGCGCCGCGCCGGCCGGCACCCGGCGGTCCGACGTGAGCGCCGGCCCGGCCGCCACCCCTGGGCCGGCCGCGCTGGCCGTGGCGGACCTGCGGGTGACGTACGGCGGCGTGCACGCGGTCGACGGAGCGACGTTCGAGGTACCGGAGGGACGCCTGACCGGGCTGATCGGGCCCAACGGGGCGGGCAAGTCCACCGTGTTGGCGGTCATCGCGGGCGGGCGCCGGCCGAGCGGCGGCCGGGTCGTCCTCAATGGACAGGACATCGCCGGCTGGCCGGCGCACCGGGTGGCCCGGCGGGGAGTGATCCGCACCTTCCAGCTCTCCAGCGAGTTCGCGCACCTCACCGTGCTGGAGAACCTCATCGTCGCGGCACCGGAGCAGCGCGGCGCGGGCTTCGGGGGAGCGCTGCTGGGCAAGCGGTACTGGCGCGCCCAGCAGGCCCAGATCGTCGCGCGGGCGGACCGGTTGCTCGACGAGTTCCAGCTGGGCCCCTCCAGGAACCTGTACGCGGGCGAGTTGAGCGGTGGCCAGAAGCGCCTGGTGGAGATCATGCGCGGGCTGATGGCGGGGCCGAGCCTGCTGCTGCTGGACGAACCGCTCGCCGGTGTCAACCCGTCGCTGCGCCTCGTCGTCGAGTCGCACCTCATCCGGCTGCGGGACCAGGGCCTGACCATGATCATGGTAGAGCACGAACTGCCCACTGTGGAGCGTTGCTGCGACTCGGTTGTCGTCATGGCCAGAGGTCGGGTACTGGCGGAAGGCAGCATGGCACAACTGCGCAAGGATCAAGAGGTCATCGATGCCTATCTCGTCGGCTGAGACCCGGCCGGCGGCGCTGCTGCAGGTGCGCGAGGTCGCCGCGGGCTACGGGCCGGTACCCGTGATCCGGGAGGTGTCGATCACCGTGGCGGCCGGCGAGGTGGTCGCCGTCGTCGGTCCCAACGGCGCCGGCAAGAGCACGCTGCTCAAGTGCGTGCTGGGCATCCTGCGGCCGAGCCGGGGCAGCGTCGAACTGGCCGGCCGGCAGATCGGCGGGTGGGCGACCGAGCGGATAGCGCGGCTCGGTCTCGGGTACGTGCCGCAGAACAATGACGTGTTCGAGCCGCTGACCGTGGCGGAGAACCTGGACATCGGCGGCTACACGCTGGCGCGTCGCGAGGTGCCGGCGCGGATGGCGGAGGTCTTCGCGCTGTACCCGGCGCTGGCGGCCATCCGGCGGCGGCACGCCGGGAACCTCAGCGGCGGCGAGCGGAAGATGCTGGCGATGGCCCGGGTCATGATGACCCGGCCGCGCCTGCTCGTACTCGACGAACCGACCGCCGGGCTGGCGCCGGCGCTGGCGGACGAGTTCCTGGCGGTGCACATCACGCGGCTCGCCGGCCAGGGCATCGGCGTCCTGCTGGTGGAGCAGCGGACGAAGGCCGCCCTCGCCGCCGCCGACTGGGCCTACGTCATGGCCTCGGGCCAGGTGCTGCTGGACGAGGACGCGGCGCACCTGCGGGAGCGGCCGGACCTCGGAGAGGTGTTGCTGGGTCAGGTGGTGGGCGCGTCGCTGCCATCCGGACAGCGTCCACAATAGACGAACGAGAGGCGAGATGTCCCGACTGAAGCTTTCCCTGGCCTGCTGGGATTATGACCGCACCCGCGCGCTTCAGGACGGCCGGGTACGGCCCGAGGGCATCGAGCTGGACTACCTCGCGCTTCCGGTGGAGGAGACCTTCTACCGGCAACTGCGCTACCAGGAGTTCGACATCAGCGAGATGAGCCTGTCGTCCTACCTGCTGACGCTCGACGAGCCGCAGCCGCCGTTCGTGGCGCTGCCGGTCTTCCCGTCGCGCTTCTTCCGGCACCAGTCGATCTACGTCAACGGCAACAGCGACATCAGTCGCCCGGCCGACCTGGTCGGCAAGCGGGTGGGCACACCCGAGTACCAGATGACCGCGGGCGTCTGGCAGCGCGGGATCCTGGCCGAGGAGTACGGCGTGCCGGTCGAGTCGGTCAGCTACCTGACCGGCGCGATGGAGGAGCGGGGCCGGCAGGAGAAGATCGCCCTCAACCTCCCGGACCGCATCAGCGTCACGCCGATCAGCGAGGATCAGGACCTGTCCTCGATGCTCGCCGAGGGGCAGCTGGACGCCGTCTACAGCGCCGGGGCACCGTCCTGCTTCGGGCGGGTACCGCACGTGCGGCACCTGTTCGAGGACTTCAAGAGCGTCGAACAGGAGTACTTCCGGCGCACCCACATCTTCCCCATCATGCACACCGTGGTCGTCAAGCGGGAGCTGTACGACCGGCACCCGTGGGTCGCCCGCTCGCTGTACAAGGCGTTCGACGAGGCGCTGCACCACAGCTACGCGGACCTGCGGCACCGCAACGCGCTGAAGGTCATGCTGCCCTGGCTGCAACAGCACGTGGCGGAGACCGTCGACGTGCTGGGCGACGGGTACTGGGACTACGGGCTGGCGCGCAACTGGCACGTGCTGGAGACGTTCGGGCGTTACTCGTACGGCCAGGGGCTCGCCTCCCGGCTGTGGACGCCGGAGGAGATGGTTCTCGCGCAGGCGTCCGACAGCTACCGGCTCTGACAGAGGAGGCGTGCCCGCATGGCACAGATCGTCGGCGCCTTCGGGGTGCCGCACAACCCGCACTTCCCCGCGCTCGCGGCCACGGCGGACACGCCGCTCGCGGACGAGGTGCGGCGCATGTACGGCGGCGTCGTGCGGCACCTGGCGGCGGTGGGCCCGGACGCCATCATCTTCTTCACGTCGGACCACTACAACAGCTTCTGGCGGCAGATCCCGATTTTCGCGATCGGCGCGGCGCCCGCCGGCCGCGGCCCCAGCGACTATCCGGACCTGCCCACCCGCGAGGTGCCGATCGACGCCGCGCTGGCCCGGCACGTGCACGGCAGCACCGTGGCGGCCGGCTTCGACGTCGGCGTGTGCCAGGAGGTGGTGTTCGACCACACCGTCACCGCACCCCTGGCCTTCCTGACGCCGGGGTACGCCGTGCCCGTGGTACCCGTCTACGTCAACGGGCTGATCCGGCCGATCCCGTCCTCCGCGCGGTGCTTCGCCCTGGGCAGGGCGGTCGCCGCGGCGGTCGCGAGCTACCCCGCGGACCTGCGGGTGGCGGTGGTGGCCAGCGGCAGCTTCTCGCTGGAGATAGGCGGTCCGCGGATCTTCGACGACCATCACACCGGGGTACCGGATCCCGGGTGGCTGGACCGGGTGCTGGCGCTGCTGCGGTCCGGCGACACCGGACAGATCGTCCGGGAGGCCACCGACGAGCAGTTGTGGCGGGCCGGCAACGCCGGTGGCGAGTTGCTGAACTGGCTCGCGATGTTCGGTGCGGCGCCGGCCCGTGCCCCCGCCTTCCTCGACGTGCAGCCGCGGTTCGGGCACGCCTACGCGGCATGGCCGTGCGGCACGGGGGAGGGCCGGGCGGTGCGGCAGCCGGCGGTCGACGTCCACCCGGTGAACGAGGTGTGCTACCGGGTCGTGCACGAGCCCGACTTCCGCCGGGCGCTGCGCGACGACCCGGCCGGTACGCTTCGCGAGGTGCGGCCGGCACTCGCCGGCGACCAGCTCGACGCGCTGCTCGCGGGGGACGTGGGCACGCTGTCCCGGATGGGTGCGAACAACTTCATGCTGCACAACCTGGCCCGCTTCGAGGTGCTCGGGCTGGATCTCGTGAGCTATGCCGAGCGCATCAGAGCGGAGTACGCCGGGGAGAGAGCGCGCTGGCGCCGCGGCGAACAGGTCTTCTGACACTGAGCGGCGACTCAGCCGCCCGCCGCGGCCAGCCGCCGCACCTGCTCCCCGGTCAGCCGCACGGCGCATCCGCGCATGAGTTCGGCCAGTTGCGTCGGGCTCGTCGCGCTGGCGATCGGGGCCGTGACGCCGGGTCGGGCCAGCAGCCAGGCGAGCGCGACCTGCGCGACCCCGATGCCGTCGCCGAGCGTTCCCGCCACCTCGTCGAGCGCGTGCAGCACCGCGGTACCCCGCGCGGTGAGGTACCCGCCGGCCTGGCGGGCGCGTGGCGTGGTGGGCGGCGGGCGCCCGGCGCGGTACTTCCCGGTGAGGAAGCCGCGGGCCAGTGCCGCGTACGGGACAACGGCCACGCCGTGGCGGTGGCACAGCGGCGCGCACCCGCCTTCGTACTCGTCGCGGTCGAGGAGGTTGTAGAGCGGTTGGTAGACCTGGTAACTCCCGCCGCGGGCCAGTGCCTCGGCCAGCCGCCGCGCCGGATAGTTGGCGGCGCCCAGAGCACCGACCTTGCCCTCCCGGACCAGGTCGGCCATGGCACCCAAGGTGTCGTCCAGCGGTACCGAAGGGTCGTCCTGGTGGGCGTAGAGCAGGTCGACATGGTCCGTTCCCAGGCGCCGCAGCGAAGCGAGCAGGCCGGCGCGCACCAACCCGGGCGCCAACCCGGGCGGCTGGCCGGGCCCGCCCTTGCCGACCTTCGTGGCGATGACCACACGGTCACGCACGCGCCGGCTGGCCAGCCAGTGGCCGAGCACGGTCTCCGCCTCGCCGCCGCGGTGGCCGGGCACCCAGGCGGAGTAGTAGTCGGCGGTGTCCAGGAAGTTGCCGCCCCCGTCCAGATACGCGTCGAGGACCGCGAAGGAGGCCGGTTCGTCGATCGTCCAGCCGAAGACGTTGGTACCCAGGCACAGCGGGTGTACCCGCAGCCCGGTCCGCCCGAGCGGGCGGCGGGGTGCCTCGCCGGTCATCGGGAGCCCGTGGCCGACTCGGCCAGGCCCGGGTAGCCGGCCGCGTTGACGTGCACGTCGACCACCACGGCCGCACCGGCACCGCACTCGTCCACCGCCGTTCGCAGCGCCGCCGCCAGTCCGGCGTCGCCGCGCACGGGACCGTGTCCGGACAGCCCGTACGAGCGCGCGAGCGCGGCCAGGTCGGGTGCCGGGTCGTCGATGCGCTGACCCACCCAGCGATTCTCCACCGCGCGTCCCCGGCGCACCGCGACCCGCTGCTGGTGAACCTCGTCGTTGAAGAACGAGCGGTTGTTGGCGACGACGACGAGCAGCGGGAGGCGGTAGTGCGCCGCTGTCCACAGTGCCGCCGAGCCCATGAGAAAGTCACCGTCGCCCATGACGGCGACGCACAGGCGCCCGGAGCCGGCCAGGGCGAGCGCCGCGCCGACGGCCAGACCCGGTCCGGCGCCGACCCCGGCACCGCCCTCGTGTCCGGTGTAGTCCAGCGGGTGCCGGAACGGCCAGAACTCGCCGTGCCAACCCAACGGCAACCGGGACAGGCAGACCGCGCGGTCGCCCACCGCCGCCCGCAGTGCCCGAGCCAGCATGGACATCGATATGCCGTCCGGCTGCCCGTCGCCGGATGTGGCGGCTGCCTCGGCCGGTGCGGCCCAGCCGCGGCGGGTGCCCGCCGCCAGTTGCGGCGCGGACAGCAGCGCGGCGACCACGGAGTCCGGCTCGTACGGCACGGTCAGGTCGCTGACCGGCAGCCGGAAGTGGTCCTTGCTCCAGCCGTTGTGCAGGTGCTGGTCCACGCTGCACGAGATGACGGTCGGGGTCGCCGCCACGTCCGGGAACACGTCGCGCAGCGTGCCGCCGAGGTCGACCCAGTCCAGGCTCAGGATCAGGTCGGCGCGCCCGACGAGCTGCCTGCCGGCGGGGGTGAGGAACACTCCCGGTGGTGCCACGTGCAGCGGGTGGTCGGTGGGAAACGCCGCGGCCACCTTCAGATCCGTGAGTACCGCGGCGCCGAGGCGCTCGGCCAGCGCGACCCGGTCGCACCAGGCTGCCGGCGAACGGCCGACCCGCCCGGCGAGGATGAGCGGGCGCTGCGCCCGCGCCAGCAGGATGGCGATCTGTTCCGCCAGGGCGGCCGGAGCGGCGGGCGGCGGTGTGGGCGCGAACCGGTCCAGCGGCGGAAACGACACCGGCCCGGTGAGCCGCGCCTCCTGCAGGCCCGCGTCGAGGCAGACGTACACCGGCGCCCGAGGGTACGAGCGGGTGACCGCGTTCGCGTGCACGAGCGCGTCGACCGCGGCCTGTACCGAGCCCGGCTGGTCGTCCCACTTCACGTAAGGCCGGACCAGCGCCGCCTGGTCCGCCGCCGTGTGGATCCAGTCGATCCAGGGCCGCCGGGCCGCCGCGTCCAGCGGCCCGGTCGCGCCGACGACCAGCATCGGTACCCGGTCGCAGAAAGCGTTGTAGATGGCCATTGTCGCGTGCATCAGCCCGACGTTGCTGTGCACCGCGACGGCCAGCGGCTCGCCGGTGACCTTCGCGTAGCCGTGGGCGACGGCGACCGCGTGCTCTTCGTGCAGGCAGACGATCAGTTGCGGGCGCGTGTTGCCCAGATAGTTCACGAGGCTGTCGTGCAGCCCGCGGTAGCTCGACCCGGGAGTCAGCGCGACGTAGGGCACCGCGAGGCGGCGCAGCACCTCGGCGACCGGATCGCTGCCCCATTCGAGGGCAGCCTGCCCGGTCCCGCCGGTGGGCACGTCTGCCTGCATCGGTTTCCTTCAAGTCACCCGTGGATCTGGCGCGGCGTTCTGTCGGAGGCCTACTATTCCGCATACGAACTGATGTGGCAAGGTACGTATACGAACTGATGGCAGGGCAGTGTCGAAGGTGCGAGAACTCGAGGATCAGCCAGGGATCGCGGAGCTCGTGGCGCGGGCTCGCGAGCTCTTCCCGCTGCTGCGCGGGCGAGCCAAGGACATCGACGACCGGCGGCACCTGACCGAGGACGTGGTCGCCGCCTTCACCGGTGCGGGCTTCATCCGCACGCTGGTACCCCGCCGGTGGGGCGGCCTGGATCTCGGCTTCACCGAGGCCATGGCGGTCACCATCGAGGTGGCCCGCGCGTGCGGCTCGATGGGCTGGGTCGGTTCGTTCTGGATGGACCACCCGCAGTGGGTGGCGCTCTACCCGGAGCGGGCACAGCAGGAGGTCTGGGCGGACGGGCCGGATGCCCGCATAGCGACGTCTTTCGCACCGGTGGGTCAGGTGACCCGGGTGGCGGACGGCTTCCTGCTCAGCGGCGACTGGGCGTGGGCCTCGGGCGTCGGGTACAGCGACTGGGTGATGCTCGGCGGTCTGGTCCGCGACCCGGACACGGCCGCCGACAGCCGGCTGTTCCTGGTGCCCACCGCGGACGTCGCGGTCGTCGACACCTGGTTCAGTGCCGGCCTTCGCGGCAGCGGATCGGACAACGTCGTGGCCACCGGCGTCTTCGTCCCCGAGTACCGGACGCTCGCCATGCGGGCCGTTCGGGAGGGACAGACCCCCGGAGCCTCGGCGCACCCCACACCCGTCCTCACCGCACCGCTGATGACCCATGCGGGATACGCCATGGTGGCGCCCGCGATCGGCATCGCTCGCGGGGTCATCGACGCGTGGCGGGACAACGCCCGCACCAAGGCGCACACCTACACCCGCGAGCAGGTCTCCGCCGCGCTGCCGATGCAGCTGAAGCTGGCCGAGGCCACGGTCCTGGTCGATGCCGCGGAAATGCTGGTGCGGCAATGCCTGACGGCCGTGGAGTCCGGTCGTGCGACGCTGCTGGAGGACCGGGTCCGCCACCGCCGGGACATCAGCTTCGCGATGCGGATGGTCACCCGCGCCGTCGACGACCTGATGCAGTTGGCCGGCGCGAGCGCGTTGCGCGACACCAGCCCGATCCAGCGGGGTTGGCGCGACGTGCGCGCGGTCAGCTCGCACGTCATGCTCAACTTCAACGCCGCCGCGGAGAACTACGGCCGACTGGCGCTGGGCCTGCCGCTCAACCCGAACGACCCGTTCTTCTAGGAGGCGTCCCGTGGCCTTGACCGTCGACCGCGACACGCTGCGCCACGCGCTGTCTCTCTTCGCCACCGGGGTCACCGTCGTCAGCGTGGCCATGCCGGACGAGCGGCCGCGTGGCATGACGGCGAACGCGTTCATGTCCGGCTCCCTGGTGCCGCCCCTCGTCGTCGTGAGCATCGCGCACCGGGCGCGGTTGCACGCGGTCCTTTCGGCACGCGGCCGGTTCGGCGTCAGCATCCTGCCGCAGGCGCTGGAGCGGGAGGGCCGGCGCTTCGCGGGCATGCCGGTCGGTCCGGACGCGCCGGCGCCCGAGTTCACCGTCCACGCCGGGGTACCCGTATTGACGAACAGCCTGGCCTGCCTGGTGAACCGGACGGTCGACACCCATGTCGTGGGCGACCACACGCTCTTCGTCGGCGAGGTGCGGGCCGTGCTCCTCGGTGACGCCGAGGAACCACCGCTGTGTTACCACCGTTCCCGCTTCGCGCGGGTCAGCCGGCTCGACGACGCACCGGGCGGCCTGTTGGATCCGTGGCTCGGATCCGCCGTTTGGGGGTGAGCGGAGCGGGGATAGTGTGGGCCTCGACCCGCTCCCGACAGGCGAAGCCCATGAGCAAGCTGCTCGACCACCTTCTCGGCCTGCACGGGCCGGTGGTCTACCTCCTCGTCGGGCTGCTGGTCTTCGCCGAGGACGCGCTGTTCGTCGGGTTCGTGCTGCCCGGCGAGACCGCGGCGATCCTGGGCGGCGTCGCGGCCAGCCGCGGCCACGCCGCCCTGATCCTGATGTGCCTCACCGTGGTGGCCGCGGCGATCGTGGGGGACAGCGTCGGCTACGGGATCGGCAGCCGCTACGGCACCCGCCTGCTCTCGCTGCGGGTGCTGCGCCGCCGGCAGGAGCGCGTCGACGCGGCGGGCCGGATGCTGGCGCGCCGGGGTGGTCCGGCCGTGTTCCTCGGCAGGTTCGTGGCGTTCCTCCGCGCGATCATGCCGTTCCTCGCCGGTACCTCCCGCATGCCCTTCCGCCGGTTCCTGGCCTACAACGCCGCCGGCGGCCTGACCTGGGGCGTCGGCAGCGTGCTGCTGGGCTACCTCGCCGGCAACTCCTACACCACCATCGAGAAGACCTTCGGTCGCATCGCCGCCCTCGCCGCCGCCGCGCTGGTCCTGGCCGGCATCCTCGCCTGGCGGATCCGCCGGCGCCGCCGCGACCGCGACCGCCCGGCAGGCGGCGGCTGACGGGTCGATGACCGGTTCTGCGCGGCGGGCGGGCACGTCGTTGCCGTCGCGGAAGGTGTGGGCGGAGACTATCGTCGATCTACCGTGCAGACGTATCCTCGGGTGGCACAGATCGAGTCCGATCATTGGAGATGGTTCTCGTGGATGCAGGATCCGACCAAGAGCGATATCCGGGCGGAACTCCTGTCGGCACCTTTTCCCAATCGGCTGCCGCGGAGCGCGGGATAACCGGGATAGCCGATTTCTGGGCCGTCTGGTGCCCGCAGGAGAGAGTATTCGTCGAGTCGATCTGGTATCTGCAGTTCGAGGCGCAGAACGATGCGAACACGCACAACGTCGCGCACGACAGCGAGCACGGATTCTTTCCGCCACACCGCGCCTTTCCTTACCAGGTGACATTCCAGGAGAGCCGGTCCGGGACGTCCTACGAAGACTACGGGCCGCCCAGGCCCGGCCCGACCGGCCTGTCGCCGCGGACCGCGCTGGACGAGAGCGTCGCGGGGCCGTACCAGCCGCCGCCCAGCCTGGCAGAGCGCGAGCAGCGCGAACGCGCCAAGGCTCGGGCCCACATGTCGGCGGCACCGGCGAAGGACGCCCACGCGGACGTGCCTCCCACGCCGGCGCCCGAAGTAGCGCGCCGAGCGGGAGAGGAGCGCTGACCCATGGCATCGGTGAACCTGATCAAGAATGTCGACCTGAATCAGGTGGCAACGGGGCACTCCACATCGACGACCAACGAACCGACCGCCGCGAGCTTCCTCGACCACGCGTTCATGACGGGCAACAACTTCTGCAGCCACTCGAGCGACGGCGGGGAGACCTGGACGTTTGTCGACCCGCATAGAGAATTCCCCGACAGTGCCGGCGGATTCGGGGATCCGAAGGTGCTGCACGACCGCATGAGGAACTTGTGGATCTTGGTGTTTCAGTCCGACGACATCAACGGAGCGAACTTCTTCTGCCTGGCTGTGTCGACGTCCGGAAGTCCCGGGCCGGGAAACTGGACGTCCTGGGTGTTCACCCCGGACCAGTTCGATTCCACCTGGGCGACGCACGTCATGTTCGATCGTCCGGACATCGCCACGAGCAACAACAACCTCTACCTGACCTACACGGTGGCCCGCGACAGGACTCCGTTCGGGTCATTGGTGATCAAATTTCCGCTGCGTCATCTGGCGAACCTCAACCCGGCGTCCATCTTCTACTTCACGGAGCACGGGGCGCTCTGCCTGACCCGGGGCGCCACCACGGACATGTACTTCATGGCCGCGAACACCGAAAATCCGCTGACCATCTTCCGCCTGCCGGACGCCGAGGACGCTGTCATGACGTCATTCCGGGTCTCGCCCCGAGGCGAATGGGCCGGAAGCCTGACCGGCGGCTCGTTCTCGTCACCCGGCCCAGGCGGCGCCGAGTGGCTGGCGCAGCTCGACAGCAGGCCGATGGCGGGTTGGATCACGGGCAGTCGCGTCGGGTTCCTCTGGAGTGCGCTTCCCACGAACGCTCGCCCGCAACCGTGGCTGAAGGCGATGGTGGTCGACACCAACACCCAGGCCGTGGTGTTGGAGCCGGACATCTTCACCCTCGAAGTGGCGTGGGCCTACCCTTCGACGTTTCCCAACGTGAACGGCAGGGTCGGGATCTCACTCTTCTACGGCGGCGGGGGTGTCAAACATCCCGTGCACGTGGTGGGTTTCCTCGAAGGCGTCAACTGGGTGTTCGCCGCCACGCGCGCGAGCACCCACGAGCCGTTCACCGGGCGGTGGGGTGACTACTGCGGTTGCGAGACGCACCACCCGGACGCGACCGAATGGGTGGCCGCGGGGTACACGCTCCAGGGCGGCTCCTCGCTGAACGCCGTCGAGCCCGTGTACGCCAGGTTCGGTGTCGGGCCGTGACGCGAGCGATCTCTCAGGTGCCGGGTGGCAGCAGCGCTGCGAGCCGGGCCAGCAGGGTCGGCGCGTCGAAGGGTTTGTGGATGAGTGGGGCGTTGGGTGGCATCGCCTGGCCGCCGGGGGTGGGGCCGGTGGTGTATCCGGACATGAACAGGATCGGGACGTCGGGGTTGAGTACCAGGATCTGGGCGGCGATCTGGGTCCCGGACATGCCGGGCATGATGACGTCGGTGAGTACCGCGGCGATCTGCGGGTGGTCCTGGTAGAGGGTGACGGCCTGGGTCGGGGTACCGGTCGCGATGACGTGGTAGCCGTTGCGGGTCAGGATCCGGGTGACGATCTCGCGTACCGCGTCTTCGTCCTCGACGACGAGGATGGTCTCGCCGTTGCCGGCGATCGTGGGCTGGGTGGGGGTCGGGGACGGCGTCGGCACGTGGTGGGTGGGGGGCAGGAGCACGCGTACCGTCGTTCCGTGGCCGACGGTCGAGTCGATGGTGATGTCCCCGCCGGCCTCCTTGACGACGCCGTAGGCGGTGGCCAGTCCGAGGCCGGTGCCCTGTCCCGGTGGTTTGGTGGTGTAGAAGGGTTCGAAGGCCCGCGCGGCGACCTCCGGCGGCATGCCGGTGCCGGTGTCGGTGATGGCGAGTACCACGACCGGGTGCGGTGGGTACCGGTGCCGGGTGGTGATGGCCAGTCGGCCGCCGTGGGGCATGGCCGCCCTGGCGTTCATGACGATGTTGAGGAGGACCTGTTCCAGCTTGGTGGGGTCGATGAGGATGAGGGGCAGGTCGATGTCCAGGTCGAGGGCGACTTCGATGTCCTCGCCGAGGGTGCGGGTGAGCAGGTTCGCGGTGTCGGCGACCACGGTGTTGAGGTTCACCGCCTGGGGGCGGGACGGTTCGCGGCGGCTGAAGATGAGCAGTTGCCGGGTCAGCGAGGCGGCGCGTTGTGCGGCCTGCCGGATGCTGTCCAGGTCCTGGCGGTGCGGGTGTGCCGGGTCGGTGTCCTGGGCGAGGATGTCGGCGTAGCCGGAGATGACGGCGAGCAGGTTGTTGAAGTCGTGGGCGATGCCGCCGGCGAGCTGGCCGAGGGAGTCGAGGCGTTCGGAGAGGGCCAGTTCGCGTTCCAGGCGTTGCTTTTCCTGTTCGGTGAGGATCTGGCTGGTGACGTCCCGCAGGATGCCTTCGACGGCGACGAGCTGGCCGGCACCGTCGCGGATGGCGGTGATCCGCTGGTGGGTCCAGACGACCTGCTCGTCGTGGCGGTGCCAGCGCACGGTGAGCTGTTCGGGTTCACCGTGGCTCCACGACGCGGCGAAGGTTTCCCGGTCGGCCGGGTCGATCAGGGTGAAGGTCAGGCCCGGGTCGGCGTAGAGGTCTTCCGGTTTGCAGCCGATGATGGTCGACACGGCGGGGCTGATGTACTCCAGGGCGGGCTGGGGCCGGAGCCGGTACCGGAAGATGATGTCCTTGGCGTGTTCGGCGAGCAGCCGGAAGCGTTCCTCGCTGTCGCGCAGTGCGGCCTCGGTGCTGCGGCGGTGCCGGCGTTCGGCTGCCTCGCGCAGTTCGCGCTGCACGGCGGGTACGAGACGGGTCAGCCGGTCTTTCAGGACGAAGTCGTGCGCGCCGGCCCTCATCAGCGCCACCGCGGTCTCCTCGCCCACCTGGCCGGACACGAGGATGAACGGTACGTCCAGCCCGCTGTCGCGCAGGATGGCCAGCGCGTCTTCGGCGTGCAGGGACGGCATGGTGTAGTCGCAGATGGCCACGTCGGGTGGGCGTTCGCGCAGGGCGGTGCTGACGGCGGCGGCGGTTTCCGCGCGTTCGTAGCTGGCCTGGATGCCGGCCCGGCGGAACTGGCTGGCGATGAGCAGGGCGTCGTCGTCGCTGTCGTCGATGAGCAGAAGCCGTAGTGCTGTCATGGCCGGTGTGGGCCGTGCCAGGGGGGCGAGGGCTCGTTGACCAGCAGCCAGTACATGCCCAACACGTTGGCGGCGTTGAGGAATTCGCCGAAGACGACGGGCTTGCGGACGAAGCTGTTGGCGCCGAGCCGGTAGCTCGCGACGATGTCCCGTTCCTCGTTGGAGGTGGTGAGCACGACCACCGGGAGGAGCTGGGTGCGCGGGTCGGCGCGGATGAGACGCAGCAGTTGCAGCCCGTCGATCTTCGGGAGCTTGACATCGAGAAGGATCAGCGCCGGCCGGATCGGTGCGGTGTCGTCGTCGGGAAGCAGCAACTGGCGGCCCTGCTCGCCGTCGGTGGCGACGATGATGTCGTTGCCGATGTTGTTCTTCCGGAACGCGCGCAGGGTGAATATCACGTCGTCGGGGTTGTCCTCGACGAGCAGGATCGGGTCGTCGTTCATGGCTGGTCCGCGGCCGGGTGCGGTGGGGCGAGGGTGAAGGAGAACTGTGCCCCATGGTCGGGTTCGCTGTGCGCCCAGATCCCGCCGCCGTGGCGGTTCACGATGCGTTGCACGATGGCCAGCCCGATACCGCTGCCGTCGAACTGGGTCGCGGTGTGCAGCCGCTGGAAGGCGTCGAAGAGCTTGTCGGCGAAGCGCATGTCGAACCCGGCGCCGTTGTCCCGCACGACGAAGACCTGGGTCCCGCCGTCGTGCGCGGCGGCGAAGTCGATCCGCGCGTCCGGACGGTTGGCGGTGAACTTCCAGGCGTTGCCGAGCAGGTTCTGCAGGATCAGCCGCACCAGGTGCGGATCGCCTGACTCCGTCAGTGCCTCGGCGATGGACACCTGGACCTGGCGGTCCGGTTCGGCGACCCGCAGGTCGCCGATCACGTCGTGGGCCAGGGTGGTCAGGTCGGTCGGTTCCCGGTGCAGTTCGGTGCGGGAGGCCCGGGACAGGTCGAGCAGGTCGTCGATCATCTGGGCCATGCGGGAGGCGTTGGTCTGGATCCGGCGCAGGTAGTCGCGCGCCTGCTCGTCGAGCGCGTCCTGGTAGTCCTCCTGCAGCAGTTCACTGAAGCCGTTCAGCGACCGCAGCGGTGCGCGCAGGTCGTGGGACACCGAGTACGCGAACGCGTCCAGCTCGCGGGTGGCGGCCTCCAGTTCGGCGGTGCGCTGCCGTACCCGCTCCTCCAGCTCGCTGTTGAGCCGGCGTACCTCCTCCTCGGCGCGGGTGCGGGCGGTGATGTCGGTGGAGATGCCACACACCGCGTAGGGCTCGCCGGTGGTGTCGATCAGCGGGAACTTCACCGTGATGTAGGTGTGCTCACCGTCGTCGCCAGGTGCCCGTTCCTCCATCTGGACCGGGCCACCACTGGCGGCGGCCTGCCGGTCGTTGGCCAGGAACGCGTCGGCGATCTCGGCCGGGAACAGGTCGTGGTCGGTCATCCCCACGATCGCCTCACGCCGTACGTCGAACAGCCTCTCGTACTGCCGGTTCACGAGCAGGTACCGCCCACGCAGGTCGCGCATGTAGATCACGGCGGAGGTGTGGTCGAGCAGCGCCATCAGGTCGTCGCGGCTGACCCCGACCGCGGGGTCGGGGTCCGGGTGCCGGGCCACCCCGGTCGGCGCGCCGCTGGTCATCGGCGGCCACCCCCGAGCTGCAATGCCTCAGGTTCGCCGGCCTGGTGCGGGGAGCCATCCGCGGCCCGCAGCCTGGTCGGCCACACCGGTTGGCCGCGGCCCACCGTCCGGACCTCGATGGCGGCGACCAGATCCGCCACCGGTGGTTGCCCGCCGCCCGCGCAGTCCGTCAGGACCTGGCGCGGCACCGCGCGCAGGGCGGTCAGTGCATGCTCGCGCCGCGCCAGCGTCAACCGCTCCAGTATCCCCTCGTCCATTCCGGTGGTGCCGCGCCGGTTGGACACCAGGGGCCGGTCACCGAAGCCCGCGTACTCGCGGTCGCGTTGGGGCCGGAACAGAAACGTGCGGCTGAGCATCAGATGGGCGCCCGCCACCCGCGCGTTGGCGTCCAGCAACAGCCACCAGTCGGCCAGCACAGGATGCTCACGCACCAGCCGGGACAGGTCGGGCACCGGCAGCGACCCCAGTGCGCCGCCCGCCAGATCGAGGCGGCGCAGCAGCATGCCCGGCAGCGTCGGGCGGTCCATCAGCCGGTCGATCTCGGCACGCTCCTTCACCAGCAGGGCCGGCCACACCCGGCGCACATGGCTTCGGTAGCCGGGCAGAGCGATACCCAGCAGCAGATCGCGCCGCGGAGCCTCCGGATCCAGGGCGCCGCTGGGCGGAATGTCGTCGTACCGCCAGTGCACGGCGAACTGGCGGAACACGTCGAGGAAGTAGTCAGTACGCAAACCGTGCCCCGGTGGTAACGCCGCGAACTCGACGCACATCAGTCGCAGCACCTCCAGCAGCGCCGTGGCCAGCCGCACCCGCCACCGCGCATCCGCGCCGAACAGGTCCACCGCCCCGTCGGAGATCGGCTCCAGCAGGTCGTTGACCGCGCGCTCCACCGTTTCGCAGTTCTTGAGCAGGCCGAAGAACCGCTGCTCGCCGGCGTCACCGGTGTAGGTACGCACGGACCCGTCGGCGAACACACCCGGCAGCACGGCGAGCGCCTGCCCGTTCCAGACCACCGACGTGGTGGGCACGTTCCACCGCACCAGGGAGGCATAGCTGTCCCGAGGCGGGTGCCCCGTCGCGGTCCGGTCGGCGAGGGCCGCGAAATACTCCAGGAACCCGCGCTGTCCCGCGCCCACCACCAGCGGCGCGAACGCCTGTTCCGGAGTCGCCTTCCGGGCCGGGTCCCGCTCCTGGAAATGACGGGCCACGCACACACCCGCCAATCCCAAGTCGACCACGAGCCGCTGCGCCTCGACCGGGGACAGCACGTCCGGATCGGGCGCGTCCCGCAACACCACGTCCACCGCGTCGACCAGCCCGGCGCCGGTCGCCGTCCCCGCCAGGACAGCCCGGTTCCACCGCGGCAACTCCGCCAGAGTCCACCGGTCGATGCGCTGCAGCGACACCAGTACCTCCGAATCAGCCCCGTTTGGTATAAAAAGCATACAAGGTAGAAAGGTAACGTAAGTCAGTCTCGCCACAATGGGCCCGGCGCCACCGCCACCCGCTGGCTGAGGTTGGTCAGCACGTCGCTGTGGTACACGTCGGTCGGTTGCACGTACACCCAACGGCGTTGTGGCTTCGCGCCGAACCGGGACTTCTGCAGATCCGCGCTCATGCCGAACAGGACACGCGCCGCGCCGTGCCGCTGTGCGGTCCGGATCGACTGCCACAGCAACTGCTGGTACGTGTGGTGCGAGCTGACATGGCGGTAGTCCAGCCCGACCAGGACCGGCTGTACGTAGCCGGGGCCGAGGTGCTGCAGCGTGAACGCCACCGGCCGCTCGCCGAGTTCGGGCAGGCGCAGCACGGTCAGCTCCCAGCCGGGCTGGTCGAGTACGGCGTCGAGGAGCCGGCGGGGCAACGGGAACACGTTGAGGTCCAGATTGCGGGCATGCACGTTGCGGTACAGCGCATAGAGTTCGTCCCGTTCGGCCGCGGTCAGCGCGGCGGCCGCCGTACCGCCGCCCGGGATCGCGGCGACCTCGAAGTGCTGCTGCGTGCCGAGCACCTTGGTGCGCTGGTGGTAACGGTGCTTCTTGGACAGCTGGGCGAGAAACTCCGCGTCGGTACCGAAGTCGAGCTCGCGCACCCAGGTCGGGTATATCGGTATGCGCAGGAAGCCCTCGGCGGTCAGCACCTCGTGCAGCTCCTCGTCGCCGTGCGGCAGGTCGCGCAGCAGGACGGCGGAGCCGCCGGCCCGGTCCTCCTCCTCGCGCGCCGCGGCGAGAATCAGGCGCAGCGCGGCCCGCCAGTCGCGGGTCCGGTCCAGATAGAGGTGGTTGCCCTCGGTCAGCAGGCTGCCCATCGCCACCGTCGTGGACGTGAGGTGGTACGGGTCGGCAGCCCGGGACCGCTCGACCTCGGCGGACACCGCGGCGGTGGCGAGCATGTCGTCCTTCCACAGTGCCGTGGTGAAAAAGGTCGCCGCGATCGGGACGTCCCGCGCGTCGCGCACGATCCAGTAGTGGAAGTCCCAGGAGTGTTCGGGCTCGTGGGTCCCGGCGAAGGTGCGTTCGAGGGCCCGCAGGCCGGAGGAGAGGAACGAGCCCCGCCCGGCGAACAGCCGGTCCCACTCGGCCGCGCCGACCGTACCGATGCTGCCGTGCCGTTCCAGCCGCAGGGCAGCCACCGCGTCCGGAGCGATGTGGCGCAACCGCACCGGGCGGCCCCGCAGTTGGCGGGCGAAGGCGCGCTGCAGTTGCCCGGCCGAACTGCCGCCGGCCGCGAGTGCCCGGGGCAGCGCCTCGGCGAGCGCCTCGACCAGCCCGATGACGTCCTCGGGCGTGTGGCTGGCGGTCAGCGCGATCCTGGCCCCGCACAACTTCGCGGGTACGCCGGGAAACACCGCGGTGTCGACGAAGTAGCCCGCGTCCCGCAGCCGGCCGGTGACGTCGTAGGCGATGGCCGGGATGCCCGCGCCGACGCACCGGATCGGGGCCTCGCTCGGGCTGACCAGTGGCAGCGCCTCGCGCTCGGCGCGGCTGTTGAAGAGTTGGATCAGGCCGCGCAGGTACTCCTGGCGGTCGAGGACCTCGCCGGTGAGGTGCAGCCGCGCCGAGGCCAGGATCGCGCCGAGCATCGGTGGCTGGACCGGACCGGAGAACACCATCGGGCCGCCGACGGTGAAGACGCGGCGGCGCGACTCGGCATCCGGGAAGGTGACCACGCCGCCGGCCGCGGCGAACGACTTGTTCAGCGAGCCGACGACGATGCTGCGGCTGGCGGCCAGCGGGCTGAGCCGCTCCAGCGCGTACCCCCGGCCGTTGCGGCCGTGCCAGGACACCGCGTGCGCGTCGTCGATGTAGAGCCACAGCTGCTCGTGGCGCGCCACCAGTTCGTTCAGCGCGTCCACCGGGGCGTAGTCGGCGAACATGCTGTAGAGCCCGTCGGCCGCGTACCAGACACGCCGGTGGATGCGGGACAGCTCGGCGACCCGCCGGTGCAGCACGGTCAGGTCGCTGTGCGGGATGAGCGTGACGGCGGATCCCTGCGCCTGCACGACCTTCGCGGCGGTGTGCACGCTGCTGTGCACCTGGTGGTCGAGGACGAGCGCGTCGCGCGAGGAGATCAGTGCCGGCATGGCCGAGAGATGGCCGAGGCTGGTACTGGAGGTGATCAGCGCCGGCCGCCCGAAGACGGTGCCGAGCAGCTCCTCGGCGAGCGCGTAGTCCGGCGCGGACAGGTACGCGCGGGAGGAGGAGAACTGCGTGCCGAACCGCCGCACCGCGTCGACCACTCCGGCGACGAGGACCGGGTGCTGGTCCAGGCCCAGGTAGCTGCACGAGCCGAAGTGCACCAACCGGCGGCCGCCGACGAGGATGGTACGGCCGTCGAGCCGGTGGTCCTCGGCGGCGTTGTGCATCATTCCCCGCCGCGCGCCGTCGGAAAGGATCTCGTCGGTCGCCTTCAGCAGGTCCTCGGCGGTGGCCATTGCTGCAGCCCTCCTCGGTCGCGAGCATCCGCCACGCGCCGTGACGGCGCGGGCTGCTACGGCCCCAGTTGTCCGGTCGGCCGCCGGCCGCCCGGGTTGAGGCATTGTGCCCAGCCCTCGCCGGCCGGCCCGGTGGCTCAGTTGCCCGCCCGGGCCGCCGATGGTAGGTACATGCAAAGCGCCGAACCGACGGCTGGCGTCGACCTCCTCTCCCGCCTCTCGAACGCACTGCTGAGCACCACCGTGGACGACCGGTCCGCCGCGATCCGCACGGCCGCCGCGGCCGTGGCGGAGTATGCCGGCGCGTCCCGCGTGCTGGTGCACGAGACCGTGGTCGGCGGCGGTCCGGACGAGACGTACGAGTGGACGCGCCCAGGTGAGCCGAGTGACGCGGGTGCGCCGCCGGGAACGGTGCTGCCGCTGATGTTCCAGGGGAGTCAGGTGGGCACGCTGATCCTTCAGCACCCACGCGAGGCGCAGTCCCTACCGGACGCCGTCCTCGGCGCGGCCGCGCAGGTGATCGCGGCCGGGCTCGCCGGCGCGCGGGCGATCGGCCAGGCCGCCGCCGCCGAGCAGCGCGCCCGGGCCATGCTCGACGACATCGGCGCGGTCGTGGTGCGGGTCGGCCCGGACGGGCGGGTGACCTTCGTGAACCAGGCCTGGACCACGCTCACCGGCATCGCGTTCCACGACATCGTCGGGAAGGACGCGATGCACCACGTGCACCCCGACGACCGAATCCTCGCCGCGCAGCACATGGCGGCGCTGATCGGCGGGTCGGCGGAGAGCCGCGAGGTGCGGTTCCTGGCCCGCGACGGCGATCCGCGCTGGATGGAGGTGAAGGGGCGGGCCCTGTTCGACGGCGGGGGTGCGGTCGCCGGCTTCGCCGGCATCCTGCATGACGTGACCGAGCGCCGCGGCGCCGAACTGCAGGCACGCGACGCCCGGGGCCGCGCCGAGCACGCGCAGGCGGTGGCGGAACGGGCCAACCAGGCGAAGAGCGATTTCCTGTCCCGGATGAGCCACGAGCTGCGGACTCCGCTCAACGCGATTGTCGGCTTCTCCGAGCTGCTCGAATGCAGCGACCTGGAGCCGGACGACGCGGAGTGTGTGACGCAGATCGTGCGCGCCGGGCGGCACCTGCTCGACCTGGTGACCGAGGCGCTGGACGTCAACCGCATCGAGAGCGGGCAGTTGCCGGTGCGGCTGGCGTCGATACCGGTCGGCGAGGTGGTCGCGGACTGCGCGGCGTTGCTGCGTCCGGCGGCGGCCGAGCGCCGGCTGACCATCCGGCACCTGCGGGCCGGCCAGCCCGACGCGCGGGTGTGGGCCGATCCGCAACGGCTCAAGCAGGCGCTGCTGAACGTGTTCTCCAACGCGGTGAAGTACAGCCATCCGGGCGGCACGGTCACCGTGGACTGCTACCCGCTGGACCTGGAGACGCCGTTCGGTCGCGAGTCCGACGGCGGGTGGCTGCGCATCGCGGTGACCGACACCGGCATCGGCATCCCGGCCGACCGGCTGGACGACGTCTTCCTGCCCTTCGAGCGCATCGGTGCCGAGCGCACCGAGGTGGAGGGCACCGGCCTCGGCCTCGCGCTGACGCGCAGCCTGGTCGAGGCGATGAGCGGCCAGATCCGGGTGCACAGCGTGCAGGGCGTCGGTACCACGTTCCAGATCGACCTGCCCGCGGCGGCACCCGTCCCGGACCAGCCGGTCCCGGCGAGCTGAGAGGACCGACAATGCCGACGCCGGCCAGCCAACCGATCGATCCGCACGCGGTACGCGTGATCGTCTCCTCCCTCACGATAGGCATGCGTACGCCGCTGCACGCGTTGCTCGGCTTCGGCGAACTGCTCGCCAACTCCGACCTCGCCGCGGACCAGCGCCGCCTGGTCGCGCACATGGTCGATCAGGCGGGCGGCCTGGTGTACGCGTGCGACCGCCTCACGCTGCTGCTCCGGCTGGTCTCCGGCGAGCCGGCACCCCGACCGGAACCGTTCGACCTCGGCGACGTCCTGGCGGAGGCGACCGCGACCGCGAGCCCCACCACACCGGTCTCGGTGCGCGTACACCCGCAGATCCCGACCAGGCTCGTGGGCGATCCGGAGGCGGTCACCGGCGTGCTCGTCGAGCTCGTCTCGAACGCGGTCACCCACGCGCGGCGCCCGATCAGCGTCGCGGTCGACCTGGCCGGCTCGATGGAGGATGAGCGGGTGCCCCTGCGCATCACGGTGGCCGACTCCGGGCCCGGCCTGCCCGACCAGTACCTGTCCCAGCTCAACTGCGCCGGCGCCGTGCTGCCCGAGGAGGCGCCGCAGCTGGGCATCTTCCTCGCCAACCGGCTCGCGCGACGGATGGGCAGCAGCCTCGCCGCCGTGCAACGGGCCGGCGGCGCGACCGAGGTGGCCCTGCAACTGAGCCTGGGCCGGGCGGACGTACCGGCCGTGCCGTCCGGCGAGCCCGACGTCGCCGCCGCCGGCGAGCCGGTGCCGCTGCGCATCCTGCTGGTCGAGGACAACGGCGTCAACCGGATCCTGACCAGCCGGCAGGTCACCCGCCTGGGCCACCAGCTGGACGACGTCGCCACCGGAGGGGAGGGCGTGCGGGCGGTCCTGGACCGGCACTACGACGTGGTCCTCATGGACCGGCACCTGCCCGACATCGACGGCATCGAGGCGACCCGCCAGATCCGGGCGGCCGAGGCGGCCGACCCGCGCCGGCGGCGTACCCCGATCGTGGCTATCACGGCGGACGCGCTGGCCGGCCACCGGGAGGAGTGCCTCGCCGCGGGCATGGACGGGTTCCTCACCAAGCCGGTCGACCTCGAACACCTCAGCGCGGCCATCATCGCGTTCACGCCGCGGCCGCAGCCGGCGAGCACGAAGTCCTCCGATGTGGACGTCGATCTGTCCACACTGGAGCGACTGGTGAGCCAGTTCGACGGCGACACGGTGCCCGTCTCGGAGATGGTGCGTACCTATGTCGATGAGCTGCCGACCCGCGGCGAGCGGCTGCGGCTGGCGCTGAGCGCAGCCACGGCGCACGACGCGCTGGCCGCGGCGGCCTCGCTGCACGCCGCGAGCGTGACCATCGGCGCGGTCGGGGTGGCGCGGCGCTGCGAGCTGATCCGGGCCGCCGCCGAGGCGAACGACCTCGCCGGTGGGCGCGCCGTCCTGCCCGGGTTGCTCGAATTGTGTGAACGGACCGCCGCCATCCTCGACACGGTCGAGGCGACCAGCGCGGGGTGACCGCCACAAGCCGACGACGGCCGGTCCTCGCGCGCCGCCAGGGCCGGCCGCCTGCTCGTGCGGTTCGGGTCGTCTTTGCCAGTTACGGCCGGCCGGCGGGTCGCAGCCCGGCGCGCCGCATCCGGGCGCCGGTGGACCGCTCGGGCAGTCCGGCGGTGAGCAGGTGCAGCGCCGGTTGACTCGGCGGTCGCCCGGCGAGCAGGCAGCCGGCCACCTCGGCCAGGGCGCCGATCGCCTGGCGCTGCCCGGGCGCGAGGCGCCGCGGCGCGGTGTCCAGCACGCAGAGGGAGCCGATCGCCGCGCCGGCCGGCGTGCGCACCGGTTCCCCGGCGTAGTACCGCAGCCCGGCCACGCGGACCAGATGGTGCTCGGCGAACCGTGGATCCACGCTCGCGTCGACGACCTCGAACCAGCCGTCCTCCGCGACGTTGTACAGGCAGGCGTTGCCGGGCCGGGCGAGTGCGCTCAGCCGCAACGGACTGCTGTTGCCCACCACGTCGACCCGGTCGGGGCGGACCAGGGTGACCAGCCCGACGGGTGCGCCGCAGAGCTGGGCCGCGACCGCGGCGAGCGCGTTGAGCGCGTGGCGCTGCTGGGTGTCCGGCTTGGGCAGGCCGGCCATCGCCACCTGGCGGGCCACCGCGGCGCTCGGACCACCGGTCGCGGCGCGGGCGCCGGCCAGTACCCGGGCCACCTCGCCGGTCAGCGCGGGCGGCATGTGGTCGGCGCCGCTGATCGTGTCGGCCGGTACGGGCCGGCCGAAGTGGTAGCCCTGCAGCAGGTCGAATCCGAGTACCTGCAACGCTTCCGCGGTCGCCTCGTCCTCGATGCCCTCGCCCACCAGAGTGACACCCAGCCCGCGCGCCATCTCAGCGACCGCCCGCACGACCGCGCGGTGGCTGGCCGAGTCGGTGACCCGGGCGACGAACGACCGGTCCAGCTTGAGCTCGTCGATCGGCAGCTGGGTGAGCAGCGCCAGTGACGTGTAGCCGGTGCCGAAGTCGTCGACGGACACCCGGGCGCCCAGTTCGCGCAGCGCGGTGAGCCGGGCCGCGGCCCGCTGCGGATGGCTCATCACCGCGCTCTCGGTCACCTCGATGGTGAGCAGGCCGCCCGGGACGTGATGCGCGGCGAGCAGCGTCGCCACCGTGGCGCAGAGCCGCTCCTGGGCGAGGCAGGCCGCGGAGACGTTCACCGAGACCGGCAGCGGGTGGCCGGTACGCATCCACCCGGCGACGTCGGCGAGGGCGGTGTCCAGCACCCAGTCGGTCAGCGCGAGAATCACGTCCGAGCGCTCCGCCTGCGGGATGAACCGGCCCGGCGGCAGCATGCCCCACTCCGGGTGCTGCCACCGCACCAGCGCCTCGACGCTGTGTGTCCGCCGGGTGCCGGCGTCGATCAGCGGCTGGTAGTACAACCGCAGTTGCCCGCCGGGGATCGCCTTGCGCAGGTGGGCGAGCACCCGCAGGTCGTCGCTGCGGGCCATGCCCAGCTCCGCGTGCCAGACCTCGACACCGGTGCGTTCCCGCTTCGCCACCCGCATCGCGGTCTCCGCCCGGCGCAGCAGCGTCGACACGTCCTCACCCGACGCCGACCGGTACGCGATGCCGACGCCCACCTCGACGCTGACCGGCACGCCGGCGATCGTGAACGGGCCCCGCACCGCGTGCTGGATCCGCTCGCCGATGCCGGTCAGGACCGCCCGCGAGTACCCCTCGGCGCCCGCACGCCACCGCTCCAGATCGGGTACCACCACCGCGAACTCGTCCCGCCCGAGGCGCCCCGCGCAACCGCGACCGTCGGCGTACCGGCGCAGCGCCGTGCCCACGGCGCGCAGCAGATCGTCGCCGGCGCCGTGGCCGAACGCGTCGTTGATGTCCTTGAACCGGTCCAGGTCCAACAGGATCAGCGTGATCGGGTCGGTCTGCTGGTCCGCGAGCCGCTCGGCGGCCAGCATGAAGCCGTTGCGGTTGGCCAGGCCGGTCAGATCGTCGCAGCGCGCCAGCGACGGCAGGCTGTCCACGATGCCGGTGAGCAGGGCGTCCACGCTCACCGTGCCGACCAGCCCGATCGGCCAGGTCACCACGATGTCGCGGGTACGCTGCCGCGCCGGCCGCGCCATGGCGGCGCGGGCCGCGTCCTCGACAGGTGTACCGGCGGCCTGCGTCAACGCCTGGTACGGGCGGCAACACGCCTCGTCCAGCACCGCGCCGTCGGTTGCCTGCGCGACCAGTTCGAGCAGCTCGGTGCGGCCCAGCAGCCACGCCGCGTCGTCCCGCCCGCGTACCACCAGCACGCCGAGGTCCGGCTCGGCCCGGACCATCTCGCCGACCTCGGCCAGCGACGCGCCGAGCGGCACCGGATGCACCGGCGCGGCCAGATCGGCCAGCCGGACACGTAGCTGCGGACCGTCGTCGTTCACTGAGCCCCCACGGCAGCGGACATGGTGGAGCGGGCGCCCCACACACCGAGCGTGCGGTCGCCACGGATCGGCGCGGGTACCCGACGGGTGCAGTCCGGGTGCCACGGCCGTAGCCGACGAGGGCGATGCGGACGCCGCGGGCTACCGGCGCCCGCGGAAGGTCCGGCGCAGGTCGTCGACCCACTCGTGGGGTATTTCCCAGGGGATGAAGTGTCCGCCGCGGTCGTGGGCGGTGATGTTGACATTGTTGTACCAGGCGGCGCGGTCGCTGTCGAGGAAGTGTTGGACGCGCTGCTGGCTGGTGGTGACGCCGGGTGGGTTCTCGTAGCCGACGAAGGTGATGCCGGTGGGTGCCTCGACGACCGGCCAACGGTCGTGCGATGGCTGCCACGGATAGCGGTTGTTGTTCGCGTAGGTGCGGATCGAGCTGGCGATCGCGTCGCCGGCCCAGTAGATGGTGGCGTGGGTGAGCAGGTCGTCCTTGGTGAAGACGCGTTCGACGTCACCGTGGTTGTCCGACCAGCTGGCCCAGCGCCGCAGGATCCAGGCGAGCATGCCGGCGGGTGAGTCGGTGAGCCCGTAGCCGAGCGTGGCGGGGTCGAGCACGTGCGCGGCGAGGTGGACGGCGAACCGCTTCTCCAGTGCCACGATCCGCTGGTGGATGCCGGGTGGGAGCCCGTCCGGAATGGGGTGCCCGCCGGAGAGGTCCCAGCCGCGGTCGCCGTTGAAGAGGGTCAGCTTCTGCGCCGAGCCGATGTGGATGGCGTGCAGCTCGTCGGCGTATTTGTGGCCGAGCTGTCCGGTGACGAGTGCGCCGACGTCGCATCCGGCCGCCGCGTACTTCTGGTGGCCGAGGACGCCGGTCATGAGTTCGTGCCAGACGTCGGCGATCTTCCAGAAGTTCATGTCGGGGTGGTTGGCCAGCGGGGTGGAGAATCCGAAGCCGGGCAGGGAGGGCACGATGACGTCGAACGCCTCGGCCGGGTCGGCGCCGAACGCGCCGGGATCGGCCAGCGGGTCGATGACCTTGGACCAGTGCCAGAACGTCCACGGCCAGCCGTGGGACAGGATCAGCGGCGTGGGGTGGGGACCGACGCCGGGCCTGCGCATGAAGTGCACGGGCACGCCGCCGATGTCGACCGTGTAGTGCTGGTAGGCGTTGATCGCCGCTTCCGCCGCGCGCCAGTCGTACCCGTCGATCCAGTAGGCCACGAGCTCCCGCAGGTATGCGCGCGGCAGGCCGTAGTAGCCGTCCTCGTTGCCGGTGTCCCGCGGCCACCTGGTGGACTTCAGCCGGGTGGCCAGGTCGTCGAGTACGTCGTCCGAGACGTGGATCGGCGCCGGCGGCAGGGGGAAGGATGTGTCCACCCGCGCGATTATTCCGGAACAGCCATCTCGCCGAGCAGCGACCAGCCGTCCTGCGGAACCGTCACGTTGATGATGCGCGGCGTCTCGACGAGGTGGGCGGGCAGCGTCTGCCGCGCGTCCGCGAAGTGTCCGGACTGGACGTGCGCGGCACCGGCGTCGTTGTCGCGGAACGCCTCGACGAGGACGTACTCCGCGGGGTCCTCGACGCTGCGGGACCAGTCGAACCACAGGCAGCCGGGTTCGTTGCGGGTCGCCTCGGTGAACTCGCGGCTGATCTCCGGCCAGTTGTCCGCGTCCTCGGACCGGACCTTGAACTTGGCGGTGATAAAGATCATCGGTACTCCTTGAGCAGCAGCAGTTGCCACTGACCCTAGTGCGCTGCCCGCTCGATGACCTGGGCGACGATCCGCGGCTGGCTGGCCGGCAGGTCGTGCGCCGCGGGGATAACGACCGCAGCGGCCGCGATCAACGCGACGGACAGTATCTTCTGCTTCACTTCTGCTCCTCGTTCAAGGCGGCGATGATGACGTCGACAACCGCGTCGGGCTGGGACACTGCGACCGCGTGCGACGCCTCGACCTCGACGGTCACTGACTCGGACCGGCTCGCCAT
>JBBWZQ010000251.1:0-17682 GCA_039649115.1 Micromonosporaceae bacterium | reverse complement strand
GCGCGACCACCGAGATCGACCGTGAGGCTTTCGGGCTGACGTACAACTTGGCACTGGAGACCGGCGGTGTCATGATTGGCAAGAACGTGAAGATCGAGATCGAGGGCGAGGCCATCCGCCAGGAGGTCTGACCCTCGCATACCGGAACCCCCGCCCCTCCCCGGCGGGGGTTCCGTCGTTCATGGCACGTGCGGGACCCAGGCTGCCCGGTTTGTCCCTGGCCCCGCATGGGCGCTGACTCATACGGTTAGGTCAACCGAGCGTGGCGGTAACTTGTGCGGGGAGCGAACAAAGGCGGAGGGCGTTATGGGTAAGGACGTCTCCCGCGCCGGTTTCACCCGCGAAGATCGCATCCGGTACCGCCACAAGGTGCGCCGGTGTCTCGACGTGTTCGCGCTGATGCTGCACGACTTCCGGTTCGACGCCGACCGCCCGATGACCGGTCTGGAGCTGGAGCTCAACCTGATCGACGACCAGGCGGAGCCGGCCATGCGCAACGACGAGGTGCTGGAGGTGCTCGCCGACCCCGCCTTCCAGACGGAACTGGGCCGGTTCAACCTGGAGATCAACGTCAAACCTCGGCTGATCGCCGGCGACGGCTTCGACGACTACGAGCAGGACCTGGTGGCCAGCCTGACCCGCGCCGACGAGCGGGCGGCCAAGGCCGACGCCAGCCTCGTCACCATCGGCATCCTGCCCACGCTGACCCAGCGGCACGCCGTGCTGGAGAACCTCTCGACCGACCCGCGGTACCGGGTGCTCAACGAGCAGATCGTCAGCGCGCGGGGGGAGGATCTCGCGCTGGACATCCGGGGCGTGGAGCGGCTGCGGGCGCACACCGACTCGATCGCGCCGGAGGCCGCCTGCACCAGCGTCCAGTTCCACCTGCAGGTGGCACCCGAGGACTTCCCCAGCCACTGGAACGCCTCCCAGGCGATCGCCGGGGTGCAGGTCGCGCTCGGCGCGAACTCGCCGTACCTGTTCGGCAAGCGGCTCTGGGCGGAGACCCGCATCGCGCTGTTCGAGCAGGCCACCGATACCCGCCCGGACGAGCTGAAGGCGCAGGGGGTCCGGCCGAGGGTCTGGTTCGGCGAGCGCTGGATCACCTCGATCTTCGACCTGTTCGAGGAGAACGTGCGGTACTTCCCCGCGCTGCTGCCGATCACCGACGACGAGGACCCGGTCGAGGTGCTGCGCTCCGGGGGGGTACCGAGGCTCTCCGAACTCCGGCTGCACAACGGCACCATCTTCCGGTGGAACCGGCCGGTCTACGACATCATGGGCGGCCGCCCCCACCTGCGGGTGGAGAACCGGGTGCTGCCCGCCGGTCCCACCGTGGTGGACATCCTGGCCAACGCGGCGTTCTACCTCGGCGCGGTGCGCGAGCTGGCCGAGGCCGAACGTCCAGTGTGGACGCAGCTGACATTCAGCCAGGCGGAGGAGAACTTCCACGTCGGCGCGCGCGACGGCCTGCCGGCTCAGGTGTACTGGCCGGGCCTGGGTGAGCTGCCGACCACGCGGCTGGTGCTGGACCGGCTGCTGCCGGCCGCGTCCGCGGGGCTGGACCGGTTCGGCGTCTGCCCGCAGGTACGCGACCGGCTGCTGGGCATCATCGAGCAGCGCTGCCGGACCGGGCGCAACGGGGCCACCTGGCAGACGTCCACTGTGGAGCACCTGGAGCGGGACCGCAACTACACCCGGCTGGGTGCGCTGGCGGAGATGCTGCGCCGGTACACCGGGCACCTGGGTACCAACGCACCGGTGCACACCTGGCCGGTAGGCTAGCGGCCCTTGCCCCGGGCGGGCTTCGTCTCCGTGGTGCTGTCGCCCAGACCCGGATCCGGCGGCCACAGCGGCGCCTTGGCCGGTTGCGCGGGCGCGAGGGCCGGCGGAGCATCCTCGGAGTACGCGCGCTCGGGTGCGTACGCGTCGTCATCCAGGTCGTCCATTGTGGAGCGTGCGGACTGCTGCGCGGGTACCGCCGGTGTGGCCGCGGCGCGCTGTTCCCGGTTGGCGACCAGCGCGCAGAGCAGCGCCGAGCCACCCAGGCCGGCGATCACCGCGTACGGCGCGACGAGGTAGGCGGAGAGGTGGTCGTCCACGCGTACCGCGGTCAGCTTCGGCGCGGCGAGGAAGTAGGCCGCGGCGACCAGTACCGGACCGGCCGCGCCGGACACCGCCACGCCCACCCGGCCGTCCCCGCGCCGGATCGCCGGCCACGCCGCCAGCACGCCGATCGCCAGCGCGGCACCGAGCATGAGCCCGGCGCCCGGCAGCGAGATGGTGCCGTTGATGAGGTGGCGGCCGCCGAAGCGCCAGATCGCCAGCTGCGCCATGGAAAGGCCCTTGCCCACCGCCATGCCGTGGGCGACCGACGCGACCGCGAGCGCCAGCAACCATCCCGTGTGGAGGATCACGTTGGTCGCCACCGCGCGGGCGGACAGCGCCAGTATCGCGACGAGCAGCCCGACGACCACCCCGATGATGGCGTACCCGCCGGCGATGAGCTGCGGCGCGTAGGTGTCGGGCCGGTGTGCCGCGCGGGCCGGAACAGCGACCAGCGGTACGGTCAGCAGCCCGCCCACCGCGGCGGCGAGCGCGATCACCACCCGCCAGGCGGTCGTCGCGACGGCACCCGGTGCGGAGCGCCGGTACAGGCCGTCGCGCTCCACTGTGGAGCGTCCTGGCGGTGTGCCCCGATCCGCACGTGAGTAACGGCCGTCGGCGCGCTGTCCGAATGCGCCCGCGGACAGCCGGTCGGCGACCACCGCGCCGAGCACGGTGGCGGTCGCCGCGATCCACGTGGTCCAGGCGAGGCTGGCCAGCCAGGCGTTCTCCCCGGTGGCGTCGGTCGTCGAGGGCCACGTGACGATGCCCAGCCCGTACCCGAGCCCGAGCGCGGCGGCCGCGGTCGCCGCGGCACCGCCGAGCGCGACCGCGACCGATCCTCCCCAGCCCCGTGTGGCCATGCCGGGCAGCCTAGCGGGTGCTACCGGGCAGGGCGAGTCGGTCGCAGGTTGCGTCCGGACGGCACACTCGGCTGGTGAATCCTGGCCAGTCAACGCCCGCGCGCCCCGCCCGCCTGCGGATCGTTCTGGGCGTGGCGGCCGCTGTCGTACTGCTGGCGGTGCTCGGGTTCGCCGTGGGCTGGGTGCTGCGCGGCTCCGGTACCACCCGAACGAGTGCGTCGCCCGCGCCGTCCGCCGGGCCGTCGAGCGCCGCGCCGATCGCCACCCTGGCGCCGCTCGCGCTCCCGGACGTCACCGGGCGCGACTTCGTCGTCGCCCGGCAGCAACTGCGCGACCTCCTGCTGGGGGTACAGCTGGTCTTCGCCGGCCAGGGGGACAGCCGGGCGGTGCGGCAGACGGTACCGGCGCCGGGCGCACCGGTGGACCAGGGCATCACGATCAAGGTGTACGTCTCCGGAGCCGCCCCGCTGCTGGTACCCCCCGATGTGGTGGGTCGCCCGTGCAACGAGGCGGGCAGGGCGCTCGCCGACGCGGGCCTGTACCCGCAGTACCCCACCGGCCGTCACGGCACGGTCACGGTGCAGGACCCGGCGGCCGGCGCGCCCGGAGTGCACTGGAACGACCAGACCCGGCTCACCTGTACCGGCGGCGCCTCCGGACCGCCCGGCGGCCCAGCGGTGCCCGCCTCGCCCTGAGCGCGCGGCATGGTGAGATGGGATCGTGGCCGACGATGCGCGAACGCCTGACGAGGAGCCCACGGACCCGGTGGCCGGGGCGGGCGCTCCGGCCCCCGACGAGACGGCCCGGATGGACCCGGTGACGGACGACACCGCGCCGATGGACCCGGTGGGAGACGACACCGCGCCGATGGAGCCGGTGGGACTCGGCGACACCGCGCCGATGGAGCCGGTCGCTGATGAGACCGCGCCCATGGAGCCGGTGCGGGACGGCGGTCCGGACGCGACCGTCCCGGTGCCGCGCACGCTCGACCAGACCGCGCCGATGCCGCCGGTACCCGATGAAGCGCCGCGCTGGGCCGGACGGGCCGGCGTCACGCCGCCCACCACCCGGCCGGTCCCGGCCGTGGAGCCGGACTGGCCGGCGGCCGGGCCGGGCCAGTCGCGCACCTGGTGGCTGCCCATCCTGGTGGGGATCGCGGCGCTGGCGCTGGTCGGCCTGATCCTGCTCGGGATCTGGCTGGCGCTGCGCGGCCAGAACGCACCGGTCGTATCGTCGAGCCCGACCGTGGCCCCGTCGAGCGCGGCGGCACCCTCGCCCAGCCCGAGCCCGCCGCCGTCGGCGAGCCCGAGCGCCGCCACCGTGCTGCTCCCCACCCTGCGCGGGCTCACCCTCGGCGACGCCGAGCAGGCGCTGACCAGCATGGGACTGACCTACACGGTGCAGAACCGGGTCGACGGCTCGCTGCCGCCCGGCACCGTCAGCGGCACCCAGCCGGACGCGAACAGCCAGGTACCCGCGGGCAGCCAGGTCATCCTCTTCGTGACCACCGCGGCGCCCAGCTCCGCCCCTCCCGAAAGCCCGCCGAGCACCTGACCACCCGCGGTCACCAGCGCCGTCGCCGCGTCCCGAGCAGCAGCAGCCCGCCCAGCGCGACGGTCAACCCGCCCACACCGGAGTAGATCAGCAATCCGGAGAGGTGGTCGCGGCGGTCCTCCAGGGATCTGGTGGCGTCCGGTGTGCCGGTGCCCGGCTGGCGGGCCGCGGGCGAGCCGCTGGTGCCGCGTGAGGGGGGCGGGCCGACCACGAACGGCATGTCGGCGCCGTGCCATGCCTGCGGTCGCTTGGTGAGCCTCGGCGCGCTCCGCTTGCTCGGACGGCTCTTCCGTGTGCTGGCCGGCGTGGTGGGCGCGGGTGTGCCGGCCCGGCTGGCGGGCGGGGTCTGCGCCGGGTCAGACCCGGGTGGCTGCCGGCTGGGCTGCGGGGGCGGGGCGACGTCGGGTGACGCGGCGGCGGTCGGCGTCGCGCTCGGCCGGTCCGCGCCGGCCAGCGCCGCCGGCTTTCCGGGCGCCGCGGTGCGCGCCGGGTGACTGCCGAAGGCTGCGGCACCGAACAGGCTGCCCGACAGGGCACAGCCCGCCGCCATCAACCAGACTCTGCCGGCGCGGCCGGTGCGACCGGCCGCGGACACCTCGCCGACCATGGCGCCGTCCCCCCGTCAGACGGGGCCGGAGCGCATCGAGCGGGTGTACCAGAAACCGTAGGTGCTTCCGATCGTATGCGGGTGGCGAGTCCCGCGACCGGCTAACGAGCCGGATTCACCTTGTTCGGACGACCCGCACGGGACGGACCGTCGCCGCCCGGTAGCGGTTGGGCGCCGGCCCGAGCTGGGCGCGCTGCAGGCCGTCGATCTGGACGAAGATGGACCGGCGTTCGATCGCCTCACCGACGCTGTTCAGCTCGTACCCGTCCAGCCAGACCCAGCCGTCGTAGGTCGGCCAATCGTGTACCCGGATGACCCGGAACAACATCGGAGAGGTGAACTGAACGCTGGCCGCACGCGTGACGCGAAGGACATCGCCGGACCGGGGTAACACATCGACTCCAGTTTGTGCAAGGTCACGAGATGCGGAAGTTCGCATGGCCCACCCGCGGGCCCAAATCTCGGGTTAACGGGGAGTGATCCCATGCCATACGCACAGGGTGCCCTACCAAGATGATCCAATGCAAGTTGCAAAAGTGCCGATTCCCTCTACGGGAGGTTGGGATTAATGCTTGATGCTCGCGAACATGAGCGGCAGACTTGAGCCCCGACCTCTCGCGGGGTATACGGGCGACCGCGTTCCCTCGTGGGGCGGTCGCGTCGGGCCGGAGGTGGAGCGTGAGCAGCCGACCGAGTCCAACGGTACGGCGTCGACGGCTGGGTCTTGAGCTTCGCCGGCTGCGTGAGGCGGCCGGAGTCACAATTGAGACAGTTGCGGAGCGACTGGAATGCTCTTCTTCGAAGATTTCTCGTATCGAGCGCGGCCATAGCGGAGCCAGCCCACGCGACGTACGGGACATGCTTGACGTCTACGGGGTCCGTGGCGCGGTGGCCGACGACCTCATCCAGGTGTCCCGCGATGCCCGCCTCAAGGGCTGGTGGCATCTGTACGGGACAGTACTCACCAGCGCCTATGTGGGGCTGGAGGCGGCGGCGAGTTCGATCCGCACGTACGAGGCGCTGGCGGTCCCCGGCCTGCTCCAGGTCCCGGACTACGCCCGCGCCATGATCGAACAGTCCCGTGCCGACATACCGCGTGCCGAAGTCGAGCGGCGGATACACGTCCGAAACGAACGCCAGTCGTTGTTAGTCCAAGAAGACCCGTTGAACTTCTGGGTGGTGCTCGACGAGGCGGTTTTCCATCGCCTGGTGGGTGGGCGTACGGTAATGCGCGGTCAGCTCGCGCGTCTGAACGAGGCGTCGAGTCGGCCCAACGTCACCCTGCAGGTGTTGCCGTTTGCTCGTGGCGCACACGCCGGCATGGACGGGTCGTTCTCGATCCTGAGCTACGAGGAACCTGCCGACCCGGACGTGGTCTTTGCGGAGAACGCGGCCGGCGGCTTGTTTCTTGAGAAGGACGAGGAGCTGCACCGGTACAACCAAATTTTTGATCACCTGAAGGCGAGGGCGTTGCCTCCCGCTGAGTCGGTGGCGTTCATCGCCGCGTTGGCAAAGGAGCTGTGAATGGAAGTCGAGGCCAAGGGGCTACGGGTCGATGTGAGCCGGGCTGCCTGGCGCAAGAGCTCGCAGAGCGGACCGCACTGCGACAACTGCGTCGAGGTCGCCTTCGTTGACGACGCGATCCTGCTGCGGGACTCCAAGAACCCGCAGGGCCCGGTCCTCGTGTTCACCCAGGGCGAGTGGGATGCCTTCGTGGGTGGCGCGAAGGACGGCGAGTTCGACCTCTGAACTGAACCTTGTCTGATCGGGGGGTCGCCTGTCGGCGGCCCCCCGTTCGGGTGTCCGGGGTACCGTCGCCTGTCCCGCGTCGCGTCGTTGGATGACGTATGACGAACGGGACGGAGAACCTCGGCAACGGCGCGGTCACGGACGACCGGTTCGCCACACATCTGGGATACCGCGGTGTGGCGCGGCGGGACACCCTGGCCCCGGTACCGGAGCCGGCGCTGTCTGATCCGGTACTCAATCCGACGAACTGGCTGCAGTCCAACGCCGGCGCGCTGGCCGACCACCCGCTGCTGCACGGCCTGCTCATGGAGTTGCCGCCCAAGGGCGCGACGCCCGACGCGGCCTGGCTGGACCGGTGGTTCGAGGCGGCCCGTTCGATCCTCGAGCTGATCTACTCGGAGCCGACCGGGCCGGCCGCGGCGCACCGCTGACGGTCGCCGCCGATCCGGATCTGCCAAGCTGGTCGCCGTGACCACGCCAAAGATCGAACTGCACGTCCACCTGGAGGGCTCGATCGGCCCGGCGACCCTGCTGTCCATCGCGCGCCGCAACGGGCAGTCGCTGCCGGCGCGGGACGAGGCCGGACTGCGGAAGCTGTACGAGTTCACCGACTTCAAGCACTTCATCGACGTCTGGATCCTGACCACCAACTGCCTGCGGACCGGGGACGACTTCCGGCAGATCGCCGTGGAGTACGCGGCGCAGGCGGCGTCCTTCGGTGCGGTGTACCTGGAGGCGATCTTCTCGCCGGCCGAGCGGGTGGCGCGCGGCGTGGGCTGGGACGAGATCTTCACCGGGTACTGCGAGGGCGCGGTGGAGGCGTACGAGCGGTACGGGGTGACCGTGCGCTACACGCCGGACCTGTACCGCGGACTGGACCCGGAACTGGCGGACGAGTGCGCCCGGACCGCCGTCCGGTACCGGGACCGGGGGATCGTGGGCTTCGGCCTGGGCGGGCTGGAGTCGCTGCCGGCCGCGCCGTACTACCGCGCCTTCCAGATCGCCCGCGACGGCGGGCTGGCCCTGGTGCCGCATGCCGGTGAGGCGGCCGGCCCGGACTCGGTCCGCGAGATGCTCGCGCTGGATCCGGCCCGCCTCCGGCACGGCATCCGGGTGGTCGAGGATCCCGCGCTGCTCGCCGAGATCGTGGCCCGCGGCATCGTGCTCGACGTGTGCCCCACGTCCAACGTGCGCACCGGCGTGGTGCGCACGGTCGCGGAGCACCCGCTGCCCGCGCTGCGTGCCGCCGGCGCGCTCTGCACGATCAACACGGACGACCCGGCGATGTTCAACACGGACCTGGGGCGGGAGTACGCGATCGCGGAAGGGCTCGGGCTGACCGCGGCCGAGGCGTACGCCGCCGGGCTGGCCGGGGCGCTGTGTGACGAATCCACCCGAACGCACCTGGCGGAGTTGGGGGAGCAGCCTTTAAGTTAGCGGCCTGCCGTTGTTTCCAGGGGAGGTACCGGGTGTCGACCCGCGAGATCGTCGTGTATCTGGTTCTCAGCGCGGGCCTGCTGGCCATGCCCGTCGGCGCGTTCGGGCTCCTCGACGCGCTGGGGGCGGATCGCCCGGGTACCCGCCGGACGCTCGCGCTGATCGGGGTGTACGCGGTCGGTGTGCTTTTGTGCGCGTTCTCGCTGGTCCTGGCCGGCCGCTGGTACCTGGGCGCGGTACTGGTGCTGATGCTGATTCCGGCCGAGACGGCACTGCGCCGGCACGGTGGCCTGCGCCGCCGCGCCCGCGTGGACCACTTCCGCTAGACCGCGAACGTGTCCAGCCGGTCGGTCGCCGGGGCCGGTGGCGTGGCTTTCCAGAGCCTCGTCTTCTGGGCCGCCAGCCGGGCCAGGTAGGCCGGGTTGAGGAGCAGGTACCGCTTCCACAGCCGGCCCGGCTCCAGGCCCAGGCGCCACAGCCACTCCAGGCCGTACCGCTGCATCCAGGCCGGCGGCTTGCGCAACTGGCCCGCGTGGTAGTCGAACGCGGCGCCGACCGCGAGCAGGGGCATGGGCAGCAGCGGGCGCATCGCGTACGTGAAGGTCTCCTGCCGCGGGCAGCCCAGCCCGACCAGGACGAGCCGGGCGCCGGACTCGATGATGCGCGCCGCGATCCGTTCCGGCTCGCCCTCCTGCGCGGTGCGGAACTTGGACGGCTCCCGTCCGGCGATCTTCAGCGCGGGGTACCTCTCCTGCAGCTTCGGGACCAGCCGGTCCAGCGTCTCGTCGGTCGACCCGTACAGGTATACCGGCAGCCCGTCCTCCGCGGCCTGGGCGAGCACCCGCAGGGTCAGCGTGGGCCCGTACACGCGGTCGGTGAGGCCGGCGCCGTGCAGCAGGTTCAGCGCCCAGCGCACCGGCTGACCGTCCGGGGTCACCAGGTCGAAGGAGTTGAGCCGGGCACCGTGCGCCTTGTCCTGCACCCCGGTCATCACCCCGTGCACCGCGAGCGCGGTCAGCGCGAACGGGCGACCCTGGCGGGCGGCGGCCAGCACCTGGCCCGCCGCCTCGTCGTACGTCGTCGCGTCGACCAGTACGCCCAGCACGTTGCCTTTCACGACGACGGCACCCACCGCTCGACGTTGGCCTCGTAGATCTCCTGCAGGATCATCGGCACGTCGTACACCTGCTTCCAGCCCGGGTAGTCGGCCTGGAACGCGGCGTTGGAGCCGATCCACCACTGGTGGTCGCCGACCCGGTTCGCGTCGTGGTACTCCGTGATCATCGGGGTCCCGCTGATCTGCTCGGCGAGCGCGAACACCTCGAGGTGCGAACAGTTGGAGTGGCGGCCCCCGCCGAGGTTGTAGACCGCGGCCGAGCGCGGGTTGCGGAAGAACGCCTCGAAGGCGGAGACGACGTCGTGGCTGTGGATGGCGTCGCGGACCATCTTCCCCTTGTACCCGAAGATCTTGTATGTGCGCCGCTCCATGTTGCACCGCATCACGTACCCGAGGAAGCCGTGCAGTTCGGTGGCGGAGTGCGCCGGGCCGGTGAGGGTACCGCCGCGGAAGCAGGCCGTCTTCATCCCGAAGTAGCGGCCGTACTCCTGCACCATCACGTCCGCGGCGACCTTGGAGGCGCCGAACACGGAGTGCAGGCAGGCGTCGATCGACATGTCCTCGCGGATGCCGTCGTAGTAGGGGTGGCCGGGTGCGAGCTCCCAGCGGGTGTCCAGCTCCCGCAGCGGCAGGGAGTTGGGCCGGTCCCCGTACACCTTGTTGGTGGAACAGTGGATCACCGGGGCTTCGATGCAGTGCTCGCGGACGTTCTGCAGCACGTTGAGGGTGCCGCCGGCGTTGATGTCGAAGTCCGTGTACGGGTCGCGCAGCGCCCAGTCGTGGGACGGCTGCGCGGCGGTGTGCACGACCAGCGCGATGCTGCTCCCGTACCGCCGGAAGATGTCGCCGAGTGCGGCCCGGTCCCGGATGTCCACGTCATGGTGGCTGTACGCGTCGCCCAGTTCACTGGTCAGCCGCAGCACGTTCCATGCCGTGGACGCCTCCGGCCCGAAGAACCGTGCGCGCATGTCGTTGTCGATCCCGACGACGTCGAGCCCGAGCGCGGCGAAGTGCCGCACCGCCTCCGAGCCGATCAGGCCGGCCGACCCGGTCACCACCGCGACGCTCACCCGAGTGCCTCCTCGTCCACAAACACGGACCAGCTCAGCAGCATATCCCGCACCCACACCCGAGCCGGCCGCCGCCAGCCGGCTTGGAATCCCGAAGTCTCCCGCCGACCACCACCGCCAAGTCGCCGACGCAGGTCAGCCCGGCACGGCGCTGCGCGCCGGGGGTGCGGGTGGCAAAGCCCCCGCCTGCGCGGCGCAGCCGCGCGAAGAACGACGAAGGCGAGGGGTCCGCGCTTTCCGCGGACACACCTCGCCCCGACTTCGTGGGGAAGGAGGGAGTTGAACCCTCACGCCCTTTCGGGCACACGGACCTGAACCGTGCGCGTCTGCCATTCCGCCACTTCCCCTGGGGCGGATCCGCCTGGGTGGATCCCACGTGGCATGCTCGCACATGGGTTACCAGGCAGTGCACCTGGGGCACCAACGTACCGCCCCGCAGCGCTGTGGAAGAGTAGCACGGTTCCGCCTATCGGTGCGCGTGCGGGCGTGCGGTGTCCAGATACCATCAGACCTCGGAACCCGAGGAGGAGCCGGTGAGTGTGCTGCAACGCTTCGAGAAGCGTCTAGAGGGCCTGGTCGAGGGGGCCTTCGCGAAGGTGTTCAAGGGGGTCGTCCACCCAGTGGAGATCCTCAACGCCATGCAGCGGGAGGCGGAGGCGCACAAGGCTATCCTGGCCGGCGGGCGCACCCTTGTCCCGAACAGGTACGTGATCGATCTCTCGCCCTACGATCACAGCCGGCTGGCACCCTACGCGGCCGCGCTGGCGCAGGAGCTGGCCCAGTCGCAGGCGGAGTTCATCGGCGAGCAGGGCTGGACCGTGTACGGCGACGTGATCGTGGAGATCGAGCGCGGCGACGGGCTGGACACCGGCATGTTCCGGGTCACGGCGGAGGTCTACACCGGCGGTGACGTGGCGCCGGTCCAGTCCTACGAACAGCCGCCGCCCCCGCCGGCGTACCCGCCCTACGATCAGCAGGGGTACCAACAGCAGCAGCACCAGCCGATGGGCGGACCGCCCGGGGCGGGTCGCGGGGTACGGCTGGTCGCCAACGACGGCCGGACGTACCCGCTGTCCATCGGCTCGACCGTCATCGGCCGGGGCGACCAGGCCAACCTCCGCCTGCCCGACGTCGGGATCTCCCGCCGGCACGCCCGGCTGGACTTCGACGGCGCCCAGGTGGTGCTGACCGATCTGGGCTCCACCAACGGCACGATGGTCAACGGCCAGCGGGTCTCCGCCGTGGCGCTCAATCCCGGCGACATGATCCAGATCGGGACGACCACGCTGACGTTCCGAGTGGACGGCTAACCACCTTGCCGCAAGAACTCGTCCTCACCGTCGCGCGTATCGGCTTCCTGGTACTGCTGTGGATCTTCGTGTTCACGGTGGTCGGGGTGATCCGCAGGGATCTCTTCGCCGGTGCGCGCTCGCGGCTCGTCGCGGCTCCCAGGGGGGTGGGCGCGACGGCCCCTGGTGGCCGTCCGGCCAAGGTCAAGCGGGGTCGGGCCGCGCACCAGCTGGTGGTGACGGCGGGGGCGCTGGCGGGTACCCGGCTGACCCTCGGCGAACAGCCGATCACAATTGGCCGGGCTGAGGACTCGACGTTGGTCATCACTGACGACTACGCTTCGGCCCGACATGCGCGGCTCGTCCCTCGGGACGGACAATGGCTCCTCGAGGACATGGGTTCCACCAACGGGACCTACCTCGACCGCACCAAGGTTACCGGCCCCACCCCCGTACCCCTCGGCGTGCCGATCCGTATCGGCCGCACAGCCCTTGAGTTGCGACCATGACCCTCACACTCCGCTACGCGGCCCGCAGTGACCGCGGCCTCATCCGGGACGGAAACCAGGATTCCGTCTACGCGGGGCCGCGGCTGCTCGCCGTGGCCGACGGCATGGGCGGCATGGCCGCCGGTGACGTCGCCAGCAACATCGTCATCGCGGCGATGGCTCCCCTGGACGAGGACGTGCCAGGCGACGCCCTACTCGACGCGCTCCGATCCGCCGTGGACACGGCCAACCAGCAACTGCGCGACGCGGTCGACGCCAACCCGGCCATGGAGGGCATGGGTACGACGCTGACCGCCATGCTCTTCTCGGGCAGCAAGTTCGGCACGGTGCACGTCGGCGACTCGCGCGCGTACCTGCTGCGCGACGGCGAGTTCGTCCAGGTCACCAAGGACGACACGTACGTGCAGATGCTCGTCGACGAGGGGCGCATCAGTCCTGAGGAGGCGAGCAGCCATCCCCAGCGCTCCCTGCTCACCAGGGCCCTGGACGGCCGTGACATCGACCCCGAGTACGCGATCCGCCCGGCGGTCACCGGCGACCGGTACCTGCTGTGCAGCGACGGGCTGACCGCCGTGGTCAGCCCGGAGACGATCGGCGAGACGATGCGCGAGTACGTCGACCCGGCGCAGTGCGTGGAGCGGCTGGTGCAGCTCGCGCTGCGCGGCGGCGGCCCGGACAACATCACGGTGATCGTGGCCGACGTGACCGACGAGGACATCGTCGAGCAGCGGCCGGTGGTGGGCGGTGCGGCGGCCCGGGACCGGGGCATGTCCCACTCCGTGGACGGCTCCACGCCCGCCTCCCGCGCCTCCGCGCTGGCACCCAGGTCGGCGACGCCCGAGCCGGCGGTCGCCGAGGACGATCCGGAGCGTCCCCGGCGGCATCCCGTACGCACCACGGTGCTCCTGGTGATCCTCCTCGGGATCCTCGGCGGGGGCCTGTGGTACGGGTGGAACGTCACCCAGTCCCAGTACTACGTCGGCGCCACCCCCGACGGCGCCGTGGTGGTCTACCAGGGCATTCCCGGCCAGATCGCGGGCCTGCACCTGTCCAAGGTCTACTCGGTGCCGTCCAGCCCGGTCACCCTGGACGACCTGACCAGGGTCGCGCAGGACCGGGTCAAGCAGGGCATATCCGCGAACAGTGCGGCAGACGCGCAGCGCAAGCTGCAGGAGCTGATGGACCCGGCCAACGGCAACGTGGTGTGCCCGTCGGCCTCGACCTCGGCGAGCGCCAGCGCGGGCCAGAGCCTGGCCAGCCGGTCGCCGACCAGCCCCAGCCCGGCACCGGCCGTAACGAGATCACCGTCACTCGGCGGGAGCCGGACCCCGTCGTCGCCCGTCTCATCCTCCGAGGCGACCAGCCCAGCCGGACCGACCGGCTGCCGCTAGACGGAGGGAACACACGCACCGTGACCACGGCCACCGCGCACCCCGCCCCACCGCCAGCGCCCAACGCGCTGGCGCAGCGGCGTGCCCCGACCAGGCGCAACGCTGAGCTGGCCGGGCTGCTGTTCGCCATGGTGATCGTGACGGCGTACTCCGCCGCGGTCGAGTACGGCCTGATCGGGAGGGTGACGTCCGACTTCTGGGTAACGCCCCTGCTGCTCACGATCGTCTTCCTGGTCGGGCACGTCATGGTGCGCTTCCTCGCCCCGTACGCGGACCCGGCGATCCTGCCGTGTGTCGCGCTGCTCAACGGCCTGGGCGTGGCCTTCCTGCGCCGGTTGGACCTGGGCCGGGCCAAGGCCGCCGCCCGCCCGGACTACTCGTCGTTCGCCGGTGACGGCTTCCACCAGCTCACCTGGACGATCGTGGCGATCCTGGTGGCCGCCGCGATCCTGGCCGTGGTGCGCGACCACCGCTCGCTGTCCCGCTATGCGTACACCCTGGGTCTGGCGGGTCTGGTCCTGATGATGATCCCGGCGGTGCTGCCCGCCCGCTTCTCCGAGGTCAACGGCGCCAAGCTGTGGATCAGGCTGGGCGGCTTCTTCCAGATCCAGCCGGGTGAGTTCGCGAAGCTGCTGCTGCTGTCGTTCTTCGCCTACTACCTGGTGCGCAAGCGGGAGGTCCTCTCGCTGGCCAGCCGGCGCATCCTGGGCATCGACTTCCCGCGCGGCCGGGACCTCGGGCCGGTGCTGGTGGTCTGGCTGCTCAGCCTGATGGTCCTGGTCTTCGAGAAGGACCTCGGCACGTCGCTGCTGTACTTCGGCATGTTCGTCGTCACCCTGTACGTGGCGACCGAGCGGGTCAGCTGGCTCATCATCGGCCTGCTGCTGTTCTTCGGCGGCACGTTCGTCGCCTACCTCCTCGGCGGGACCGTCGGCGGGCCGTTCCTCAACTTCCACGAACGGGTCCAGGTGTGGCTGGACCCGTTCGCCGATCCCAACAACACCGGATATCAGCTGGTGCAGTCGCTGCTCGGCCTGGGTACCGGCGGCCTGTTCGGCTCGGGTCCCGGGGTGGGCCAGCCGGGACTGGTCCCCGAGGTGCGCAACGACTTCATCTTCGCCGGCCTGGGCGAGGAGATCGGCCTGTTCGGCCTGACCGCGCTCCTGGTGATCTACCTGATCATCGTCGAGCGGGGGCTGCGCGCGGCGCTCGCCGTGCGGGACTCCTTCGGCAAGCTGCTGGCCGGCGGGCTGTCCTTCACGCTCGGCTTGCAGGTGTTCGTGATCGTGGGTGGGGTGACCAAGCTGATCCCGCTGACCGGCCAGACCACGCCGTTCCTGTCCGCCGGTGGCTCCTCGCTGATGGCCAACTGGCTGCTGATCGCCATGCTCCTGCGCATCTCGGACGGCGCCCGCCGCCCGGCCACGGCCGCCTCCGGCGTTCCCGTCAAGATCTCCGGCCTCGCGACGGAGGTAGTCCGGTGAATGCTCCACTGCGCCGGGTCGGCGTGGTCGTCATCGTCCTGTTCGCACTCCTGTTCATCAACCTCAACTGGGTGCAGGCGTACAAGGCGGACGCTTACCGGACCAACGAGCACAACGGGCGGGTCCAGTTCACCGAGTACCAGCGCCAACGCGGCACGATCGTGCTCTCCGACAAGCAGACGATCGTCGCGCAGAGCCTGGCCACCGGCGACTCCCTCAAGTACCTGCGCAAGTACCCGCTCGGCGCGCCGTTCGCGCAGGTGGTCGGGTACAAGTCGGTGCGCGGGGGGTCGAGCGGGATCGAGCGCGTGGAGAACGACTTCCTGTCCGGCAACGCCGACGCGCTGTTCACCAACCGGATCAAGGACATGTTCACCGGCAACAAGACCGCCGGTGGCAACGTCGTGCTGACCCTGTCCAAGAACGCGCAGGAGACGGCGTACGACGCCCTGGTGCACAACCGGCAGGGCGTCAAGAACGGGGCGGCGGTGGCGATCGACCCGTCGACCGGCGGGATCCTCGCGCTGGCCTCCACGCCGAGCTACGATCCGAACCCGCTGGCCAGCCACGACGGGGACGCCGCCCAGAAGGCGTACAACGCGATCAACCAACAGACGGGCCAACCGCTGCTGAACCGGGCGATCCAGGACGCGTACCCGCCGGCCTCCACGATGAAGGTGATCGTGTCGGCCGCGGCGCTGTCGACCGGCCAGTACAACCCGCAGACGGTGATCCCGGCCGGCCCGTCGTACACGCCGATCCAGGGTGGCGGCTTCACCATCCACAACGCGGGTAACGGCGTCTGCCCGGGCAACACGATCACGCTCATCGAGGCGCTGACCGTGTCCTGCAACACCGGCTTCGCGCACCTCGGTGTCACGCTCGGCGCCGACAAGATCAAGTCGATGGCGCAGGGGTTCGGCTTCGAGGACACCGGGCTCGCCCTGGCCGGTGAGGGCGGCGCGACCATGCCGGTGGTGGCCAGCCACACCGGCAGCATGACCGGGCCGAACGGGCAGGACGACCCGAACGCGGTGGCCCAGTCCAGCATCGGGCAGCTCGACGTGGTGGAGACGCCGCTGCAGGACGCGCTGATCGCGGCCACGGTGGCGAACAACGGGGAGCAGATGCGGCCGTACCTGGTCGAGAAGCTCCAGGCGCCCGACCTGACCACCACGTACAGCGCCCAACCCAAGACGCTGCGCACGCCGATCACCGGCGACGTGGCCAGCCAGCTCCAGCAGATGATGGAGAGCGTCGTCCAGAACGGCACGGGCGCGCCGGCGCAGATCGCCGGGTACCAGGTGGGTGGCAAGACCGGAACGGCACAGAATGGTGAGGCCGCCGACGCCCACGGCTGGTTCATTGGATTCGCGATGAAGAACGGCAAGCCGATCGTCGCCGTCTGCGTCTTCCTGCAGCGGGCCGGTGTCGGCGGCAGCCACGAGGCAGCCCGGATCGCCGGGGACATCATGAAGGCAGTGATCGCTGAGCGGGGACCGAAATAAAGCACAGGTGGTTGACGTGGTAAGCGCAGGCATGGTGCTCGGCGGGCGGTACAAGCTCGACGAGCGGATCGCGGGCGGCGGGATGGGCGACGTCTGGCGGGGTACCGACGAGGTGCTCGGCCGTACCGTCGCCGTCAAGATCCTGCTCCCGGCCCTGCTCGACGAGCCCGGGTTCGCCGAGCGGTTCCGCGGCGAGGCGCGCACCATGGCGACGGTCAACCACCCCGGCGTCGTCGACGTGTACGACTACGGCTCCGACAGCACGGTCGGTGCCTACCTCGTGATGGAGTACGTGGAGGGCGACCCGCTGTCCCGCACGCTGTCCCGGGTGGGCCGGCTGACCCCGGCACGCACCATGGCCCTGGTCGCCCAGGCGGCCGACGCGCTGCAGGCCGCGCACGACAAGGGGATCGTGCACCGCGACGTGAAGCCCGGCAACCTGCTGGTACGGCCCAACGGCACGCTGGTGCTCACCGACTTCGGGATCGCCCGCTCGGCACTCGTCGGGCAGCTCACCGCGGTCGGATCGGTCCTCGGCACCGCCTCGTACATCTCTCCGGAGCAGGCTTCCGGCGGGGTGGCGAGCCCGCTGTCCGACGTGTACGCGCTGGGCGTCGTCGCGTACCAGTGCCTGTCGGGACGCCGGCCGTTCGAGGGTGACAACCCGCTGGAAATCGCCATGAAGCACGTGCGCGAGCGGCCGGCCCCGCTGCCGCCGGACACCCCTCCCGCGATACGCGGGATCGTGGACCGCGCGATGGCCAAGGACCCGGCGGCGCGCTTCCCGACCGCCGCCGCGCTCGGGCAGGTGGCCAGGCAGGCGGCGGCCGGCCCGACCGGTGTCGGCCCGGCCGGCATGCCGGTGTCCGGACCACCCGTGACGTCACAGACCTCGCCGGGCCCGCTCGGCAGCCCGGTCTCCGGGATGCCGACCTCCCCGCCGATCGGACCGCGCCCGCCCGTCGCGGCCTCCGGCGGCACCCGCGTCATGCCGGCCT
>JBBWZQ010000248.1:0-19444 GCA_039649115.1 Micromonosporaceae bacterium | reverse complement strand
CCACCGAGGCGACCGGCTGGCCGGGCCCGACCGGTGCGGCGGGCGGCGCGGCCGGCGCGCGCGTCCCGGCGGGAGGCCTGGGCATGGCCGGCGTGCGGGGCATGGCCGGCGTCCTGGGCATGGCCGGCGTGCGGGGCGGGGCGACGGTGCGGGGACCGGACGGCGCCGTGGGCGCCGGTCGGGTGGGTACCAGCGCCAGTTCCGCGCGGATCTCGTCCAGCAGGTCGCCGAGGTGCAGTCCCAGCGCGAGGCAGACGGCGGCGAGAATCTCCGAGGACACCTCCTTGCGGCCCCGCTCCACCTCGGAGAGGTAGGGCATGGACACGCGGGCCGTGTGGGCGACCTCGCGCAGCGTGCGGCCCTGCCGGAGCCGGGCCCGGCGCAGTGCGGAACCGAGGAAACGGCGCAGCAGCATCAGGTCCTCCCTCGCCCATGCCGACCGGGTCGGCGGCCTCTTGTACGCCAGGTTAGCCGCTGGTCGCGGGCCACGGAGCCCGCGGCGGCGCCGGACCCGTCCTGTCTGCTGACGGCAGATCTCCGCCCAGCCGAAGGGCGTGCCGCGCCGGTACCAGGCCGGAAAGGCTGGTGTCGCACGGCAAACGCGACCAGGAGGGTGACGGGTCAATGGCGAGGGACTGGCAGCTGCGCGCGGCGCAGGCGGGCACCGCAACGCTGGACGACTACATCTACGAGCGGCTGCTCAAGGAGCGGATCGTGCTCCTGGGGTCGGAGGTGCGCGACGAGAACGCCAACTCGCTGTGCGCGCAGTTGCTGCTGCTCGCGGCGCAGGCACCGGAGAAGGACATCTACCTGTACATCAACTCGCCGGGCGGCTCGGTGACGGCCGGGTTGGCGATCTACGACACGATGAAGTGGATACAGAGTGACGTGGTGACCGTGGCCATGGGGATGGCCGCGTCGATGGGCCAGTTCCTGCTCTGCGCCGGTACCCGCGGCAAGCGGTACGCGCTGCCGCACGCGCGGATCATGATGCACCAGGTGGCCGGCGGCATGGGCGGCACCGCCAGCGAGATCCAGACCCAGGCGGAGCAGATCCTGCTCATGAAGCGCCAGCTCGCCGAGCTGATCAGCGAGCACACCGGGCAGAGCGTCGAGCGCGTCGCGGACGACGCCGACCGGGACCGCTGGTTCACCGCCGAGGAGGCCCGGGAGTACGGGTTCATCGACCACGTGGTGCCCTCCGCCCGGCTCGTCACGGCGGGGCCGGCGATCCTGCCGTAGGCGGGCCGGGACCGGCGCTCAGCCGCGGACGTAGAGCGCGATGGTCATGCCCCGGACCAACCACAGCCGCGACAGCCGGTACCGGGTGCGCAGCAGGTTCTCCTTGGCCGATCCGATGCCCTGCAACGGGTCGGCGTGCGCGTCCTTGCGCAGGATCCACATGCGGGCCGGATCCGCGCGATCGAGGCACGCGGCCAGGTCGGCGCACTCGGTGGCGGCCAGGCGCCCACTGAGCCGCTGCGGGGTCACCTGGAACACGTCCAGCGGGCGCCGGTCCGCCGGCACGTACCGGGAGACCACGTCGCGCGCCTCCCACGGCGCCGTGTCGCCCAGCTGGTACGCGATCGCGTCGCCGGGCAGGTCGTTGGCCGCGATGATCTTCCCGGCGTCGGCGCTCGCGGTGGGGTGCCCGTTCCCGGCCCGGATGCCGTTCTGGGTCGGCGCGCCGAGCAGCGCGAGCCCCACCACGACGGCGAGCGCGTGCGCGCGCGGCAGCCGGTCCAGGGTCAGCGCGGCGAGCAGCACCCAGGCCGGCACGACGAACAGCAGGTACCGGGCGTAGAACAGCGGCGCGAACTGCCCGATCACGGCCAGCGCGACGGCCGGTACCAGCGCCCAGGTCACCAGCAGCATGGCGTTCGGGCGGCGGGCGAACGCGAGCAGCCCCAGCGCGACGAGGGCGCCACCGACCCCGGCCGAGACGAAGATGACGTCCGGCGTGCCCAGCACGATGTGCATGCTCGGCGGCGGGATCCAGCGGACCTGGTCGCGTTGCCGGTAGCCCAACCACATCAGTGGCAGTACCGGCAAGACGCCGATGCCGGCCCAGAGTGCCCAGGCCTTCCGCCGGCCCCGGGCGGCCAGCCCGTGCGCGAGCAGGAGCAGCAGGCCGATGACGTGGAATGCGGCGAGCAGCGCGACGGCCAGCGCGTACGCCAGCCCGGTGCCCACGGCGGGACGCTCGACGAACCAGGTCAGCAGCAGCGTGGCGACGATCGCGAAGAGGATGGCGAAGGAATAGGGGCGGGCCTCCTGCGCGTACCGCGACGTGGTCGGCGCCAGCGCGAAGATGAGCCCGGCGAGCAGCCCGACCCAGCGGCTGTGCAGGCGGGCGCCGAGGATCGCGACCAGCGCCGCCGAGCCGACCATGGCGAGTACCGACGGCATCCGCAGCGCGGCCGCCGACGTGCCCGCCAGCGCCGCCCACGCCTTGGTCATCACGTAGTACGGCGCGACCACCGCGTCGACGTTGCCGACCAGGTGGAACAGCTGCCCCCAGCGCAGCCGCACAGCACCCCAGGTGGCCAGCTCGTCGGCCCACAGCGAGGGGGTGCCCAGCCGGTAGCCCGCGGCGGCGAGCATGAGCAGCGCGGGCCACAGCCAGTACGCCCGCATCGCGAGGGCGGCCAGGCGCCACGGCAGCCGGTCGCGGGAGGTCTGCGTGGGTACCGGCGCGGAAAGCTCGTCGGTGCCCGCTACCGCCATGGCTAGAGAATAGGGTTCGTGTTTGTCCGGCGCGGACCGGGTTCGCGGATCGTCCATCACGCCCGCCGCGGCTCGGCGGGCAGGGCGTAGCCGATGCCGTCGCGCATCCGGATCGTCCAGCCGGCGGGCACGTACCGCCGGCAGAGGTGGGACGTGCTGACGCAGACGATCGCGTCCACGCTGTCCGGCCGGGCGGGTGGGATGCCGGCCTGGAGCGAGCGCAGCGAGACGATGTCGTCGCCGCGCAGCAGCAGCCACCACGGGTACTCCCAGGTGTCGTAGCCCTGCACCAGGCCGACCCGGTGCGCGCCGGCCGCCCGTACCGCCGCGGCCACCCACTCGTAGTCCCCCCGCCACTGCGGGCGGCGCTGGAACCGGGCCTGCATGTCGCTGACCGTGAAGACCGAGTCGTGCCCCACCAGCCGCCGTGGCCAGCCGTAGCCGACCGCGAGCCAGCCGGCGCAGCAGCCGGCGACCAGGGCGGCGGCCGCGGCCCACGCACCGATCCGGCGCACCGGCGCCCGGGACACCGTCGCCGTCGCCGGTGCCGGTGCCGGTGCCGCGGACAGCGCCGCGGCCAGCCACAGCCCGGCGAGCGGGGCGCCGAGCACCACCAGGAACAGCAGGAGCCGGTTGCCCCAGGGCTGCCACTTGACGGTGCTGACGTACAGCAGGAGTGCGACCCAGAAGGCGGCGGCGTACCAGCGCGCCGCCGCGCTGCGGTCGGCTGGCGCCCAGCGGCGCGGCCGGACCAGCAGCAGGCCGGCGCCGAGCAGGATCAACGCGCCCTGGACCGGGAGCGCGGCCTTGTCCTCGTCGGGCATCCAGGTCGTGATCGGGAAGGTCGAGCCCCAGAAGGTGATCCTCCGGTCGTTGGGGTCGAGACCCACCGCCCGCGACAGCCGCCCGATCGCGGCCGCCTCGGCCCGGTTGGCGGATCCGGCCGGGGTCTGCAGCGCCGACTGTGCCAGGCGCAGCGCGTTCACCAGGACGGCCGGTGGGTCGTGCCGCTGCATGGAGATCATGTCGCGCTGGCCCGCCGGGCCGAGCGGGCTGCCGTACTCGGCGTAGGTCCGGCTCAGGTACGGGCCGGCGACGACCAGGGCGAGCGCGCCGACCACCAGGCCGGCGCCCAGTGCCCGGAGCGCACCGCGCCGTACCTGGGCGACCAGCCAGAGCAGCAGCAGCGGTGCCGCGGCGAGCATGCCGGTGGCCTTGGTCAGGACGGTCAGCCCGGTGGCGGCGCCGAGCAGGGTGACGGTGCCGAGCAGGGTGACGGTGCCGGTGGCCGCGCGCCGGTCCAGCCCGTCCAGGACGAGGGTGGCGAGCGCGGCGACCCACGCGGCGACGACCAGGTCGGTCTGCGTGCTGGTGGACTCCAGGACGACCATCGGCGTGGTGCTCACGACGGCGGCGGCGAGCAGTTGGGCCCGGGACGAGCCGCCGAGCTGGGCGGCGATCCGCGAGGCGACCAGCGCGCAGCCCACGCCGGCCGCGAACTGCACCAGGTTGTACAGCGTGTCCCCGCCGGTGAGCAGGCGCAGGTGCAGCAGCAGGTACTCGGCGCCGGGGGCCATCGCGAGCTGCCGGTCGATCGAGGTGGGGTAGAAGCCGACGTCCCGCTGCACCACCCAGTGTTCGATCTTCGGCAGGTGGTACGTCTGCGAGTCGAAGTTGTTCGGCGGCGAGACCAGCGCGATGACCAGCTCGGCGGCGATCTCGACGGCCAGCACGAGCACGATGAGCCGGTCGATCCGGCTGGTCTGCGTCCAGGCCCGGGTGAGGCGGGCGCCGAGGGACCGGGGCCCGACCGGGTGGCCGTCGCGCGCCTCCCGCCGGTACCGGAAAATGGCACCGGTCAGGGCCGCGGCGACCGCGACGGACCAGCCGGCCGCAAGCGCCGGCGCGGTCAGCGCGTGCATCGCGGACAGCGCCTCGACGAGCACGACGGCGGCGCCGCCCACCACGATGGCCGACCGGGTCAGCGCGAGGCGCACCGGCGCGACCGCCGCCCCGGTCGGCCGCACCAGGTATGCGACGAGCAGGAAGGTCGCGGCGGGCAGAACGGCCATCGCGGCGGTGCTCAGCGTCCCGGTTGCAGCGACACGGGTGGTTCGGCGAGTTCGCTGACTGGTGACTCAGTCAGGTCGGCGGCGAGCGCCACGCCGGCCTCGCCGGCGAGCAGCAGGATCCACAGCGCGCCGTTGGTGCCGCCGAGCATCCAGTCCTCGGTGGCGATGGTGGGCACCATGCCGAACGCCGCGATCACGAACCAGGCCGGTGCCGGGCGCCGCGCCGCGCGCCGGAGCAGCAGCACCAGGCCGAGGAGGAAGGCCACCACCCCCAGCACACCGCCGCGGCGAAGTGCCCCCACCGCGGCGTTGTCGGTGTTGAGCTTGGCATGGGGGGTACCGGGCGGCGCGCCGTCGTTGGTGCGCACGACGACCGCGCGGGAGGTCGTGGCGTCGCCGAAGACCTTCTCGGCCAGGCCGGCGTGCCGCCAGTCGTCGGCCACCCGGCGCCAGGTGGCGGTCCGGCCGCTCGTCACGTCGGCCGAGGCACCCGGCGCCACCTGGAAGCGGCTGTGGAAGAAGAATCCCTGCGTCCCGGACAGCGTGACGACCAGCGCGAGCACCACGAACGGGATGAGCGCCGCCAGCCAGGGTCGGCGGTGGTCGGGCAGGTCGGCGTGCCGGCGACGCAGGACAAGCACCGCGTGCAGCAGCCCGACGAACGCGAAGAAGACCAGCCCGATGCGGGAGTCGCTGAGAAAGAGCACGAAGCCGGCGAGCAGGGTGGCGGACAGCCGCTGCCACGTGGCGAACGCCCGGTCCGGTCCGATCCGGATGGCCGCCCCGATCGCCAGGCCGGCCATCGAGTTGGGGTGGTAGAACAGCCCCAGCCCACCCCAGAAGCGGTCCCGCATGGCCTGTGCCGACGTGCTGCCAGGTGCCGCGTGCACGCCGTCGAAGAGGTTGCCGGCACCGGCCAGCAGCAGCGCCGCGACACCCACGAGCAGCGCGGCGGCGATGCCCACGCTCAGGTCGCGGCGGCCCTGCCTGCGGCTGGCCACCACCGCGAGCACCGCCAGCGTGAAGACGCCCGCGTAGGCGACCCGCTGCGCGGCCACGCCGAGATGTCCCACGAGCACCGCGCCGGCGATCCCGAGGAACCAGTACGCGAGCCCCAGCCAGGCGGTGCCCAGGCGCGGTACGGCGCGCAGCCGGGCCAGCCACGGCCAGCTCCACACCGCGAAGACGACACCCTCGATCAGCAGGACCGCCCAGATGGCCCCGGGCCGGTCGGTGAAGGTCCAGGTGAAGATCCCGGCGGCCACGAAGGAGCCCCCGATCACCGCACCCCGCAGGGTGATGCCCGGCAACGACGCGGCGAGCCCGAGGACCGCGACCGCGATCGCGGCGGCGACCAGCGTCTTGACCGCCGCACCGGCGCTGGCGGTGCTCCAGTACTCCAGCCCGGCGGCGGCGACCGCGACGGCGCCACCGAGCGACAGCGCGAGCCGCCTTCTCACGGAGCCACCGTGGTGGCGTCGGCCGGGGTCCCTTCCCTGTCGCGGCGGCGCCGGGCCAGCGCGAAATCGCGGACGCTGCGCCGCAGGCCGGGCGGGACCAGCCAGACCTGCAGGAAGGTGAGGTAGTCCAGCGGCCCGGGGCGGCCGTGCCGCCGGACCTGCAGGAGCAGGTGGACGAACACGCGCGGGTCGTTGCTGGTGGCCGCCATCGAGCTGACCACGCTCATGGCCAGTGCGGCGTACGCGCGGGGAGTCACCCGCGGTCGGGTCTCCTCCAGCCACTCCAGCGACTGCCGCCACGGCGCGTCGAAGCTCACCCGCGACCGGTTCTCGTCGGCGTGCCAGACGACGAGCGGTTCGGGCGCGTAGCGCAGGCCGACGCCGTCGAGCTGGAGGCAGCGCAGGCTCCAGTCGAGCTCCTGCAGCCGGCGCAGCCCCGCGGTGAACGGCACGCGGCGCAGCAGCTCGGTCGGCGCCATGATCGTGGACGTCTGGATGAACCCGTCGCCGTGGAACAGCCCGTGCCGCACCGCGAGGTACTCGCTCACCGGCTCGCCGGGCTGCGGCAGCCGGCGGGGCAGCACGAACTCCGCGCGCGGGGTGCGTACCAGCAGCCGGCTCGCGACGATCGGCAGCGGCAGGTCGCAGGCTCTGGCCAGCGCCAGTTGCCGGGCGAGCTTGTCGGGCCGCCACTCGTCGTCATCGTCGAGCAGCGCCACCCACGCGGCCGCGGCGTGCCGTACCCCGACGTTGCGGGCTGCCGGGGCGCCGCCCGAGGCGTCGAGCTCGACCACACGCAGCCGCTCGTCACCGATTCCGGCCAGCACCTCGCTGGTGGCGGGATCGGGACCGTCGACGACCACGATCACTTCGATCTCGCGCACGGTCTGGCCGAGCGCGCTGCTCACAGCGCGCGTCACCAGCTCGGGACGCGCGCGGGTCGGTATGACGACGCTGACCTCGGGCACCCGACACACCTTCGGGCCGGCAGCCGACGGACGACCCACGATTGGGTGAGCTACCGGTTAACAACGCGACACATCTACGGCAGCGGGCCGGTGTACGCGGCGCGCAGCCGCAGCGGCGTCGGCCGCACGTACTCCTCCATCGCGTGCGCCAGCCAACCGACGGTGCGCGCCACCGCGAACACCGCCTCGCCGGTACCGGTGGCGAGGCCCGCCACGTTGGCGAGTACGGCGAGCGCGAAGTCCACGTTGACCTCCGGCAGGTGCCGCCGCCGGGCCTCGTCGAGCATCGCGTCGGCGACCGCGAGCCGGGGATGGCCCGGTGCCACCGCGCGGATCCGGTCGAGCAGCGCCGAGGCCCGCCCGTCGGCCGACCGGTAGATCCGGTGTCCGAACCCCGGGATCCGCTCGCCGCGACGCAGGCGCTGCCCCATGACATGTGCCGCCTGGCCCGGCTCGTCCGCCTCGGCGAGCATGGTCTCGGCGTTGAGCGACGCGCCGCCGTGCAGCGCGCCGCCGGTCACCCCGAGCGCGGCGGAGACGACCGCGTACGGGTCGGCGCGCACCGACGCCGCGACCCGGGCGGCCAGTGTGGAGGCGGCCAGCTCGTGGTCTGCCACCAGGACGAGCGCCGCCCGCAACGCGTCGACCAGCTGCGGGTGTGCCCGCCGTGGGGCGAGCTTCGCCCACAGCCGCGCCGAGATCGGCCCCGGTGCCGACCGGCCGGGCAGGCACTCGACCATGCCGGCGATCAGGCTCTGGCCGATGTCGATGACCGCGGACGGGTCGAGGGTGAGCCGCAGTGGATCGGACGCCGCGAGGGCCGGCGTGATGACCTGGAGGCGCTCCAGCGGGAGCACGTCGGGCGGCAGCCCGGATTGCGCCGCCCGGCCGGCGGCCACCGCGCGCGGTACCTCGCGCCACGGTCCCGGCGACCCGAGCTCCCCGGTCCAGAGCAGGCCGGCGACGTCCTCCAGTTCGTACCGCACGGCCAGGTCCAGAGCGTCCCGGCCGCGGTAGAACGGCCGGTCCGCGCCCAGCGTGGTGATGCCGGACTCGATGACGACCTCCGCCCCGCCGGCCGTGCGGCGGGGCCGGCCGCGCCGGGCCACCCGCTCGACCTCCGCGGGGTCGAACAGGCTGCGCCCGTCGGCGGATCGCCGCCGGGTCAGCACGCCCCGGCTGACGTACGCGTACAACGTGGCGGGCTTCACACCGAGGCGCCGGGCCGCCTCGTCCACGCTCAGCCAGCTGTTGTTGATTTTCATCAACGTTGACGATATTCCGGAGGACTGTCAACCTCAAGGCATGCCTCACATCCACTTCCTCGACGTCACCAACCGCGACGGAGTGCAGACCGCCCGGACCGGGCTGTCGAAGTTCGGCAAGACAATGGTCAACTTCTATCTGGGCCGGCTCGGCGTCGCCCAGTCGGAGATCGGCTTCCCGTTCCTGTTCCACGAGGCGCCCTACGTCCGGGCACAGCTCGCCCTCGCCGGGGCCGGCGCGCTGGGCGCCCTGCGGCTGTCCGGCTGGTGCCGGGCCGTCACCGCCGACGTGGAGCGGGCCGCACCGCTCGGGCTGGCGCACTACAACCTCTCCATCTCGACGTCCGACCAGATGCTGCGCGGCAAGTTCCGCGGCCGGCTGGACCGCGTCGCGATCATCCGGGAGACCGCGCAGGCCGTCCGCGCGGCGAAGGCCGCCGGCGCGCTCACCGTGGGCGTCAACGCCGAAGACGGATCGCGTACCGACGACGGGTTCCTCACCGAGTTCGCACTCGCCGCCAGGGAGGCCGGCGCCGACCGGCTGCGCTACTGCGACACGATCGGCGGGGACACGCCCGGCCGGATCAGGGAACGCTTCGCCAAGCTGGCCACCGCCGCCGGCATGCCGGTCGAGACGCACTGCCACAACGATCTCGGGCTGGCGGTGGCCAATTCGCTCTCGGGTGCGTTCGGCGACCTCGACGCCGGCCAGGACGCCTGGATCAACACCTGCGTCAACGGCGTCGGCGAGCGGTCCGGCAACGCCGACCTGATCTCGTGCATCCTCGCCCTGCGACACGGCTTCGGGGTACCGGACAGCGCCGGCATCGGCGATCCGCTCGACCTGACCTGGGCGCGGCGCTTCGCACTCTGGGCGGCGTACGCGCTGGGCCAGCCGCTGCCGTACAACCAGCCCGGGGTGGGGGTCAACGCGTTCGCGCACGAGTCGGGCATCCACGCCGACGGTGCGCTCAAGGACCACCGCAACTACGAGCTGTACGACGAGGAGCTGCTCGGCCCCTTCCCCGCCGACCGGCACGCGCGCGGCGGCCGGATCGTGCTGACCGGCGAGTACGGCGGCAAGGCCGGCTTCCGGCACGTCATGGACGATCTGGGCGTCGAGGTGGTCGACGAGGAGCTCGCGTTCCAGGTCGCGCAGTTGTGCAACGCGGCGACCGGGCGGCCGCTGACCGACGACGAGCTGCGCCTGATCGGCCGGTACCCGCGCGAGCTCGCCCTGCTCTACCCGGGCCTGCTCAGCCCGGGGTGACCCCCTCGATCACCTGGCGCAGGTCGCGGCGTTCGATCGCCGCCGCCATCAGTTGCGCGAACACGTCCGGCGTGCACGCGAAGGCCGGCACACCGAGTGCCGCGAGCGCCGCCGCGTTGTCCCGGTCGTAGTCGGGCGCGCCCTCGTCGGACAGCGCCAGCAGCACGATGACCTGGACCCCGGACGCCGTCAGCGCCGAGACCCGGCCCAGCATCTCCTCGCGGACGGCGCCCTCGTACAGGTCGCTGATCAGCACCAGGATCGTCTCGCGGGGCCGGGTGATGAGGCCCTGCGCGTAGGCGAGGGCCCGGTTGATGTCGGTGCCGCCACCCAGCTGCGTGCCGAACAGGACGTCGACGGGATCGGCCAGCTTGTCGGTCAGGTCGGCGACCGCGGTGTCGAAGACCACCAGGGACGTGCGCAGGGCGCGCAGCGAGGCGAGGACGGCGGCGAAGACGCTCGCGTACACCACCGACGCCGCCATCGAGCCGGACTGGTCGACCAGCAGCACGACGTCCCGCTGCACGGCGGTGGTCCGGCGGCCGTACCCGATCAGCCGCTCCAGCACCACGGTGCGCAGCTCCGGACGGTAGTGGCGCAGGTTGGCCCGGATGGTCCGGCCCCAGTCGATGTCGCCCGCGCGCGGCCGGTTGGTCCGCGCGGCCCGGTTGATGGCACCGGTCAGCGCCGAGCGGGTCCGCTGCGCGATCCGCCGCTGCAGGTCGGCCACCACCTTCGCCACCACCGCGCGGGCCGCCCGCTTGCTGCGCTCGGGCATCACGCGATTGAGGCTCAACAGCGTGCCGACCAGGTGGATGTCCGGCTCGACGGCGCCGAGCATCTCCGGTTCGAGCAGCAGCCGCGCCAGGTTGAGCCGCTCGATCGCGTCCGCCTGCATCACCTGCACGACGGTCGACGGGAAATACCGGCGGATGTCGCCCAGCCAGCGGGCCACCCGCGGCGCGGACGCGTTGAGGCCGCCGCCCCGCCCGGGCCGCTCGTCGCCACCGGCGGACCGATCGGAGTCGTACAGCGCGGCCAGCGCGGCGTCGACCGCCGCGTCGCCGCCGCCCAACTGGTGCCCGGTGCCTTCGCCGTCCGGCGCCCCGCCGAGCGCCAGCCGCCACCGCCGCGCCCGCTCCTCGGGCCCGTTCACTGCCGGCCCCAGCCGAGCAGGGCGGCGACGGTGGGCATGACCAGATCGCTCCGTTCGTCGTCGACGTCGCTTCCGGCCGTCTCCCGGCGGGCGTCGCCGGTGCCGAGCCGCACCGCGCGCTCGCCGATCTGGCGGCGCTGCGGTGCCGGGTACTCGCTGAAGGTGCGGCGCAGCAGCGGCAGCACCTCGGTGAAGGCCTCGGACGGGATGCTCGTGAGCCAGGCGTCGACCAGTTGGAGCAGCCGCTCGTCGTGCACCAGCAGCAGACCGTCGCCGGCGAGGAAGCCCTCGACCCAGGCGGCGGCGCGGGCGACCGGTACGCCGACGGTGAGGACGAGGGCCATGCGCCGGCCGGCCTCGTCCACGTCGAGCAGCCCGGCATCGACCAGCAGCCGGTTCAGCCGGCCGGACAGCAGCCCGTGCACATCGTCCCTTGTGGACAGTGTGACGAGCACGCCGTACCAGCGGGCCGTCTGCTCCTGCTGGTCGAGCAGCGCGACGGCGGCGTGCACCGCGTCGATCCGGTCCCGCATGCCGGCCGCGGCGGCGTCGTCCAGACCGGCGACGGCGGCCGGCAGGCCCACGCAGATGCGGGTCACCAACCCGTCCATGACGTGCTGCAACGCGGGCAGGTCGGTGCGTCGCACGTCGCCGTAGCGCAGTGATCGGGCCAGTGCGGGCAGGGCGTCCATGAGGTGCGCGACGTCGTGGTCGCGGGCCACCCGGTCGTCGAGCGTCCGCAGCACCGCCGGCAGCCCGTCGGGCAGCTCGGCGAGCAGGCAGCGCTCCAGCAGCGACGTGAGGTCGGCCAGGGACGCCGCGCCGGTCGCCTGCTCGGCGACCCGGGCACTCGCGGCGTCGCGCACGGTCGTCCCGTAGGCGCTGGCCTCGACCAGATCGACCGCGAACTCCGGCTGCCAGGCCAGCCGCCACGACTCCCAGAACGTGCCGCGCCCGCTGCGCCGGGCCAGCGCCACACCCCAGTCCACGCCGAGCAGCCCGAGCCGGTGCAGCAGCCGGCTGCGTTCCAGGTCGATCTCGCGGCGCAGGTCGAGGTCGACCTCGCGGGGCAGCGGCTCGGGTGGCAGGCGCAGCCGGCGCTGCGAGGCGGCCACGTCGCGCGCGATCGGCACGCCCGGCGTGCCGTGGGGCACGCTGCCCAGCCGCTCGCCGACCACCAGCCGCCGCTGGATCAGCTCCAGCCGCAGCACGTCGCCCTCGCACAGCACCGCCAGCGCCGCGTCGGTGACCTCGGTCAGGCCCGGCACCGGCCGGCCGCGCATGGTGGCCAGGGCATCGGCCAGCCGGGTCGCCTCGATGACGTGCGCGCTGGAGACCGGCAGGTCGTCGCGGCGCAGCACCCCCGCCGCCCGGACCAGCCACCGCGTCACGGCCTCCGCCGGGGGAGTGACGAACAGATGGTGGTACCAGCCGGGTGAGCGCACCCCGGCGCCGTAACCCTGGCCGGACGCCAGCCTCGCGTGGGTCCACGGCACCCACGTCATCGCGACCTTCACCTTGGGCAGCGCGCGCAGGATCCGGGCGTCGGCGGTGGCGGTCGGCAGGGGCGGGCGCAGCGCCGGTACGTGCCAGGCGCCGCACACCACCGCGACGCGCCCGTACTCGCGCTGCGCCGCCCGCAGGCCCGTACGCATGGCCGCCTCGCGGCGCTCCTCGTCGACCCGCTGCGCCTGCGGTGGCGCCGGTGCCTGCGCGCGCACCTCCGCCATCGCGTCACCGATCGCCGCGAACGGACCGGCGGCGGCGGACACCTCGCCGTCCCCCGCCGGGTGCTCGTACCGGTGCTCGACGACGTCCTCCCACCACCGCTCGGGATCGTCGTAGCCGGCCGCCGCGGCGAGCGCGCCGATGGGGTCGGTACGGATGCCCCGGCCCGCGTCCTCGGGCGGCTCGCCCACCGCCAGCCGCACGGTGGCCGGCAGGTCGACGAAGTGCACCGGCACGCCGTTGGCCACCGCCCAGCGCAGCGCCCGCCACTCCGGGGAGAACTCCCCGAACGGCCAGAACACCGCGTGGCGCCCGCGATCGGCGTCGTCGCCCGATCCGTCGCCGTTGCCTCGGCCGTTGCCGCTCGCCGGGTAGGCCAGCAGGGCGACCGGTGGCCGCATCCCGGCGTCGCCCACCAGCGGGACCAGCGGATCGGCCTCCGGCGGTCCCTCGATCAGGACGACCTGTGGCCGGTAGGCGGACAGCGCACGGTGCACCGCGCGGGCCGAGCCCGGTCCGTGGTGCCGGACGCCGAGCAGCAGCGGTGTCGTCAGCGGGTCCATGGGCGTCTACCCGTCCCGGGCCGCCCGGTAGAAGTCCCGCCAGCCGTCGCGCTCGCGGACCACCGTCTCCAGGTACTCCCGCCACACCACCTGGTCGGACACCGGGTCCTTGATGACCGAACCGACGATGCCCGACGCCACGTCGACGGCGCGCAGCCGGCCGTCGCCGAAGTGCGCCGCGAGCGCCAGCCCGTTGGTCACCACGGAGATCGCCTCGGCCGTGGACAGCGTGCCGCTGGGCGACTTGAGCTTGGTGCGCCCGTCCTCGGTCACGCCGTTGCGCAGCTCCCGGAAGATGGTCACGACCCGGCGGATCTCGTCGACCGCGGGCGGCAGCTCGGGCAGCTCCAGCGCCCGGCCGAGCTGCGCCACCCGGCGGGAGACGATGTCGACCTCCTCCGCCATGCCGGCCGGTACCGGCAGGACCACGGTGTTGAAGCGCCGCCGCAGCGCCGAGGAGAACTCGTTCACCCCCCGGTCCCGGTCGTTCGCCGTGGCGATGAGGTTGAAGCCCTTGCGCGCCTGCACCTCACTGCCCAGCTCGGGAACGGGCAGCGTCCGCTCCGACAGGATGGTGATCAGCGAATCCTGCACGTCCGACGGCATCCGGGTTAGCTCCTCCACCCGGGCGATGCGGCCGTCGATCATCGCCCGCAGCACGGGACTGTCCACAAGGGCCGCCCGGGAGGGTCCGTCGGCCAGCAGCCGCGCGTAGTTCCAGCCGTACCGGATGGCCTCCTCGGGAGTACCGGCGGTGCCCTGGACCAGCAGGGTGGAGTCGCCGCTGATGGCGGCGGCGAGGTGCTCGGACACCCAGGTCTTCGCGGTGCCGGGCACGCCGAGCAGGAGCAGTGCCCGGTCGGTCGTCAGGGTGGCGACCGCCACCTCGATCAGCCGGCGGGAGCCGACGTACTTGGGCACGATCGGGGTGCCGTCGGCGGCCGCCCCACCGAGCAGGTACGTCACGACGGCGGCCGGGGACAGCAGCCAGCCGGGCGGGCGCAGCCGGTCGTCACCGGCGGCGAGGGCGGCGAGTTCGTGGCCGTACTCGTCCTCGGCGTGCCGGCGCTGCACCGGTGGGGCCTGCGTCCGATCGATGGTCACGCGAGCTCCTCGAGCATGTCGTGGCGGAACCGGAGGGTGCGGGCGAGCCGTTCGACGGCGACCAGGCCCGGGCTGGCCGGCCCCGCGGCGCGCAGCCGGTCGAGGAGCACCGGCACCCGGGGCGCGAGGTCGGCCGGCAGCCGGAGCGCGGCGAGTTCGCACAGCCCGGCGATGCGCCAGCCGGTACCCCGCTGGCCGGCCTGGTCGCCGAGCGCGGCGAGGACCGCGTCGGCGACGGCCGGCGGCCATGGCCGGGGGCACAGCGCGAGGACGTGGTCGACCCCGACGGCCGTCGCGCCGGCGAGTCCCCGGCGCAGCGCGGCGGTGGCCCGGATGGCCAGGTCGTCGGCCGGGAGAGCGTCGTAGAGCGCCTCGAGAAGCAGCCGGTCCTCGGGGCGCCCGCGGTCGAGCACATCAGCGGTGAGCGAGTCGACCAGCGCGGCGGCCCAGGTGCCGTGCCGCTGGATGGCGGCGGCGCGCGCCAGGCCGCGGCGCAGGGTACCGACCCACCCCTCGCGCACCTCGCGGGCGAGGAACTCGTGCGGCTGCGGCCAGATGTGCAGGGGAGCGCGCGCCAGGGTCTCCTCCAGCCACCACGCCCGCTCACCCGTACCGGCCGGCGGCCGCGGCGCGATCCCGTCGCGACGCATCGAGCGGTCGCACTGCTCCGGTGGGGTGACGTCGATCCGGCCGGTCCCGCCCACCACCACGCAGGCGCTCGCCCGGACGGCCATCCGCTGGGCGTGCGCACTGGCGGGCAGCCGCGCGAGCAGGTCGAGTGCGACCTCGCGTACCTGCCGGCGCCGGTCGTCCAGCGCGCGTTCCAGTAGTGGCCCGTCGTCGCCGGACAGGCCGGGTGCCAGCGCCTTGAGCAGTTCCGCGCGGTCGTCGGGCGGCTCGGCGTCCCAGGCCGCCCGGAGCAGCTCACGCGCGCCGTCCGGGTCGTGCCGTCGGAGCCGGGCCAGGTAGACCACCCGTTGCGCGAGCGAGCCGAGCTCCCAGACCTGGCCATCATCCACTGTGGACTGTGCTGGCGGCGCCGTGGACGCGTACGACCACTCGGCGCGCTGCCCGGCGAGCCAGCCGGCCAGCGGCCCGGCGACCGGGGCGATCAGGACCCGCAGCCCGCGGTGCCGGCGCCCCGCGTCGAGCAGCGCCGGCACCAGTTCGGTCGGCAGCCTGCGGCCGGCCGCCGCGGCGGCGGCCAGCCACTCGGCGAGCAGCTCCAGCCGGCTCGCCATGTCGCGGACCGGCCCCACCTCCCGTCCCGTGCTGTCCAGCGCGAGCAGGTCACCGACGCGCGCGGCGGCGGCCGGCCCGACTGTCCGCGCATCGTCGACCGGCGCCGCCGCCGGGGGCCGTGCCGCGGGCACGAGCGCCACCCCGGCACGCCGCCGCAGCGCGTGCGCGGCGGCCGCTTCGAGCAGCGCGTCCGCCTGCTCGCCACTGCGCGCCGTGCCGACGAGGGCCGAGGCGAGCACGTCCGGCCAGCCGCCCTGGATCGAACGCGTCACAGCGTCAACCCTCCGTTCGCCTCGCGGTCCGATCCGTGCGCCCTCCGTGCTCTCACAGCCGCACCAGCCGGTTGTCGGCCCAGACGCTCAACGGGCGCAACCCGGTGGCCGTCCACTCGCCGGCCACGGTCACCGGCCGGCCGGCAGCCGCCGCGACGAGGCGCCAGGGGGCACCGGCGGCCGGGTCGACCGGTATGCCGTGGCCGTCGCCGGCGGTCAGGCACCACCGCTCCCGCGGACCGCCGGGCGCACCATCCGGCGATGCGCCCACCCGGACCGGCGTCGCCGCGGCCAGCACCATGGGCCAGCGTTCCAGCCACGGGTCGGCGGCCAGTGCCTGCGCGTACTCCCGCATCGCCGCGGGCACGGACAGCGCGCCCGGCACGGCGGTGATGGGCGCGGCCGGGGCGTGCCGGCGGGCGATCTGCACCCGCAGGTGTTCGGGGTAGAAGCACAGGTCGGCGTCGAGCTCCGTGCCCAGCACAAGATCGGTGACGAACACCTGGCCGGGGCCGGCGAAGGACAGCACCAGGGCGGCCCGGCCGGTGGCCGCGCCACGCAACCAGACCCGGCGCACCATCAGGTTGTCCTCCAGCTCGTCCCGCACGCCGAGTACCTGCCACCGGTCGCGCACCGGCGCTGCGGCGAGCACCTCCTCCGCGGAGACCGGCAGGCCGACCCGCAGCCGGACCGTGGCCGCCAGCTCGTCCGGCAGGCTGTCCAGCCGGGCGAACCCCGCCGCGAGCAGCCGCAACAGGCCGAGCTCGGCCAGCAGGCGCTCCGGATCGTCGAGGTATCCGCCGAGGTTGCGCACGAGCCGGGCCGCCCCGGGTGCCTGCGCGTCGATCAGGCGCGCCGCCATCGCGTCCCAGTGGTCGTAGCCGAGCTTCGCCGCTCCGGCGAGCCCACCGCGCACCTGGTCGGCCAGCCACCGGTCGAGTTCGGCAAGGCCGAGGGCGACCCGCCCGGCCCGGCGCACCGCGGCCTTCTCACCGGCGGCCCGGCCGGTACCCTCGCCGCCGGTGCGCGCCCGGTCCGCGGCGGCCACCGCGCGCGACACCCGGTCGCCCCGCGACGCCTGCCACTCGCGCACCCAGGCGGGCGCGGGCGCCTCGGGAATGGCGCCGCCCGCCCACCGCAGAAGGATGGCCAGGGTGTGCTTGCAGGGGAACTTCCGGCTGGGACACGAGCACCGGTAGACCGGCTCGGTGAGGTCGACGCAGGTGCGGTAGGGCTGGACGCCGCTGCCCTGGCAAAGGCCCCACACCGTCGGCGGCAGGTCGTCACCGGCACTGACGCCCGCCTCGCACCACGCCTTGTCACCCGCGAGCGCCCGGGCGGCCCGCTGTGCGGGGGCGTCGGGCGCCAGGGAGAGCACCTGGTCGGCGCTCCACCGGGGTGGAAGCTGCAGCTCCGTCAGCGCGGTATCGGCCACAATTGGTCAGCGTAGCCACGCGGTCTGACACAACCGTCAGGCGGCTGGATTGATCAGGGTGGAGTGACCGAGATTGGCGGCGGCTCGCCGCCCGGGTTTGCCGGGGGCAGACCGTAGAATCGCCGGGTGGTCACGCAGGACACCGCGACAGGGACGCAACCCGAGGTGAGCGACGCACTGCGGGTCCTGCGGCGCGTCTTCGGCTACAGCGCCTTCCGGGGCAGCCAGCAGGAGATCGTCGAGCACGTCATCGGTGGCGGCGACGCGCTCGTCCTCATGCCGACCGGCGGCGGCAAATCGCTGTGCTACCAGATCCCGGCAATCGTCCGCGCCGGGACGGGAGTGGTGATCTCGCCCCTCATCGCCCTGATGCAGGACCAGGTCGACGCGCTGCGCGCCCTCGGCGTCCGAGCCGGCTTCATCAACTCCACCCTGGACTTCGACTCGCGCCGCGAGGTCGAGTCCGCCTTCGTCGCGGGAGAACTTGACCTGTTGTACCTCGCGCCCGAGGCACTGGCGGTCGGGCCCGCCCTGCGGCTGCTGGAACGCGGCAGGATCTCGCTGTTCGCGATCGACGAGGCACACTGCGTGGCGCAGTGGGGCCACGACTTCCGGCCCGACTACCTCACGCTGAGCATGTTGCACGAGCGCTGGCCCGACGTGCCGCGGATCGCGCTGACCGCGACGGCCACGAGCGCGACTCACACGGAGATCGCGACCCGGCTGAACCTGCGCGGCGCGCGCCATTTCGTGGCGAGCTTCGACCGGCCCAACATCCAGTACCGGATCGTGCCGAAGAACGAGCCGCGCAAGCAGCTGCTCGAACTGTTGCGCACCGAGCACCCCGGCGACGCGGGCATCGTCTACTGCCTCTCCCGCGCCTCCGTCGAGAAGACCGCCGAGTGGCTGGTGCAGAACGGGTTCGCCGCCCTGCCGTACCACGCCGGTCTTGACGCGCGCACCCGAGCGGCCAATCAGCAGCGCTTCCTCCGCGAGGATGGCGTGATCATGGTGGCCACGATCGCGTTCGGCATGGGCATCGACAAGCCGGACGTACGCTTCGTCGCCCATCTCGACCTACCGAAGTCGATCGAGGGCTACTACCAGGAGACCGGCCGCGCGGGCCGGGACGGCCTGCCGTCCACCGCATGGCTGGCGTACGGCCTCCAGGACGTCGTACAACTGCGGAAGTTGATTGAAAGCTCGGACGGTGACGCGGCGCGCCGGCGCGTCCTCGCCAGCCACCTCGACGCGATGCTGGCGCTCTGCGAGACCGTGGAGTGCCGCCGCATGCGGTTGCTCGCCTACTTCGGCGAGCAGAGCGGCGCCTGCGGCAACTGCGACACGTGCCTGATACCGCCGGAGTCCTGGGACGGCACGGTCGCGGCGCAGAAACTGCTCTCGACGGTCCTGCGCCTGCACCGCGAGCGGAACCAGAAATTCGGCGCCGGGCAGTCCATCGACATCCTGCTCGGCCGGCGCACCGAGAAGGTGGTGCAGCACCGGCACGACTCCATGACCGTGTTCGGCATCGGCACCGAGCTGCGCGAGGCGGAATGGCGCGGCGTGGTCCGGCAACTGCTGGCCCAGGGTCTCCTGGCGGTCGAAGGCGAGTACGGCACGCTGGTCCTCAGCGACGCCAGCAGGTCGGTGCTGAGCCGCGAGCGCGAGGTCAGGCTGCGGCGGGAGCCCGAACGGTCGAAGGCCGCCGGCAACTCCGTCGCGAAGCAGCGCGCGGCTGCCGTCGAACTCTCCGCGGACGCGGCGCCGGTCTTCGAGCGGCTGCGCGCGTGGCGGGGGGCCACGGCCAAGGAGCAGGGTGTACCCGCCTACGTCATCTTCCACGACGCGACCCTGCGCCAGATCGCCACCGAGCTGCCGGCGACGCTGGCCGCGCTCGGCACGATCAGCGGTGTCGGCGAGAACAAACTCGCGAAGTACGGCCAGCAGATCCTGGACACGCTCGCCGGATAGTGCCCCCGGCACGGATATGTCGGTGCGCCACGGATGAGCAGCTTGGTGCCGCCGGAATGGCCCGTCATCGAGGTCTGACCACGGTCGATCACCAGCCTCGCGCACGCCACTCCGGCAGCGACGGCCGCTCCGCGCCGAGCGTCGAGTCTTTGCCATGGCCCGGGTAGAACCAGGTCTCGTCGGGCAGCCGGCCGAACAACTTCGTCGA
>JBBWZQ010000205.1:0-4632 GCA_039649115.1 Micromonosporaceae bacterium | reverse complement strand
GCTCGGGGTGCTGCCAGCGCACGAGGGCCTCGAACGCGCCGACGCCGCTGCCGTCGAGGGCGACGATCGGCTGGTAGTGCACGACGAACTGGTGCTCGGCGAGCGCCGTCCGCAGCTCGCCGCGCGCCTTGAGCCGCCCGGTCGCGCGCATGTGCATCTCGGGGTCGAAGACCGACGCCGTCCCGCGCTCGGTGGCCTTGGCGTGGTACATCGCGGTGTCCGCGTCCCGCAGCACGTCCGCTGCTTCCGAGTAGCCGGTCTCGGAGGTGGCGATGCCGACGCTCGCGGTGACCGAGACCTCGTGCCCACCGAGCAGGACCGGCTGGGCCAGCCGCTCCTGGATCCGCTGGGCGATGACGAGGACCTCGTCCGGGATCGGGTCGACCAGCAGCAGGGCGAACTCGTCGCCGCCGAAGCGGGCGGCGGTGTCGGCCGAGCGCACCGAGGAGCGCAGCCGCCGGGCGACGGCCACCAGCAGCTCGTCGCCGACCTGGTGGCCGAGGCTGTCATTGACGGTCTTGAAGTCGTCCAGGTCGATGAAGAGCACGGCGAGTTCGGGGCCACCCGCCCGGCGGCGGACCAGTGCGTGGCGCAGCCGGTCCACGAACAGCACCCGGTTGGCGAGGCCGGTCAGCGTGTCGTGCAGGGCCTGCTCGCGCAGTTCGTCCTCCATCTGCCGCCGCTCGGTCACGTCCGGCCCGGCCAGCAGCAGCCCGCCCACGGCCGGATCGTCCAGCAGGTTGCGCCCGGTCACCTGGAAGACCCGGTCGCTGCCGTCGCTGACCCGCATCCGCCAGTCGCCCAGCGGGCAGGCGGCGGAGCCGGTCGCGGCGGCGAGCAGGTCGAGGGTACCGGCGTCGCCGGGGCGCAGGAACGAGGTCACCTGCCGGCCCATCAGCTGGGCGACCGGGTACCCGCAGATGCGCTCGATGGACTGGCTGCACCAGGTGATGGTGCCGTCCGGATCGGTGATGAGCATCAGATCCGAGGAGCTGAGCGCGATGGACCGGAACCGCCGTTCGCTGCGCTCCTGCCGCCGCGCCACGCCGGCCAGGCGGGAGAGCAGCAGCAGGTACAGCAGCGTGGCGCCGACCGCGAACGCCGCGACGTCCGCCGGCTCGCCCACGGCCGGGCCCAGCGCCAGGACGCCCGGCGCGAACAGGCCCGAGGTGGCGAGCAGGATCTTGCGCCGCAGCGGTACCCCGCCTTCGGCCTGCTCGGCGGACGGTTGGCCCAGGCTGCGCATCGTCGGGTGCAGGGCGGCACAGCCGAAGGTGATGTAGCCCAGCAGCCACCCGATGTCGGTCACCGCGCTCGGCAGGTCCCAGCCGCGGGTCGTGGTCGCGAGGTAGAGCAGGTCGGTGACCGTGGTGAGCAGGATGCTCGCCAGCAGCAGCCGGAAGGCCCGGGTGCGCCGCCCCGGCCCCATCGCCATCCGCAGCGCCAGCACCAGCAGGACCAGGTCCGCGGCCGGGTACGCGAGGGTGACCACGCCCGCGGCGGCGGACATGCCGGTGGCCACCACACTCGGCCGCGCAACGACCCACATGACGAGGGCGACGCCGGTGCCGGCCGTGAGCGCGTCGACGAGGGCCAGTGCCTGCCCCCGGCCGGAGCGGCGCCGCGCGAGGAGGACGAGGCCGATCGCCACGAACGGGTAGTAGGCCAGGTAGGCGGCGTCCACGAGGGACGGAGTCGGCACGTATCCGAGGTGCGCGTAGACGGCGTTCCAGGAGATGTCGGCGATGCTGTAACAGAGCTGGCCGGCGGCGAACAGGTACCAGGGCAGCCGCTCGGCGCGCGGCACGCGGCGGGCACCGGCCAGGAGCGCCGCCACGACCGACACGCTCAACGCGTCGTACCACACCACCCGGGTGTTGCCGGACAACCACGTGTAGGCGGCGGTACCGAGCAGCGTCGGTACCGCGTACAGCCACCAGCCCCGCCTCATGCCCGCGTCACCGGCGCCTCTCAGATATCGCGCGATTCCGTCAGGTTCTCCATCGGCAGGTCCCGGGCGTGGTTGAGCAGGCCCGCTCCCTTGTGAGCAGCCGCTCGCCTCCGTATACTCGTGGACGGATATACGGAGGCGAGGCACATGGCGAAGCGGCGCAAGGTGGGCAACCTGCTGGCACTGACCGTGCTGGCCAGCCTCGCCGAGCGGCCCATGCACCCGTACGAGCTGGCCTCGGTCGCCAAGCACCGGGGCAAAGACAAGGACATGAAGATCAACTGGGGCTCCCTGTACACCGTAGTGGCCAACCTGGAGAAGCACGGCTTCATCGAGGCGGCCGGCACCGACCGGCAGGGGCGGCGCCCGGAGCGCACGGTCTACCAGATCACCCCCGCCGGCCGCGCGGAGCTGGCCGACTGGCTGCGGGAGCTGCTGGGCAACCCGCAGCGGGAGTACCTGACATTCCGCGCCGCGCTCTCGGTCGCCGGCGTGCTGGGCCCCGACGAGGTGCGCGACCTGCTCGACGCGCGGCTGCGCGCGCTCGGCGAACAGATCGCACGAGACGCCGACGACCTGGCCGCGACGGCCCGCGCGATACCGCGGATCTTCCTGATCGAGGAGGAATACGCCCTGGCGATCCGCCGCGCCGAGGCGGAGTGGGTGCGCGGCCTGCTCGCCGAGATGGCCGACGGCTCGCTGCCGGGTCTCGCGCAGTGGCGGCGCTACTTCGAGACGGGCGAACTGGACCCGGAGATCGCCAAGCTGGCGGAGGAGGGCCGCCCCACGGACTGACCGGATGCGAACGACCCCGGCGGTGCGGCAACACCGGCCGGGGTCGACGACCTCACACCGACCCCGCGAACGGAACCCGGCCCAAGGTGGCAGACGCAAGAATAACCGGGCTCCTCGCGGTACCTCTCAACCGGAGGAGATCCGATGCACGCTGTTCAGGCAGATGACCTCGTCAAGACATACCCCCATGGGGTACGGGCCCTGTCCGGGCTCTCCCTCACCGTGCGGCCCGGCGAGGTGTTGGGCCTGCTCGGCCCCAACGGCGCCGGCAAGTCCACCACCGTCAAGATCCTCACGACGCTCGCCCGCCCCGACTCGGGCACCGCGACCGTCGCCGGGCACGACCTGCTGCGCCACCCCGACCGGGTACGCCGCGCGATCGGCGCCATCGCGCAGCGCTCCGGCCTGGACCCGGCAGCCAGCGGCCGGGACAACCTGATGCTGCAGGGCCGGCTGTACGGCATGCGCGGCGCCGGGCTGCGCTCCCGGGTGGCCGAACTGCTGGACCGCTTCGACCTGCGCGGGGCGGCGGACCGGCCGGTCCGCGGCTACTCCGGCGGCATGCAGCGCCGCCTCGACGTGGCGGTCGGGCTGGTGCACCGGCCGCACGTGCTGTTCCTCGACGAGCCGACGACCGGCCTGGACCCGCAGGCCCGGTCGGCGATGTGGACGGAGATCGGCCGGCTGGCCGGCGAGGAGTCCATCGCGGTCCTGCTCACCACGCACTACCTGGACGAGGCCGACCGGCTCGCGGACCGGGTGGCCATTGTGGACGGTGGCCGGATCGTCGCGGAGGGGACTCCGGACGAGCTGAAGGGGCAGCTGCGCGGCGACGCGGTGGACATCGAGCTGCGCGCGGTGTCCGACGAGCCGCGGGTACGGGCGGCCATCGGCGCGCTGCCCGGGCTGCACCAGGTGTCCGTGGACGGGCGCTGGCTGCGGGCGCGGGCCGAGGATGGCGCGGCGGCGGTACCGGTGGCGCTGGCCGCCCTGGACAGCGCGGGCGTACCGGTGGCCGCGGTGACCGTGGCCCGGCCGTCCCTGGACGACGTGTACCTGCGCCACACCGGTCGCCGGTTCGCCACGGTCGGCATCGAGGAGGGGTCGGCATGATCGAGCTGGCGAGGCAGACCTGGTGGATGACGGCGCGCCGGCTGGCCGTGTTCGTACGCCAGCCGTGGTTCCTGCTCATCACGCTGGTGCAGCCGGTGATCTGGCTGTTCCTGTTCGGCAGCCTGTTCCGCAAGGTGGTCGAGCTGCCCGGCTTCGGCGCACCGTCCTATCTGGACTATCTGGTGCCGGGGGTCATCATCATGAACGCGGTGTCCTCGAACATGTGGGCCGGCATGAGCATGCTGGAGGAGATCGACCGGGGCACGCTCAACCGCTTCCTCATCACGCCGGTCAGTCGCGGTGCCATCATCAACGCCACCGTCGTGGAGCAGGCGCTCAGCACCACCGTGCAGTCGGTCATCATCGTGCTGCTCGGCTGGGCGTCCGGAGCCCGCTATCCTGGCGGTCCGCTCGGCGTGACCGTCCTGGTGGTCGCCTCGGTGCTGCTGGGCACGCTGTTCGGCGCCGCGTCCAACGCCGTCGGCATGCTGGCCCGGCAGCGCGAGACGATCATCGGGATGTACACGTTCCTGTTGCTGCCGTTGACGTTCCTGTCCTCGGCGTTCATGGCACGCGACCTGATGCCGCACTGGATGCAGGCGGTCGCCCGGTTCAACCCGGTCAACTGGGCGCTCTCCGCGTCCCGGGCGGCGCTGGTGGCGCACGCCGACTGGGCCGCGGTGGCCCGGTTCGGCGGGCTGCTGCTCGCCGTGGCCGCGGTGCTGGTCTGGCTGTCCACCCGCACTTTCCGGGCGTACCAGCGGTCCGTCTAG
>JBBWZQ010000161.1:0-61767 GCA_039649115.1 Micromonosporaceae bacterium | reverse complement strand
CCCCCCCACGCTCCAGCTCTTACGGACAACCCCACGGCCACCCGTTGTGAAAGGAGGGGATGACGCCCATGTCCGGTGACACGCTGATCCTGGCGAGTACGGCCTCCGACGCGGCGACCAAGTTCGTCAACATGATCGCAACGGTGGCGGGTTTCCTCGCCATTCTCCTGTTGATCTTCTTTGCGGCCGGTCGCGCCACCGGCCGCGCCTCCCGCCCGCTCACCGTCCTCGTCTTCCTCGGTCCTGCCCTGCTGTTGCTGCTGGTCGGCCTCGTGGTGCCGGCGATCCGCACGATCTATCTGAGCTTCAGGAACGACGACAGCACCCGCGTGGTCGGCTCGAAGAACTACACGTGGGCGTTCACCACGGACGGCATCCACACGGTGCTCATCAACACCCTGGAGTGGATCGTCGTCGTCCCCCTCCTCACGACCGGGCTCGGACTGCTCGTGGCGCTGCTGGTGGACCGGATGAAGCGGCAGGCCGTCTACAAGTCCCTGATCTTCGCGCCGATGGCCATCTCGTTCGTCGGTGCCAGCATCATCTGGCGTTTCGTCTACGAGACGCGCGACCCCGCCAACCCGCAGATCGGCCTGCTGAGCCAGACCGTGATGGCGCTGGGCTGGAAACATCCGCCCAACTGGATCCTGTCCCACCCACTGAACAACTTCCTGCTCATGGTGATCATGATCTGGGTGCAGACCGGCTTCGCCATGGTGGTCCTGTCCGCCGCGATCAAGGCGATCCCGGACGAGATCCTGGAGGCCGCCCGGATGGACGGCGCCAAGGGCGGCAAGCTGTTCTTCTTCGTGACCATCCCGATGATCCGCAACACGCTCATCGTGGTGCTGACCACCATCATGATCACGACACTGAAGGTCTTCGACATCGTGCGCACCATGACCGGTGGCAACTTCAACACATCGGTACTGGCGAACGAGATGTACTTCCAGTCGTTCGTATCCGGCGACGCCGGCCGCGGCGCCGCACTCGCGGTGATCCTCTTCGTCGCGGTCCTGCCACTTGTCGGATACAACGTCGTCCAACTGCGTAGGGAGCGTGCCACGCGATGACCGAGCGAACCTTGAGCGAGGAGAGCGCCGCGCGCCATTCGGACTCCACCCCTCCCGCGCCGGCGGTCAAGAAGATCCGGAAGTCCTTCAGCAGCCCGGTGGCGTCCTTCCTCGTCATCCTGATGACCGTGCTGTGGACGCTGCCCACCTTCGGGCTGCTGGCCACGTCGCTGCGCCCGGCCAAGGACGTCGACACCACGGGCTGGTGGACCATCTTCGAGCACCCGTCGCTCACGTTGTCGAACTACCAGGCCGTTCTCTTCCAGAGCAGCTTCGGCACCAGCGGCGGGCTGATGCCCTACTTCGTCAACTCGCTGGCCATCACCATCCCGGCCACCATCTTCCCGCTGATCATCGCGTCGATGGCGGCGTACGCGCTGGCCTGGGTGCGGTTCAAGGGCAGTGACACGCTGTTCTTCATCATCTTCGCGCTCCAGGTGGTGCCGCTGCAGATGGCCCTGATCCCGCTGCTGCAGCTGTACAACAACGGCGTGCACATCGGCAGCACCACGATCATCCCGGGCCTGAACCTGGGCGGCACGTACATCCCGGTGTGGATCTCGCACACCATGTTCGCGCTGCCGCTGGCGATCTTCCTGCTGCACAACTTCATCTCGCAGCTGCCCCGCGACGTGATGGAGGCGGCACAGGTCGACGGTGCGAACCACTTCAAGATCTTCCGTACCATCGTGCTGCCGCTGTCGGCCCCCGCGCTCGCCTCGTTCGCGATCTTCCAGTTCCTGTGGGTGTGGAACGACCTGCTGGTCGCCCTCACCTTCACACCGGGCACGGCCGAGGTCTCCCCGTTGACCGTGCGGCTGGCACAGCTCGCCGGCTCGTTCGGCCGCAGCTGGGAGCTGCTCACCGCGGGCGCGTTCATCTCCATCGTCGTTCCGCTGATCGTGTTCTTCTCGCTCCAGCGGTACTTCGTGCGCGGCCTGCTGGCCGGCTCCGTGAAGGGCTGAGAAGAGGACCGGGAGGTCGAACAGGTCGGTCGCGAGCTGAACGGCTCCGATCATGGCGAAGATCGACGACGTGGCGAGGCTGGCGGGGGTCTCCACCGCGACCGTTTCGCGGGCACTGCGCGGCCTGCCGTTGGTCGCCGAGGAGACCCGCTCCAGGGTCGCCAGTGCGGCCGCCGCGTTGGGCTACGTGGCGTCGCCGAGCGCCTCGCGCCTGGCCGGCGGCCGTACCGGCTCGGTGGGCGTGGTCGTCCCGCGCATCACCCGCTGGTTCTTCGCCACCGTGGTCGAGGCCGCCGAGGAGTCGCTGTACCAGGCCGGGCTGGACGTGCTGCTGTACAACCTGGGCGGGCGGGAGCAGGTGCGCCGGCGGCTGTTCCACACGCAGGCGCTGCACAAGCGGGTGGACGGCGTGATGCTCGTGGCGACTCCGCTGCACGCCGACGACTTCACCGCGGTGGCCGGGCTCAAGCTGCCCGGGGTGACGGTCAGCTCCGGCACGCCGGTGCCCGGCTGGTCCAGCATCCGCATCGACGACCTCGCCGCCGCCCGTACCGCGACCGAACACCTGCTCACGCTCGGCCACACCCGCATCGCGCACATTTCCGGCGACCCGCGCGACGAGCTCGCGTTCACCACGCACGTGGAGCGGCGCGCCGGGTACCGCGAGGCGCTGTGTGACGCACGCCTCACCCCCGACCCGGCGTGGGACGTGGAGGCGGAGTTCAGCGTCGCGGGAGGCGAGCGGGCGACCGAGGAACTGCTCCGGCACGGGCCCGCGCCGACGGCCATCTTCGCCGCGTGCGACGAGATGGCGATCGGTGCCATGCGCGCGCTGCGGGCCGCGCGGCTGCGGGTACCCGATGATGTCAGTGTCGTCGGCATCGACGACCACGACCTGGCCGCCGCCCTCGGCCTGACCACCGTCGCCCAGCCGGCCGCCGAGCAGGGGCGGCTGGCGGCGGCTACGCTTTTGCAGTCGTTGCTGGGTCAGCCCGCCCCGGTTCCCACCCAACACCGGGGCATGGTTGCCCAGGCTCCGCCGGCAACGAAGCCGGTGCTGCTGCCGACGCGGCTGGTCGTGCGTGAGTCCACCGCACCACCGCGCAGAAGGTCCGCACTGTCGAGGAGGCGATCCTGAGTACGCCGATCCATCCCGCCGATCCGGCCACCGCTCCCTGGTGGCGCCACGCCGTCATCTACCAGGTCTACCCGCGATCGTTCGCCGACTCGGACGGCGACGGCGTCGGCGACCTGCCGGGCGTGCTCGGCCGGCTGGACCACCTGGTCGAACTCGGGGTCGACGCGCTGTGGCTCTCCCCGTTCTACGGCTCCCCGCAGGCCGACGCCGGTTACGACGTGTCCGACTACCGCGACGTCGACCCGCTGTTCGGGTCGCTGGCCGACGCCGAGGCGCTGATCGCCGCCGCGCACGACCACGGCCTGCGGGTGATCGTGGACCTCGTCCCCAACCACACGTCCGACCAGCATCCGTGGTTCCGGGCGGCGCTCGCCGGTGGCCCGGACAGCCGCGAGCGGGCGCGCTACATGTTCCGGGACGGCCAGGGTGCCGACGGCGCCCAGCCGCCCAACAACTGGCTGTCCGTCTTCAGCGGACCGGCGTGGACCCGGGTACCCGACGGGCAGTGGTACCTGCACCTGTTCGACGCCGGGCAGCCCGACCTGAACTGGGCGAACGACGAGGTCCGCGCCGAATTCGAGGACATCCTGCGGTACTGGCTGGACCGCGGGGTGGACGGCTTCCGCGTCGACGTGGCGCACGGCATGGTGAAGGCGCCCGGCCTGCCGGAGTGGGACGCGTCGCAGATACCGACCTCCAACGCGGAAGAGGGTCTGCGCTCCGGGCCCATGTGGGACCAGGACGGGGTGCACGAGATCTTCCAGAGCTGGCGGAAGATCCTGGACGAGTACCCGGACGACCGGATCCTGGTCGCCGAGGCGTGGGTCGCGCCCGCCGAGCGGCTGGTCCGCTACATCCGCTCCGACGAGATGCACCAGGCCTTCAACTTCGTGTACCTGCGCACCCCCTGGGACCCCGTCGACCAGCGCGCGGCGATCGCCAGCTCGCTGCGCGCCGCGGACTCGGTGGGCGCGCCGACCACCTGGGTGCTGTCCAACCACGACGTGATCCGCCACGCCACCCGGCTCGGGTACCCGGCGGACGAGGTGCTGCCGCACGGCATCGGCGCCGGCGACCCGCCCCCCGACCGGGAGCTGGGCCTGCACCGGGCCCGGGCCGCGACGCTGCTGATCCTCGCGCTGCCCGGCGCGACCTACCTGTACCAGGGCGAGGAACTCGGGCTGCCCGAGGACATCTGGCTGCCCGACGACGCGCGGCAGGACCCCACCTGGCACCGGTCGAGCCAGCTGGTGCGCGGGCGGGACGGCTGCCGGGTACCGCTGCCGTGGGTGGCCGGCGCGCCGTCCTACGGCTTCGGGCCGGCCGACCGGAGCTGGCTGCCGCAGCCGCCGATCTGGGCCGAGTACGCGCTGGACCGCCAGCGCGGGGTACCGGGCTCCACGTACGAGATGTACCGCGAGGCGCTGCGGCGCCGGCGCGAGCTGCGCCTCGGTGGCGGCTCGCTGGCCTGGGTCGACCTGGGCCCGGACGTGATCGCCTTCCGCAACGGCGCGGTGCTGGTGGTCGCCAACCTCGGCACCCTGCCGGTGGCCCTGCCCGAGGGAGCCCCGCCGCTGCTGGCCAGCGGACCGCTCGCAGCCGACGGCAGGGTACCCGCGGACACGACGGTATGGGTGGAGTGTGCGTAGCGGCTAACGGGCGAGCAGGAGGGCGCCGGTGGCCAGTGCGCCCGCGAGGACGGTCAGCGTGACCGACCAGGTGTCGAGACCGGAGCGCTGCGCGCGGGCCACCAGCCGGGCCGGCACCAGGCCGAGCAGGGGGGCGGCGGCCAGCAGTGCGATCCGCAGCCAGGCCGGCGCGGCCAGCGCGAGGGCCAGCCGGGCCAGCGCCGCCGCGCAGCCGGCGCCGAAGAGGGCCATCAGGGGGTACGCCCACGGCGCGAGTACCTGCACCACCGGCGCGGCGGCCAGCCGGGCCCGTACCTGACTGATCAGCCGGTCAGCCTGATCCCCTCGGGGGGCCGGGTCCGGGACCGGACCGGGTACCGGGCCGCGCCGCTTGGCCGCCCGCCAGCTCAGCCGGTTGCCGAGGTCGCCCCACAGGCGCCGGGCCGCGACGTCCACTCGGGCCACCGCCTCCTGCGCCTCGGCGACGTCCCGGCTGGCCTGTTCGACCGTGGCGCTGGCCAGCTCCACCGCCTCGGTCGCGGCGGCCCGCTGCTCGGCGTACCACGCGTGCACCTCCGCCTGTTCCCGCCCGAGCGCGTCCTGGATCGCGACCAGCCTGGCGATCAGCTCGGGGTAGGACTCAGGCATAGGGGATGAACACCTCGGCGCTGCGCTGCTCGGACCGGTCGAACAGCAGGGCCCGCCACGGGCGCGGGTACCAGACCGGGCCGCCGGGCTGCGGGTACAGCGACGCCAGGTCCCCACCGTGCACGTCGAGCGCGACCCAGGCCCCGATCGCGTCCATCCGCGCGCCGATGCCGCCGAGGTCCTCGCGCAGCCGCGCGACCGACCGCCACCAGCCCAGCACGTGCGTACGCCGCTCCGGTCCACTGTGGAGTATTCGGCGCAGGTGCTCGTACCCCGAGCCGCCCGGCCGCTTCGCCCCGAGCTCGGCGGCTGCCGCGTCCACCGCGTACAGGATCAGGAAGTGCGGCCGCTTCCCGAGATCCACTGTGGACATTTCGAGCAGGTCGACGATCCCGTCCGCGCCGGACACTCCACTGTGGAACGGCAGCGCGGCGGACAGCTCCTGCGCGGCGGTCGCGGCGTCGGGATCGAGGCACGCGATCGAGAATGTCGCCTCGCCGGGCGCGAACTGGCGGGCCAGCGAGGTGGCCGCCGCGGCCAGTACGGCACAGGCCGCGTCCACCCGGCCGCCCAGCACGGCGAGGTTGCGCCCGGGGGAGCGGCGCAGCCGGATGCTCGCGGAGCGGTCCGCGACGTCGATGGCGGCGCCCAGCAGCGCGACGGGTTCGGCCGGCCCGGCACCGTCGTCGGCGTGCAGGCTTGCCAGCTCGGCGGCGTCGACGAGCCGCGGCACCGCGTCACCGTCGAAGAGCCGGGGCGGTCGCAGGCCGGGCGGGCGGCGCCGCCAGAGCGCCTGTTGCAGGTCGCTCCACACGGCACGGTCACTCGCCGCCGGGATCCGTACCACCTGGTTGGCGCCGGGTGCGCCGGAGTCCGCGTTGACCACGGCCTGGTGCCGCGAGATGTCCTGCGCCGCCGTGTTGGTGTCGGGCAGGATGCGGCGGGCCTTGGGCAGCGCGACGCGCAGCGTGAACTGGGCGATCAGGCCGCCGCGCCCCCACAGCGCCTCGATGCCGGACACGTCCTGGCTGGCGAGGACCAGGTGGATGCCCTGCGACCGGCCGCGCCGGGCCAGGTCCTCCAGCAGGGTGACCGCCTCGGCGGTCAGCGTGTCGCGGCCGGACAGCAGCACCTGGAACTCGTCCACCACCGCGACCATGCGCGGCCAGTGGCCCGCCGGGTCCACGCCGCGCAGTTCGGCGAGCGTCGTCACCTCGTGGCGCTTGGCGGCCGCGGCCCGGACCCGCAGCTGCCCGCCGAGGAACCGCAGCAGCGCCAGGCCGAACTCGCGGTCGGTGTTCACGTTGACGCCCACCAGCCGCACCTGCGGCAGCCAGCTGGGATCCAGGTGCCCCGGGGCGAACCGGGCGAACGACACTCCCTCCTTGAAGTCGAGCAGGTACAGCTCCAGCTCGTCGGGGGAGTAGCGGGTGGTCAACCCGGCCAGCCAGGCGTAGATCAGGTTGGTCTTGCCGGTGCCGGACGGCCCTCCGATCAGCGCGTGCGGCGGGTAGTCGCCGAGAGCCACGGTCACCAGGCGGCCGTCCAGCCCTTCGCCGACCGGCGCGGCGAGGCCGGCCGTGGACGACTGCGTCCACCATTCGGCGGGCAGCAGGTCGGCGAAGGCCGCGGGCACCGGCCCGGCGGCGACCTGCCCGGCGATGTCGCGGCACGCCTCGGTGACCAGCTCCGCCGGCGGTGGATCGAGGTGTACCGGCAGGGAGCCGTACCCGCTGACCGCGGTGCCACCGGTGCCGATCTGTACCGTCCGCACAGTCTCCACAGTGGACAGATCGGGTGCCGTGACGCCCCGGATGACGAGGTGCACGCCGCACGCGACACCGGTGCGCAGCAGCCGCTCCAGCTGTGCGCGCTCATGCCGGGTCGGCTCCTCGCCGCCGAGCAGCACCGCGATGCGCCAGGGCTCCGGCCGGCGCCCGGTCGCCGCGGCCATCTCGTGCAGCGACCCGTACGCGCCGGCGAGCACCGTCTCGTTGATCCGCCGGACGTGGTCCACGAGCGTGTCCAGCAGCCCGGTCAGGCCGCCCGGTCCGACGAACGTGAGCAGCTGCGCGCCGGCCAGCGGGGCGAACCCGGCCAGCCCGCCGCCCAGCTGCTCCGGGTCGTACCCGACGAGGCTGACCCGGCCCGCGTCCGTGCTGCCCAGCGCGCGCAGCAGCAGCGCGGCCACCACGCCGTCGCCGGCCGCCGCGTCCCCTCCCGTCACCACGAGGTGGGCGCGGTCCAGCAGCGGCACCAGCACCGGTACCGGTGTGCCGCCGGGCAGCCGTACCTCGCCGATGCGCAGCGGGCCCGGCGGCTGCGCCCGGGGCGCGGGCGTGGGTGTCCACTGTGACCACGGCGCGCCGGCGGCCCCCGGCGCGTATCCGTACGCGGACTGCGCGGCGAGGCGGGTGGTCTCCGCGATGGCGGCCGCGTGCCGGGCGGCCACGTCGCCGAGGCGCGCGTCGCGCACCGCGGCCGCCCGTCCGGGTAACCGGTCCGCCGACCGCCGCGTGCCGGCCAGCCTGGCCTGGGCCGCGCGCAGCCGGTCGTACGCCCCGGCGAGCTGCCCGCGTGCGGCGGCCCTGGCGCGGGCCAGGTCCTCGCGTACCCCGATGACGAGCTGGTCGCGGGGTTCAGGCATCCCGGCGCTCCGCGTCGCGCAGGCTGTCCGGGTCGCGGCCCAGCCGGTGCAGCAGGACGCCGACGAGAACCGCGCCGGTGACGGCCGGATCGGTCGGATGGGTGGGCGGTGGCGCCTGCCGCGCGTTGCCGTCCTGGGGGTTCTCGGGGGGTGGTTCGGGCTGCGGCGGGGGCATCCGGCACACCCGGGCCAGCAGGGTCGGCAGCACGTGCTCGGGCACCCCGGGCAGCAGTTGCCGGACCGGTTGGGCCAGCTGCCGGGTCAGCGCGGGCAGGTCGGCCGCGGTGGGCTCGTGGCCGAGCAGGTCGGTGGCCAGGTGGCGGGCCACGGGCGGGCTGACGGCCGAGAGCCCCAGCCCGACCGGGGCGTCGACCCGGCGCAGCTCGTCGCGCAGCCGCCCGCGGTCACCCGCGCGCACCGGCGCGGCCGCCCGGCGCAGCAGGTCGGCCGGGTCCTTCGCCGCGTCCTGCTCGTCGACCGGCCGGTCGTCCGGTTCGTGGCCGGTGGCCGCGTCCACGCGCGCCGTCCACCACCGGCCCAGCGGGGTCGCGTCCACGTCGGTGTCCGATGTGGACTGTTGTGGCACCGGCGGAGCCAGGCCCTGCCGCCAGCTGTTGTCCGCGGTCGGCGCCGCGTCGTAGGCGAGGCCGATCGAGGTCAGGTACGCGGCCACCGAGTCCTGCGCGCTGCGCAGCGCCAGGGTGGCCTGTTCGAGCTGCTCCGTCGCGTTGGCCAGGTGTACCACGCCGACGTCGTGCACCGACTCCTGGCGTACCCACTGGAGCAGTTCCAGGCCGACCCGCAACCGCTCCACGGCGACCGTGACCGGGCCCAGCGGAAGCTCCTCCGCGACGCCGTGCACCTGTGCGCCGAGATCCTCGACCAGGGACATGTCCCACCTCATTCCGCCCGGGTGTCGACGGTGCCGGCCCGCTCAGAGGGTCGCGACGTAGGTCTGTGCCTGATCCACCGCGGCGAGCGTCGCGATCAGGCACTCCTCCAGGTCCATCGCGGCCTGGCTGAGTGCGGCGTGCGCGGCGGCCACCGACTCGTGGCCGCTGCCCTCCAGCGCCGCGGCCAGGCTCTGCTGGGCCTCGGCCAGCTTCTCGCTGGCCGCCCGCAACGCGGCCTGGCCCTCACTGACCTGCTGGATCGCGGCGTCGATCGCCGCCTTGAGCTCGGCGACACTGGCCACGGCTGACCTCCCGGCGAACCTGCGGAGACCTCAATGACATCACGCCCGAGGTTTGCGATGGAAGGCCCGGTTGTCCACCCGGAAGTGTGGCACCGCCGGCGGCTCGTCCGGCCGCACGGCGTCGAGGAACTCGTCGAAGCGGGCGAGCTTCTGCGCGTCGCGGGCCAGTCCGCGCGCGGTCAGCCGGGCGTGCAGGGTGGCCGCGTCGCTGCATACCCACACCAGCCAGACCGGGTCGCCGCCGAGCTGCCGCACCCACTCGCGCCAGGCGTGCGGATCGTGGATCTGGCGGGTGAACGGTCCGGACAGCAGCACCGGGCAGCCCGCCGCCCGGATCTCCCGCGCGGTGGCGGTCATCCCGGCGTACTCGTGCACCTTGACGTGCTCGTCGTACCAGAGGCCCTCGCGCTCGCCGTCCGGCCGTCCGTGTACCCGCAGCGTGGCGGCCACGAAGGGGCCGTACATCGTGTCCTTGTCCAGCAGCGCGGGTACCGGTACCAGATTCTCCAGGAGCAGCCGCGCGACCGTGGTCTTGCCCGCCCCCGGTGCCCCCGCGACCACCCAGACGGCGGCCAGGCTGTCAGCAGCAGGGGCCACCGGCAGTGCCCTGCTCGGCGGCCTCCTCCTCGGCCGCCTCGCGCAGCCGGCGCAGCACCAGGTCCATCGCGGCCAGCGTCTCGTCGTCGAGGCGCCGCAGCAGCCCGCGCATCTGCTCCAGACCCGAGTCGCGCACGTTTTCCACGAGCGACCGGCCCTGCTCGGTCAGCTCCACCAGCCGCACCCGCCGATCCTCGGCGTCTTCCCGGCGGGTCACCAGAGCCTGGGTCACCAGCCGGTCCACGATGCCGGTCAGGGTCGCGAGGCTCACCCCGAGGTGGCGGGCCAGCGCCTGCCCGGACATCGCGTTGTCGTGCAGCGACAGCACGAGCAGGGCCTTGGTCTGCTGCATGGTCAGGTTCAGGTCGAGCAGCGGTGCGGCACCGTTGCGGGCGAGGGTCCGGCGCAGGCACCACTGGGCGTCGATGACGCGGCCCACGAGCTGGTCGCGCTCCGCCATGACGTTGCCCATGTCCGCTCCTCGGTGTGCCGTAGATCTCAGGTTACTCCTGATCGCGTTAGGCTAATAATACGTGTGAAGCAAAGTGTTTGGCGGGGACGAAGACTTCGGTGAGAGTGGACGGTCATGGGCGCGCGTAGCAAGCGGGTGATGCGGGGGATCCTCGTGTCGCGCTGGCTGCGGTGGCTCCTGCCGATCGCCGCCGTCGCCGCCGCGCTCCTGGTGCTGCGATCCAGGCTGCCCAGCGCCGGTGCCGTGCTGGACGCGTTGGACACGGCCAGCCCGGTCTGGCTGGCGGTGGCGGTGGTCGCCGAAGTGGTCTCGCTGGACATGTTCGCCCGCCAGCAGCGCCGCCTGCTGCGCGCCTTCGGGGTCGGCATGTCGCAGCGGCGCGCCGTCGCACTGACCTACAGCCGCTCGGCGATCACGTACGCGGTGCCGGCCGGGTCGGCCGTCTCCGCCGGGTTCGCCTTCAGCCAGTTCCGGTCGCGGGGCGCCAGCCGCAGCGCGGCCACGACGGTGACCCTCCTCTCCGGCGTGGCCTCCACGGTGGGACTGCTGGCCGTGTACCTGGCCGACGTGCTGAGCACGGTCGCACCCCCGGCGCTGGCGGGATGGCTGCCCACCGGCGGGACCCGGTCGGGGACCGGCCTGCTGGCCGAGTCCGCCGGGCTGATCGCGCTGGTGGCAGCGGGGGTGCTCGCCGGCGTGGCGGCGCACCGGCACGCCACACACCGGCACGCCACACACCGGCACACCGCACACCGGCACGCCCGGCCGATCACGGCCCGACCCGCCGCCGCCCGGCCGGCGGTGGCCGCGCCCTCCCGGTGGCCGCTGCTGTCGCGCGCCTGGGCATCCGTCACGGACGCGGCGCGGGAGGTGCGGACGGTACCCCGGCGCCACTGGTACGCCGCGATCGGCCTGGCCGCGCTGAACTGGCTGGCCGACATGATCTGCCTCGCGGCCGTCGCGCATGCGCTGCACCTGTCGCTCGGCATGCTCACCCTGGGCAGCGCGTACCTCGCGGTGCAGTTGGTGCGCCAGGTACCCGTGACACCCGGCGGGGTGGGACTGGTGGAGACGAGCCTGCTGGCCGCGCTGGTGTCGGCGGGAGCCGGGCAGGCACCGGCGGCCGCGGCCGTGCTCGGCTACCGGCTGCTGTCCTGCTGGCTGATCATCCCGGTCGGCATGGCGACCTGGTTCGCCCTGCGCCGCCCGTCCGGCAAGGATGCGGTGGCCGACCAAGACGAGGCGGCCGACAAGGACGAGGCGGCCGACAAAGACGGGGCGGCCGACAAAGACGGGGCGGCTGGCGAAGACGGGGCGCCAGCCGACCTGCGGGAGCCCGAACTGGCCGGCTGCCCCGGTTAGCAGCTCAGCGGATCGACAGGTGCACGTGGTTGGTGTGGTCCCCCGAGGGGCTGCCACCCTCGGTCGTGTACCGGTGCCAGCCGACGCCGGGCAGCCAGATCTGCCTGAACCAGATGACGTACAGCACGCCGAGCCGGTCCGCGTTGCCGATCAGCCAGCCCGCCAGCCGGTTGCCGTAGTCGCGGTCGGTACCGGTGGCCACGCCGCCGAAGCCGCGCGGGGCGGCGGCCCAGTCGCAGGCCCGCCCCTTCGGATGCTCCCCCCAGGACTGCTGCCGCCAGCAGGACACGAAGTGGTTGAAGCCGGCCTTCTTCACTTCCTGGTAGGCGTGCAGCGTGCGGGCGGTGAGGCAGCCGCTCGTGGTCGGGTCGTTCTGCGTGCAGCCCTGTCCGGGGAAGCTGCCGTCCGAATTGCGCGGTGCCGGATCCGCGGTGGCGGCCGCGATCACCACGCCGGTCGGCCCACCCGACGCGTGGTTGAGGATCTTCAGCGCGGCCTGCTTCTGTTGGCCCAGCTTGACCGCCTGCGTCCTGGCGATCGCGATCTGCTGGTCCAGCGCGGCCTTCTTCGCGGCGAAGTCGGCCTGCACCTTCCGGTACTGCACCAGTTGCGCGTTCTGCTCCCGCGCGATCTCGTGCAGCGCGGTGGCCCGGCGCATGAAGTCGGCCGGCGAGGTCGCGGACAGCAGGGCGTTGAGCGTGGCGATACCCGAGGACCGGTACTCCGCGTTGGCGATCTGGCCGATGGTGACCAGCAGCGCCTGGAGCTGCTTCTGCGCGTCAGCCACCTGCACCTGCAGCGCTACCTGCTGCTTCTGCGCGGCAGCCAGGCGGTCCTGCGCGTCGGTCAGTTTGCGCCCGATGTCGGTCAGTTGCGCTTCGAGTGAGTTGGGCGGGCCGTCCGGGTTGGTCGGATCGGCGAAGCCGGCCGGCGCCGGAGCGCCAAGTACCATCAGCATGGCGGCGAGTACGGCCAGGAGCAGGCGGTACCGTCCCTTCCTGGTGGCGGCTAAATCCACGGTCGCAGAGCCTACCGGACCGAAAGCGGTGGCCGCTCTCGTTCTTATGGCGGAATGCCCTGCAGGCTGTGGCACCACCAACGGCGCGTCAGTGTCCAGTGACAAGTAGTGACAAGAGAGGGTCGTCATGCGCGTGGGAATCGTCGGGTACGGGCTGGCCGGCCGGGTGTTCCACGGCCGGCTGCTGGCCGGCACGGCCGGCGTCGATGTGGTGGCGATCGTCACGCGCGATCCGGCCCGGCGGGCCGCGGCCGCCACCGACTTTCCGGCCGCCGCCTGCTTCGCCGACGTCGCCGCGATGCTGTCCGGGGTACCGCTGGATCTCGCCGTGGTGGCGTCCGCGACGGCGGCACACGCCGCGAATGCCGTGGCCTGCCTCACCGCCGGGGTACCGGTGGTGGTCGACAAGCCGCTCGCGCCGACCGCGGCCGAGGCGGCCGAGGTGGTGGCCGCCGCCGCCCGTGCCGGGGTACCGCTCACGGTGTTCCAGAACCGCCGGTACGACGCGGACATCCGCACCCTGCGGCGGTTGCTGGCCGACGGCCACCTCGGGACCGTGCCGCGGTTCGAGTCGCGCTTCGAGCGCTGGCGACCGCAGCCCGACCTGACCCGGTGGCGGGAGCGGGCCTCCGCCGCCGAGGGCGGGGGAGTGCTGCTGGACCTGGGCAGTCACCTGGCGGATCAGGCGTACGCGCTGTTCGGGCCGGTGCGGTCGGTCTACGCCGAGCTCGACGCGCGCCGGGGCGGCGCCGATGACGACGCCTTCCTCGCGTTGACACATGAGGAAGGCACGCGTTCACATCTGTGGTGCGGGGCGGTCACCGCCGCACCGGGCCCGCGGCTGCGGGTGCTGGGCTCGCGGGCCGCGCTGGTCGTCGACGAACTCGACAGGCAGGAGGCCGCCTTACGCGCCGGGTCCGCGCCCGGCAAGGCCGTGGCGCAGCCGATGCGCCTGGTGCGCGGGGCGGAGGTGGAGCCGGTGGTACCGGAGCCGGGTGCGTGGGACGGCTTCTACCCGGCGGTACTGGCGGCCCTGCGCGACGGCACGCCGATGCCGGTGGATCCCGCCGACGCGGTAGCGGTGCTGCGGATTCTGGATGCGGCGCGTGAGTCGGCCGCCACCGGGGAAGTCGTCCGCTTGACGACCGGAGGGGGCTGGTGAGTGGTGCCGTCCGGGGGCGGCCCGTCCACGCCGCCCCCGGAACGTACACCGTCGCTTGCGCGACACGATCAGCCACACCCCTGTACTGATCGCTGACACCAAAGTTAGGGGGTGCGCGTGACGCCAATGTCGCCTGATCGTGTCATGCCGGTAAATAAGCTGGAGCCGGCGACTCGCCGAGCGCGGGACTGCCCGAATATGGTAGAAAGTACGGGCTTGCATGCCTCATCTTGCTAGCTGCACGACCTCGATCGGAACGTCGTCCGCGCCTCCCCAGACCGCGGTTGACATGGAGGTTCGATGTCCACTCTGTCGCTAGCCGTGCGACCCGAAGCGGACGGCACGGTCCTGATCAGCCCACATGGCGAGATCGACGCGGACAACGCCCACGAAGTCAGGGATGCCGTCAGTGTTCTGCTGGCCACGTCGAGACCGCCCGCCATAAAGATCGATATGGTGGACGTCAGCTTCATCGACTCGGTCGGCATCGGGGCGCTGGTCGGGTGCTACCACGCCGCCGCGGCGAGCAACGTGCGACTGCTGGTGACGAACCCCACCGCATACGTGCACCGGGTGCTCTACGTCTCGGGTCTGCTGGGTCTGTTCGGCTCGCCGGCCCGCCAGCCGGATCAGCACCGGCCGCCGGAGCAGCCGCGCTCCCACGAGCCGCACCCCACCAACCGGGTGTCCTGAAGCAGAAGCTCACATCCTGAACCAACCGCTGCGCCACCGCCAGTGCCGACCTTGGCGCAGATGGGTGACGATCGTGCGCTGCAACGCCGTGTCCTGCGGGAGTGCCACGAGGTCGCGGTCGGCCAGGGGAAGGCCGCGCGGCCGGCGGAACACGAACTCGACCACGGCCCCGTCGCTCTCCCGCACGCCCTGCTCATCCTGGTAGGCGCCCTCCTTATCCGGGATGAGCCGGAAGCGCCGCTGGAACGCGACGATGTTGGACGTCTCCGGCAGGTATTCGGCGAGCTGGTCGTCGAGCAGCCAGGACGTACAGACGGCGAACTCGTGGCGCTCTTCGGGGAAGTGGCGCGGGAAGAACACCCGGGCGGACTCCAGCGAGCCGTCGACGAGGTCGGGCGTGAGCGGCCCGGCCTGCGGAATGTGCAGGTCCAGCACGGGCACGTCGCCGGCCGCGTCCGCAGGTACGGGGCGCACGTCCCTGGCCGCAACCAGCGACCGCTGGAACTGCAGCCGGCCCAGCTCGAACAGGCCGCCGCGGAAGTGCAGCGCGAGCCACTTCGGCGCCGCCAGGCCGCCGTGCCCGTACAGGCGGCGGCACAGCGCGGCCTGGCGCGCGAAGTCGGCGAGTGTCACCCGCGAGACGTCGTGGGGGACGCCGCGCCGGGCGTGGTTGGCGCGCGCCGCCGGCAGGGCCGCCAGGAACAGCCACGAGTACAGGTGTGCGCCCGCCGGGCCGAGCTGGTCGGGCAGCTGCGGCCACGGCGGCGGGTTCTGGGTGCTGCCCATGCCCGCCAGCAACTGGTGGTACGCGCGCTCCAGCAGCCACCACAGCCACGGTGCGGTGTCCCGCTCGGGCCGGTTGCGCAGCACGTCCCCGGCGTCGGCGGGCCGGAAGCCGAGGCCGGACAGCAACGCGCGCGCCGGCCCGGCGCCGGGCACCGGTACGCCACCGGCCGGCGGGCCGAGCGCGGCCAGGTCGTCCAGCCAGGCGCGCTGCTCCCCGGCCAGGCGCAGCGCGCCGGATGCCTCGCCGGCGTCCATCAGCGACAGTCCAGAGTGGACGGATGGTCAGGCTGAGACGAGGGCATCGGCCAGGTCGGCGGCGGCGATCCGGTCCCCGATCTCCCGCGGTTCCAGCGGGGTGAACTCCTCCGCGGCGGCCAGGGCGGCCGCGTGCAGCGACACGTCACCCGGCATCGCGAAGCCCGTGATGGGAAACGAGAGGGCGAACCGGACCCCGTCGCGGATCGCGTCCAGCTCCCGGTGCGGCTCGTACCACGTCGTCGCGGTGTGCTCCTCGGTCCGCCACGGCCCGCGCGCCACCGCCTTGATGGCCATCACGCCCAGGTCGCGTGCTGCCGCCAGCTCCAGCAGTGCGTCGAAGTGCCGCCGGTAGTCCGGCAGCGCCAGCATGGGCGGGTTCACCGGCAGCATGACGGTGTCCAGGTCGAGGCGCTCCACCGCGGTGTGGAACAGCCGCGGTACCTCCTGGAAGTGCCCGGTGATGCCGATCGCCCTGACCAGCCCCTCGTCCCGCGCGCGCCGCAGCGCCTCGCCGGCCCCGCCCGGTGCCAGCACGGCGGCCAGGTCCTCGTCGGTCGTCACCGCGTGCATCTGGTACAGGTCGAAGTGGTCGGTGCGCAGCTTGCCCAGCGACCGCTCCAGCTCCGCCCGCGCGCCGTCCGCGTCGCGCTGCAACGTCTTGCAGCCGACGAACATGCCCTCCCGGTAGCGGGGCAGCACCTGGCCGGAGAGATCCTCCGCCATGCCGTACTGAGGGGCGATGTCGAGGTGGTTGACCCCGGCGGCCACGGCGCGTTCGAACGCCTCGGCCACCACCTCGACGGTGGAGTCCCAGAAAGCCGCGCCGCCCAGGATGGCGACGCTCGATTCGTGGCCGGTGCGGCCCAGTCGTCGACGCTGCATGGTCCGATCCTGCCACGCACCGCGTCAGCGGGCCGGAGGTGCGCCCGGCGGATGGGGCTGGAGCAGGTGCCCGGCCGGCCCGGGCACCGCGGCCGGCGTGGCCGGCGCGACGGGCCGGGTGTCGAACCGGTCCAGCAGCCAGCCGGCGAACAGGCCGAGCAGCAGGGCGAGCATCGCGGGAAGTGCGGTGCGCAGCCAGAACGGTCCGCCGTGCATGGCGGCGGCGAAGGCGACGACCGAGAGCAGGTACGCGCCGAGGGCGGTGCCGGCGACGCCACCGCCGCGACCGGCGAGGCTCACCCCGCCCAGCAGCACCGCGCCGAACGCCGCGAGGAGCTGGGTGCTGTCGCCGGTGAAGCCCGCGGCGCCGGTGTATCCGGCCAGCAGCACACCGGCCACGCCGGCGAGCAGGCTGGAACCGCCCAGGCCGACCAGCGCGCGCAGCAGCCGCCGCCCGAGCGGCGCGGGCCGGTCGGGCGGGTCGTCACCGGGACTGAGCAGCGCCCGGATCGCCGGCAGCAGCCAGAGCGCGCCGCCCGCCACCGAGCCGATCACGAACAGCGCCGCGAACGCGTCGAGGATGGGCGGCTTGAGGAAGCCGGCGTGCAGTGCCGCGATGTTCCCGCCCTGGGCGAAGGCGACGATGTTGGCCACCGCGACGCCGCCGAGCGACACGGCCCATCCCGGTAGCCCGGTGAGGCCGGTGATGGCCGCGAGCACGGCGCCGAGGCCGAACGCGGCGAGCACCGCGAGCACGCCCGCCAGCACCGGCGGCAGGTCCTCGTTCACGAGCAGCACGTAGACCAGCTGGGCCAGCGACGCGACCGAGGCGACCGCGAGGTTGGGCGTGCCGGTGCGCAGCGACAGCGCCAGCCCCGCGGCGAGCAGCCCGGTGATGGCGAGCTGCGGCCACACTCCGCCGGTGGAGAAGAAATGACCCTGGGCGACGGCGAGGACCGTGGCCAGGATGGCGAGGACGAGAAGCACCACTTCCCAGATCAGGTGCGCGAGCGTGGCGGGACCGGGTCGGGCGGACCGGTCGGCGGTAGGCATAGACACAGACACAGCACAGACCCTATCGATGGCGGGCAACGCCCGGCCGGATCACCGCCAGGAGTCGTCAGTGCCCACTGTGGTCAGTCGCTGCGTCGCGCGCGAGAGGGCGACATAGAGGGTACGCACGCCGGACGGCGACTCGGCCACGATGGCGGACGGCTCGACCACCAGTACCCCGTCGTACTCCATGCCCTTGGCCTCGATACTCGTGACCACCTGCAGCCGCGGTCCCGCCTGCTCGGCGAGTTCGCTCAGCCAGGCACCCACGGCACCCCGCCCGGCGAGGCTGGCGACCACGCCGACGGTGCCGTCCACGGCGTCGAGCAGCGCGACCACCTCCGCGCGCACCGCGCCCGGCAGGTCGCCGGTCAGCACGTGCCGGGGCGGCACCCCGGTCGCCCGTACCGCCACCGGGAGGTCGGCGTCGGGCTCGGCGCGGCGTACCACCTCGGCCGCCACGTCGAAGATCTCCTTCGAGTTGCGGTAGTTGGTGGTCAGCACGTAGTCGCTGCGCCGCCGGCCGCCCAGCGCCGCGTCCCGCGCCTGGGCCGTCTCGGTCGGGTCACCCGCCCACGCCGCCTGCGCCGGGTCGCCCACGATCGTCCAGCTGGCGTACTGGCCCCGCCGGCCGATCATGCGCCACTGCATCGGGGACACGTCCTGCGCCTCGTCGACGACGATGTGCGCGTACTCCCGGTAGTCCGCGGGGCGCTCGATCGCGACGGTACGGGCGGCGGCCATCCGGTCCGCGTACGTGGTGACCTCCCGCACCCCCCGCACGACGTACGGGTCGCCCTGCCGGCGTGCGGGCGCGGGTGGCGCGCCGAGCAGATCGTCGAGCTCGTCGAGCAGCGCGATGTCCTCGACGCTCGGCCCGGCGGCCGGCAGCTCGGGGTTCAGCGAGCGGAGCGCGTCGGCCACGGCCGCGACCTCGGCGGGGTCGAGCAGGCCCTGCGCGTGCCGGCGCAGCAGCGGGCGGTCGCCCAGCCAGCGCAGCACGTCGACCGGGCGCAGCCGGGGCCACCAGCTCCGCATGAACCCGATGAACTCGCGCCGGTCGGCGATGTCGGCGGCGAACTCCTCGCGTGGCTGGACGGCGGCCTCGCCGAGCAGCGACACCGCCTGGCGCCACAGCGCGTCGAGCACGTGGCCGGCCGCCTTGGCCCGCACCGCGTTGCGCTTCGCCCCGCCGCCGAGCACCGCCTGCCGGAGCCGGTTGAGCTCCTTCGTGGACAGCCGGAGCAGGGTGCCCCGGTACAGGAGGCGCAGCTCGGCGGGCGAACCGGGTGCCGCGTCGCGGACCGCCCGTGCCAGTACCCGCGCCATGCGCAGCGAGCCCTTGACCCGCGCCACCCGGTCCGGATCGCGCCGGGTGGCCTCGGTGTCGTCGACCAGCGAGCCGAGCGACCGCAGGGTCACCTCGTCCTCACCGAGCGAGGGCAGCACGCGCGCGATGTAGTTGACGAACACCGGGGACGGCCCGACCACCAGCACCCCACCGCCGGCGAAGCGCTGCCGGTCGGAGTAGAGCAGGTACGCGGCGCGGTGCAGGGCGACGGCCGTCTTGCCGGTACCCGGCCCGCCGCGTACCACGGTGACGCCGAGGGCGGGGGAGCGGATCGCCTCGTCCTGCTCCTTCTGGATGGTCGCGACGATGTCGCGCATGCCCGTACCGGTCGCCCGCGCCAGCGTGGCCACCAGCGCGCCGTCCCCGATGACCCGCAGGTCCTCGTGGGCGGCCGCCGGGTCGAGCAGGTCGTCCTCGACCCCGGTCACCTGCTCGCCGGAGGACTGGATGATCCGGCGCCGGACGACCCCCATCGGATCGACCGGCGTGGCCCGGTAGAACGCGGCGGCGGCCGGGGCCCGCCAGTCGATCACGAGCGCCTGGGCGTCGGCGTCCCGCAGCCCGATCCGGCCGATGTGGCGCACCTCGCCGCTCTGCAGGTCCAGCCGCCCGAAGACCAGCCCGTCGTGCCCGGCGTCGAGCAGCCGGCGGCGCCGGGCCGCGTGGAACACCATCGCGTCGCGTTCCACGAGCGCGCCGTAGTTGCCCACCCGGGCGATCCGGTACCCGGCGGCCTCGACCTCCCGGGCCTCCTTCTTGATCACCTCAAGGCGGGCGTACACCCGGTCGACGTGGCGCTGCTCCGCGGCGATCTCCTCCGCGGCAGGTGAACCTTGAGCGTGCTCGCCGTCGCCAAAACCCGGCTCCGGCTGTGTCTGCATCAGACCACCCCGACCTGCGACTGGTCCGACTCGGCCGCCTCGTCCTCCTGCGCACGGCGGCGCCGGGCGCGCGAGCGCAGGAAGAGGGTGGAGCCGATGCCGAAGAGCACCGCCGCGACCAGCGCGATCCAGGAGAAGTTCTTCAGCCAGCGCTCGGCGGCGCGGCCGGCGAAGTAGATGACCGCGGCCGTGCCGCCGGCCCACACGATGCCCCCGCTCGCGTTGGCGATGAGGAACTTCGGGTACGGCACGCGCAGCGCCCCGGCGAGCGGGCCGGCCGCGATCCGCAGCAGCGCGACGAACCGCCCGAAGAAGATCGCCCAGACGCCCCACCGGTCGAAGGCGCGCTCCGCGGCGGCCAGCTGGCTCGGGCCGAGATGGTTCGGGAAGCGCCGGCCGAGCCGCGCCAGCAGCGACCGCCCGCCGCGCCGGCCGATCAGGTAGCCCATGGAGTCGCCGAGGATGGCGCCCGCGCTGGCGGCGATACCCACCCACCAGATGCTGGCGTGCCCGCCGGCGGCGACCAGCGCGGCGGTCATCAGCGCGATCTCACCGGGTAGCGGGATGCCCATGCTCTCCAGGCCGATGACGCCGGCGACCATCAGGTAGAGCAGGAGCGGCGGGAGCGTGCCGAGCCAGTCCGATATCGCGCCCATCGCGCAACGGTACGTGACCCGGATCGTCTTTGGCGAAACGGACTCCCCGGCGCACGGACCGGACCGGGTCGTGCTGAGGCCCCCGCAGCCGACCGGCTGCGGGGGCCTCACCACGACACCGCTCAGGACTCGAAGATGCCCGCCGCGACCAGGCGCTTCTCGGTCGCCTCCCAGCCGTCGCCGGGGTGCGTGGCGGCGAGCGCGAGCAGCTCGGCCCGCACCTTCGGGCCGTGTCCGGCACCGGCCAGCACCCGGATCTCCTCGGCGAACGCGTCCGAGTCGGTCTTCAGGTGGGCCGTCTTGCCGTTGGTCAGGTTGCGGACATATGCGTGCTTGCCGTGGTTGAGCGGGATGAGGTACTTGAACTCGCCCAGCACGCTCTGGGCGCCACCGGCGGCACCGGCCTGGCCGGCGCGGACGGATGCGCGCGCGGTCTTCGAGGTGTTGCTCGCCACGCGAGGGACTCCTTGGTCTGGCAGGAACTGGTCTGGCGAAACTCTTGGCCTGGCTAGTTTACCCACCTCGGGGAGGGCTCCGCCGACCTGGTCTGCCGGGCGATCTGTTCGGTGCCATTTTCGCGAATCTCTGGCGCCCCTTGATTCGCACGGGCATCATGAACACCGGAAGGTCATTGATCGTCGTTTCGGGCCAGATCACATCGGGAACTAACCGACACACCGGGCAGATGCCAACCCGCTCGCTTCAGGTCGTAGGGGAAGACGCACCTGGAGTACTGGGGGAGGTCAGCTGTGCCCACGCGTGGCGTCGTGTATGTCCACTCGACCCCGCTCGCCGTGTGCGCGCACGTCGAGTGGGCGATAGCGCGTGTTCTCGCCGCGCCGGTCAGCCTGCATTGGACCGTTCAGCCCGCGGAGCCGGCGGCTCGCCGGGCGGAGTGCAGCTGGGCCGGGCGCGAGGGTACCGGCGCCGAACTTGCGGCTGCCCTGCGCCAGTGGCCGATGGTCCGGTTCGAGGTGACCGAGGAGCCCAGTCCCGGCGTGGACGGGCAGCGCTTCATGTTCGTACCCGGCCGGGGCCTGTTCAGCGCGACCATGAGCGCGAACGGTGACGTGCTGATCGGCGAGGACCGGCTGCGCGCGCTGATGGCGGCGGCACGCGGCCCGGAGGGGCTGGCCCACGCGCTGGACAAGGCACTGGGTACGGCCTGGGACGCGGAGCTGGAGCCGTACCGGTACGCCGGGGACGGTGCGCCGGTGACCTGGCTGACGCAGGTCGGGTGAGGTGATTTGACCCCGGCCGGTGAGGCGGGGCAGATTCGCCTGATGCGCCGCGCCTGTGCCGCCCTGCTGGCCGTCCTGGCTCTGCTCGCCGGATGTGACTCGGCACGCCCCGCGCCAGCCGTCGCGCGCTCCCAGCCGGTACCCCCGTCTGGTTCTGGGAGCGGGTCGGCCGCGCCGGCGGATCCGGCCGCGCGCGCCGCGGCGCTGGTCGCCCGGCTCGGGGACGAGGACCTGGTCGGCCAGGTGCTGATGGCCTACGCCTACGGCGACGACGCCACCCGCGTGTCCGCCGGCTCCGCGGCCGGCAACCGGAAGCTCGCCGGCGTGGACACGCCGGCCCAGATGATCGCCAGGTACCGCCTCGGCGGCCTGATCCTGGTCGGCTTCAGTGCGGACGACCCGACCGGCGCTACCAACCCGACCACGAACGTCGAGTCACCGGCACAGGTGTCCCGGCTCACCACCGGGTTGCAGGCCGCGGCCGGGCGGCTGCCCGCGGCGCTACCGCTGCTCATCGGCACCGACCAGGAGTACGGCGTGGTGACCCGGATCAAGTCCGGGGTGACCCAACTGCCCTCCGGCATGGCCGTGGGCGCCGCGGGCAACGCCGCGCTGACCCAGGCGGCCTGGGCGGCGGCCGGCGCGGACCTGGCGGCGATCGGGCTGAACGTGGATTTCGCGCCGGACGCCGACGTGCTGGGCCCGGGCGGCGGTGGGGTGATCGGGTCCCGGTCGTTCGGGCAGCGGCCGGCCGCGGTGGCGGGACAGGTGGCCGCCGCGGTGCGCGGGCTGCAGGGCGCGGGCGTGGCCGCCACCCTCAAGCACTTCCCGGGCCACGGCCACACCACGACCGACAGCCACACCAACCTGCCGTCCCTGACGCAGAGCCGGGCCGCCCTGCAGTCCGGCGACCTGCCACCCTTCGTGAGCGGCATCGCCGCCGGGGCACAGCTGATCATGTCAGGGCACCTGGACGTGCGGTCGGTGGATCCGGGGGTGGCCGGGTCGTTCTCCTCCAAGGTGCTGATCGACCTGCTGCGCGGGCAGCTGGGCTTCCGTGGCGTAGTGGTCACCGACGCGCTGAACATGGCGCCGGCGCAGAAGTGGGCGCCGGGCGAGGCGGCGGTACGCGCGCTGCTGGCCGGCAACGACCTGCTGCTGATGCCGCCGAGCGTGCCGGCCGCCGCGCAGGGGCTGCTCGCCGCGCTGCGCTCCGGGCGGCTGCCGCGCGCCCGGCTGGTCGAGGCGGTGACCCGGATCGTCGCGCTGAAGCTGACCCTGGCCGCGGGCCCGAAGCCGTCCGGACTGTCCACAGTGGGCGGCAGCACCCGGCAGGCGGCCGGGGCGGCGGTGGCCGCGGCGGCGGTGACGGTGCTGCGCGGCACCTGCTCCGGTCCGCTGGTGCGCGGCGCCGTCTCGGTCTCGACGGCCAGCGTGCGGGCGCAGCAGAAGGCGTGGCTGACCGCCGCGCTGCGCGCCCAGGGAGTCCGGGTGGTCGACCGGGGCGGCACCGAGGTGCACCTCGTCGGGTACGGGGACACCGGAGCCGACCTCGCCGCCACCGCGGCGGTCACGGTGGCGATGGACACGCCCTACATCCTCGGGCGCACCTCGTCGCCGGTGCGGGTGGCCACCTACTCGTCCACCCAGGCGGCCATGACCGCGCTGGCGAAGGTGCTGGCGGGCAAGGCCACGCCGGCGGGCCGCTCGCCGGTGGACGTCCCCGGCCTGCCCGCGTCGGCCTGCTGACCCTTACCGCCTATCCCTTACCGCCCGACCCTTACCGCCTGACCCTTACCGCCCGACCCTTACAGCGGGATGTTGCCGTGCGCGCCGCGGGCGGCGGGAGCGTTCGCGAGGGCCTCGGCGATGCGCCGCCGCGTCTCGGTCGGCTTGATGACGTCGTCCACCACGCCGACCTCCAGCGCGCGGTTCACCCCGCCGGCCACCCGGGCCTGCTCCTCGATCAGCGTGGCGCGCAGCGCCTCGCGCTGGTCGTGCGGCGCCGCGGCCAGCTTCTTGCGGTGCAGGATGTTGACCGCCGCGCTGGCGCCCATCACCGCCAGCTCCGCATTGGGCCACGCGTAGACCGCCGTGGCGCCCAGCGAGCGGGAGTTCATCGCGATGTACGCGCCGCCGTAGGCCTTGCGGGTCACGAGCGTCACCCGGGGTACCACCGCCTCGGCGAAGGCGTGCAGCAGCTTGGCACCGCGCCGCACCACGCCGTCCCACTCCTGGCCCACGCCGGGCAGGTACCCCGGCACGTCCACCATCACGATCAGCGGTACCCCCAGGGAGTCGCACATCCGCACGAACCGGGCCGCCTTCTCCGCGGACGCGGCGTCCAGGCAGCCGCCCAGCCGCAGCGGGTTGTTCGCGATGACCCCGACGGTGCGGCCCGCGAAGCGGCCCAGCGTCGTCACGATGTTCGGTGCCCACTTCGCGTGCAGTTCCACGCCCGGCTCGTCCAGCAGTGCCCGCACGACCGGCTTCACGTCGTAGGCGCGGGTCGCCTCGGCGGGCAGCAGCGCGGACAGGTCGCTGCCGTCGACGCCGTCGGGCACGTCGGCGGGGGAGAACCGGCCCTGGTGGCCGAGCAGCGAAGCCAGCCGCCGCGCCTCGACGACGGCCGACTCGTCGTCCTTGGTCGTCACGTGGACCACGCCGGAGCGCCGGCCGTGCGTCTCCGGCCCGCCCAGCCGCTCCATGTCCACCTGCTCGCCGGTGACGCTGCGCACCACCTCCGGCCCGGTCACGAAGATCCGGCCGGCGGCGCTCATCACCACGATGTCGGTCAGCGCGGGCCCGTACGCCGCGCCGCCGGCCGCCGGGCCGAGGACCACGGAGATCTGCGGTACCCGGCCGGAGGCGCGCACCATCGCGGCGAACACCTGACCCACCGCGTCGAGCGCGACCACGCCCTCGGCCAGCCGGGCGCCACCGGAGTGCCACAGCGCCAGCACCGGTACCCGCTCCCGGACAGCGGTGTCGATCGCGTCCACGATGTGCCGGCAGCCCTCCGCGCCCAGGGCGCCGCCCATCCGGGTGCCGTCGGTGGCGTACGCGATCGCCGGCGTCCCCTCGATCTCCCCGCGCGCGTAGAGCGCGCCGGAGTCGTCCCGCGCCACCAGCAGCCGCAGCGAGCCGCGGTCGAACAGCGCGCGGAGCCGGGCCTCGGGATCCCGGTAGTCCATTGTGGACTCGTCCGGGATGACGGATGTGGTGGTCACGACAGCCTCCAACGGGGGTTACTCATGGGCCGGCTCAGCTGCGGGTGAACGCGAGGACGGCGTTGTGGCCACCGAAGCCGAACGAGTTGTTCAGCGCGGCGGGTATCTCCATGTGGCGTGCCTTGTGCGCGGCCACGTCCAGGTCGAGCCCCTCGTCGGGGTCGTCCAGGTTGATCGTCGGCGGGACCACGCCGTAGTGGATCGCCAGGACGGTCGCGATGGACTCGACCGCGCCGGCCGCGCCCAGCAGGTGGCCGTGCATCGACTTCGTGGAGGTGAGCACCGGGTGGTTGCCGACGGCGAGCCGCAGCGCGATGATCTCCGCGATGTCGCCCACCGGCGTCGAGGTCGCGTGCGCGTTGACGTGCACGATGTCGGCCGGCGCGAGCCCGGCGTCGCGCAGCGCCGCGGTGATGGCGCGCACGCTGCCCCGGCCCTGCGGGTCGGGCTGCACGATGTCGTACCCGTCCGAGGTGATGGCGGAGCCGGCCAGCCGGGCGTACGCGCGGGCACCGCGTGCCCTGGCGTGGTCGGCGTTCTCCAGCACGATGACGCCGGAGCCCTCGCCGAGCACGAACCCGTCCCGGGCCTTGTCGAACGGGCGGGAGGCGCGCTCGGGATCGTCGTTGCGGGTGGACATGGCGCGCATCGCGGCGAACCCGGCGATCGGCAGCGGGTGCACGACCGCCTCCGTACCGCCGGCCAGCACGACGTCCGCCCGGCCCGAGCGGATGATGTCCAGTCCCAGCGAGATCGCCTCGGCGCCGGTCGCGCAGGCACTGGCCGGGCAGTGCACCCCGGCCCGCGCGCCCAGCTCCAGGCCCACCCAGGCGGCCGGGCCGTTCGGCATCAGCATCGGGACCGTGTGCGGGCTGACCCGGCGCGGTCCGGACGCCTCCAGGATGTCGTCCTGGTTGAGCAGGGTCTGCGCGCCACCGATCCCGGTGCCGACGACGACCGCCAGCCGCTCCGGCTCCAGCCCGGAGCCGGCCAGCCCCGCATCGGCCCACGCCTGGTGCGCGGCGATGAGCGCGGTCGCCTCGGCGCGGTCCAGCCGGCGCAGCTTGACCCGGTCGAGCACCTCGGACGGCTCGACCATCAGCTGCGCCGCGATGCGTACCGGTAGGTTCGCGGCCCACTCCTGGGTGAGCGCACTCACCCCGGAGCGGCCGGCGACCATCGACTCCCAGGTGGACGCCGCGTCCCCGCCGAGGGGGGTGGTGGCGCCCATCCCGGTGACGAGTACCTCGGGACGGCTCACTCGACTGCCTCTCGCTGACGCTGCCTGCTCGACCTACGCGGACGCTTTCTGGATGTACGAGACAGCGTCCCCGACGGTCTTGAGGTTCTGCACCTCGTCGTCCGGGATCTTGACACCGAACTTCTCCTCGGCGGCCACCACGACCTCGACCATCGAGAGCGAGTCGACGTCCAGGTCATCGGTGAACGACTTGCCCTCGGCGACGTCGTCCGGGTTCACGCCGGCGACCTCCTCGAGGATCTCGGCGAGGCCGGCGGTGATCTCGTCGCGGGTCGTCATGGAATCGTATTCCTCTCGTTGGTGGGATCGGTTCTTCTGGATTGTGCGGCTGGGCGCCGCCGACCGGGGACCGGGCGCCCGTCAGGGGCAGCGCACGACCTGCCCGGCGTAGGTGAGGCCGCCGCCGAAGCCGAAGAGCAGCACCGGCGCGCCCGAGGGCACCTCGCGCCGCTCCACCAGCTTGGACAGGGCCAGCGGCACGCTGGCCGCCGAGGTGTTGCCGGACTCCACGATGTCCTTGGCCACCAGCGTGTCCGTCAGGCCCAGCTTGCGGGCCAGCGGCTCGATGATACGCAGGTTGGCCTGGTGCGGGACGAACGCGGCGAGATCCTTCGGCGCGATACCGGCGGCGGCGCAGGCGCGCTCGGCGAGCGCCGGCAGCTGGCCGACGGCCCACCGGAACACCGCCTGGCCGTTCTGCACGATGTACGGGCGCCAACCCTCGATGGTCAGCACGTCGCCGCGGTCCGGCGCCGAGCCCCACAGCACCGGGCCGATGCCCGGCTCCTCGCCCTCGGCCACCGGCGAGACGACCGCGGCGCCCGCGCCGTCGCCGAACAGCACGCACGAGCTGCGGTCGGTCCAGTCGGTGACGTCGGAGAGCTTCTCGGCACCGATGACGATCGCGTTGCGGGCGGCACCGGCCCGGATCGCGTGGTCCACAGTGGCCAGTGCGTACTCGAAGCCGGAGCACGCGGTGTTCAGGTCGTACGCGGCCGGCGCCGGGATGCCCAGCTTGGCCGCCACCCGGGTGGCCACGTTGGGGCACCGGTCGACCGAGGAGCAGGTGGCGACCGTGATCAGGTCGATGTCGGCGGCGGCGAGGCCGGAGTTGGCCAGCGCCTTTCCGGCGGCGGCGGTGGCCATGTCCGCGACCGTCTCGCTGTCGGCGATGCGCCGGGTCACGATGCCGACCCGGTCACGGATCCACTCATCGCTCGTGTCGACCATCTCGGCGAGGTCGGCGTTGGTCAGTACCCGGGCCGGCTGGTAGTGGCCGACAGAGACGATCTTGGAACCGGTGGCCGTCAAAGGTGTCCTCCGATGCGAGCGAGCGGCTGTCCCGGTGCGACCGGGTCGTCGAGGTGGGCGAGCCATTCGGTGAGCACCCCGGACTCGTGCGCGGCCACGTCGACCGGGCCCTGCCTGGTGCTCACCTGGCCGATGAGCTGGCCGGCACGCACCTCGTCGCCTTCGCCGAGGCCGTTCGCGGGCAGGAAGTTGCCGGCCGCGGCGGACACCACCACGCGGAACTGCGGGGTGGGCTCGGCGCCCGGCGGCACCCCGTGCCGGGCCACCAGGTCACGGGCGGCGGCGAGGTCGTCCGGCGTGTTCACGGTGACGATCTCGACGCCGGGCAGCGCCCGCCTGGCGAGGCCGGCGAGGGTACCGGCCGGGGGCAGCTCGATGATCGCGGTCACCCCGATGTGCCCCATGGTCTGCATGCACAGGTCCCACCGCACCGACGTGGTGACCTGCCGCACCAGGCGGAGTACCACCTCGCGGCCGGTGGTCACCGCGGTGCCGTCCAGGTTGGACAGCAGGATCTTCGTGGGATCGGCGGGGGACAGGCCACCGGCGATGGCCGACAGGGCCCGCTCGGCCGGTGCCATGTGTGGCGTGTGGAACGCGCCGGCCACCTTCAGCCTGATCACCCGCGCCTTCGCCGGCGGTGCGGCGGTGAACTTCTCCAGGTTCTCCGCCGGCCCGGCGGCGACGATCTGCCCGGCGCCGTTGCGGTTGGCGGGGTGCAGGCCCGCGCCCTCGATCGCGGCGAGCACCTCGTCCTGGTCGCCGCCGAGTACCGCCACCATGCCGGTGGGCTCCAGCGCGCACGCGGCGGCCATCTCCCGCCCGCGCACCCCGGCCAGCGTGATCGCCGCCTCCGGGGTGAGCACCCCGGCCAGCGCGGCGGCCGCCAGTTCGCCGACGCTGTGCCCGGCGACCAGCCCGGCGTCGTACATGGGGAGGTGGTCGGCGGCCAGCAGCGTGGCGGCCACGAGCAGGGGCTGGGTGCGCGCGGTGTCCTTGATCTCCTCCGCGCCGGCGGTGCTGCCGAGGTGCACCAGATCGAGGCCGGCCAGCGCGGACCACCAGCGCAGCCGGGTCTCGGCGCCGGACACGTCCAGCCATGGTGTCAGGAAGCCAGGCTTCTGCGAACCCTGGCCCGGAGCGAGTACGGCGAGCACGTCTTCGACTTTCCCTGATCACCTCCCGTCTCATGGGTATCGACAGGTACGAAACCCAACGACGACTTTTGTAGGGTTCCTCCAATGGACGATCAGCCGGTATGCCCCCGGTCATCAAGAGTGACCGGCGTTGTGCGCCCGGTCACACAAGTTGACCGATCAGACAGGATCCAGCCGGCCGATCGTCAACGCGACCCGGAGAGTGAACGCGTGCCGCGGCGTGAGCGGGGAGAGCCCGGTCGTCTCGGCGATGCGGCGCAGCCGGTACCGGACGGTGTTCGGGTGCACGTACAGCGTGCGGGCGGCGCTCTCCAGCACCTCGCCGGCCTCGAAGAACCCGTCCAGCGTCTCCAGCAGTTCGCCGCCGGCCCGGGCCAGCGAACCGAAGACCTCCTGGCGCAGGATCCGGCGCGCCTCCGCGTCCCCGGCCAGCGCCCGCTCGGGAAGCAGGTCGGTCGCGCGTACCGGGCGGGGTGCGGCCGGCCAGGCCGGCGCGGCCCGGTACCCGGCCAGCGCCGCCCGTACCGACTCCGTCGCGTCCTCCAGCCTGGGTACCACCGGCCCCACGACCACCGGCCCGCCGCCGAAGCCCACCAGGAGCTTCTCGGTGGCGGCCAGCGGGTCGGCCGCGCCGCCGAGCACGACCACCAGCCGGTCCCCGTGCACCCCGCCGAGCACCTCGACGCCCATCCGCCGTGCGGCCCGGTACAGCGTGTGCACGATGGCCGCCGCCTCACCGCCGGGCGAGCGGCCGACGGCGACCGCCACCGACGGCGGGTCCGCCCAGCCCAGTGCGGCGGCCCGGCTGGTCAGCACGTCGGCCGACTCACCGCGCAGCAGCGCGTCGACGAGCAGCGCCTGCAGCCGGGCGTCCCACGCGCCGCGGCTCTCCGCGGCGCGCGCGTAGACCCGCGCCGCCGCGAAGGCGATCTCCCGCGAGAAGGTCAGTACCGCCTCCCGCAGCGCGACCTCCTCGCTGGGCGCCGCCAGGTGCGGCACCTGCTCCTCGACCACGTCGATGGTCACCTTGATCAGCTGTACCGTCTGCTGGAGGTTCAGCGAGCGGGCCATGGCCCGCGGCGCGGCCTCGAAGACCTCGTCGGAGACCTCCTGCTCGGTGCCGGTCTGGCGCAGCCACTCGACCAGGGACCGGACGCCCGCCTGCGCCACTAGCATGACCCACGCGCGCTGGTCGGCCGGTACCTCCCGGAACCAGGGCAGCACCTCGTCCATCCGCGCCACGCTCGCGGTCGCCAGGGCGCCCGCCGCCCGCTCGACCCTGGGCAGCGTGGCGGCCAGATCCTCAGGTCCGATGCCGCCCGCCATGTGATCAGTATGGTCACAACGTCCGGCTGCGCCCCCAGCCGTGTGCCAGGCGGAACCCGGCGACAGCGGCACCCAGCACGGCGACCCCGGTGAGGACCCCGGCCGAGGACAGCGCCACCGCGCGCTGCCCGGCCAGCGCCCCGCGCAGGCCGCGCATCGCCCAGTAGCCCGGCGAGGCGGGTGCCAGATGCCGCGACCAGGCCGGCATCGCGGACAGCGGTACCAGGGCGCCGGCCAGCACGGTGCACAGCGCCGCGCCGATGTCGACGGCCGCGGACAGCTCGGCGTGGCTGCGTACCAGGGTCGCGACGGCGCCGCCGCAGCACAGCAGGGCCACCGCCCAGCTGAGGACGGACAGCGCGAGCAGCCCCGGGTCGGGTACCGGCAGCCCGAGCACGCCGATCCCCACGCCGAGGATGACCACCTGCTGCGCGAGTACCAGCACCAGCACCGGTACCGCCTTGCCCAGCAGCAGCTCGGCGGGGTTGGCCGGGCTCGCGCGCAGCCGCTCCAGGGTGTGCCAGGCGCGCTCGGTGAGCACCGCGTTGCCCACCACCGACATGCCGAGCAGCGAGAACATCACCAGCACGCCGACGACCACCTGCCCGGTGCCGCGTGCCTGCCCACCGAGAGCCGAGGTGTACAGCGGGCGCAGCACCAGCATGATCACGATCGGCATCACAATCCGGCTGATCATCGGTCCCGGCTCCCGCGCGACCAGGATCAGGTTGTGCCGCACCAGCACCGGGACGCGGCTAGCCATCGCGCACCGCCAGGGCGTCGTACAGGTCGTCCAGGGACGGCTCGCTGATCTGCACGGCGCGCAGCCCGGCGTGCCGCTGGGGCAGATCGGCCAGCAGTTCGGCGAGCGCCCGGGCCGGCTCGTGGGTGCGCACCACCCGCTCGGTGCCGTCGCCGAACCCGGCCCGCACCTCGGCAGGCAGCCGGGCGAGCAGATCGGCCTGGGTCCCTCTGGCGATCACCCGGCCGCCGGCCGCGACCGCGAGCGTGGCACCCAGGTCGGCCAGTTCGGGCAGGTAGTGGGTGGTGTAGCAGATGGCGGCCCCGGCCGCGGCGCGGCGCGCGATCGCCTGCAGCAGCGCCCGCCGGGTGACCGGGTCGGCGCCGACCGTCGGCTCGTCGAGCAGCAGCAGGTCGGGCGTGTGGACCAGCGCGGTCGCCGCCTGTACCCGGCGCTGCTGCCCGCCGGACAGCAGCGCCACCGGCCGGTCCAGCAGGTCGGTGAGGGCCAGTTCGTCAGCGGTACCGGCGACCGCGCGCCGGGCCGCCGCGCGGCACAGCCCGGCCAGCCCGGCGAACAGCCGCAGGTTCTCCCGCACCGTCGCCGACTGGTAGAGCGCCAGTTCCTGAGGCGCGAGGCCGATGCGCTGCCGGGCGCGGCGCGGGGCGAGCCCGGCGACGGTCACCTGGCCGGCGTCGGGTCGCAGCAACCCGGCCACGATCCCGACAAAGGTGCTCTTGCCGGCGCCGTTGTGGCCGACCAGCCCGACGATCTCGCCGGCCGCCACGGTCAGGCTGAACCCGTCGAGGGCCACGTGCGACCCGTACCGCTTGATCAGATCGGTGGCGACGAGCACGGTCACCTCCTTTGCGATCTACAGTGTAGAGATCTACAGTGTAGACGTGACCGACCGCAGGCGCCAGATCCTCGATGCCGCGCTGGCGATCGCCGACGAGAACGGCCTGGCGGCGGTCTCGATGCGCGCGGTCGCGCAGCGCGTCGGCGTCACGCCCATGGCGCTGTACCCGCACGTGCGCAGCAAGGCCGACCTGCTCGACGGCCTGGTCGACCGGATGCTCGCCGAACTGCTGCCCGCGTCGGCGTCGCCGGCGGACTGGGCCGCGCGCCTCGCGGCGCTGGGGCACGAGTTGCGCGCCGTCGCCCGGCGCCACCCGGCGGCGTTCACGCTGCTGCTCGCCCGCCCGTCGGTGACGCCCGACGCGGTACGCGCGACCGATGCGGTCTACCAGGCGCTGCTGGACGCGGGGGTACCCGACGAGCACGTGCCGAGGGTGGAGCGCCTGCTGTCCACGTTCGTGCTCGGCTTCGCCGCCTCGGAGGTCAACGGCCGGTTCAGCGCCGGTACCCGCAACCCGCGCGCCCGCCGCGCGCAGTTCGACGAGGACCAGGTGCGGGCGCACCACCGGCTGGCGAAGGTGCTGGACGAGGACATCGACTGGGACGCGGAATTCGACGCGGACCTGGACGACCTGGTGCGCATCATCGAGGCGTACCGACGGTGACCTTCCGTCGTGCCGTCAGCGGCTCCAGCGGCGGCGGCTGATCTGTGCCGCGCCGAACAGCAGCAGCAGGACGAGCACGGAGATGCCGGCGGTGGCGGCCAGCGCGAGTCGCGCGTCGCCCAGTTCCTTGCCCAGGCTGAAGGACGACGTCGAGGTCAGGTCTCCGGGCTGGTACCCCGGGTCCTCGTAGGCGATCCCGCCGGCCTGGCCGCTGGCCGTGGGCTGCGGGAGCGGTACCCCGGCGGCCCGCAGCACGCTGGGCAGCGTGACGGTCGCGTAGAACCACGCCTCGTTCGTCTTGCCCTTCGGCTGGGTCCTGGGCCAGTGTGCCCGGGGTCCGCCGGCCGCCTGGGGGTAGACGTCGCAGACCTGCGCGGCGATGCCGTGGGTGAAGATCGTGATGGTGTACTTCGGCCCGAGCGTGTTCATGTTCGGCTTGGCGAAGTCGCCGGCCCGTCCCGGCATCCAGCTCACCTGGCGCAGGATGGCGCTGAACAGCTCGCGCTGCGCGTCGGACCGCACGGTGATCGGCGAGGAGATCCCGGCGCCCACGATCGTGATCGAGTTGGCTGTCTCCGCGGCCCAGCTGACGCCCGGCACGAGCGCGACCAGCGCGGCGCCACCGACGGCCGCCCGCCACAACCAGCGCCGCCAGCGTGCTGCGGGCGGGCGGTCGGAGTTGCGCGAAGGACGGGTCACCGGTCGGCTCCTCGTGGGGGAGGGGGGCCCTCTTCGAGTGTGCACACTGCCCGCAACAGCGCGGAGGACGTGTGCACATGATCCGACAAACCGAGTTCCGCTGCTGTCCCGCCACGGAATTGTGTTCATCCTTACAGGTGACAACCAAAGCGTAGGGAAATCGCGTCTATGAGGTGTGAGCCTGGGGGGTGGCGCGGGTCGCGGCGGCGCGCAGACGCGCCAGCGTGCGCTCCCGGCCGAGCACTTCGAGCGATTCGAACAGGGGCAGACCGACCGAACGGCCGGTGACCGCTACCCGTACCGGCGCCTGCGCCTTGCCCAACCGCAGGCCGCGCGCCGCGCCGACCTCCTCCAGCGCGGACTTGAGCGCCGCCGCGTCCCAGGCGGGCAGCGCGGCGTACGCCGTGGCGGCGGCCCGCAGCAGGTCGGCGGCGCCCTCCTTCATCGCCTTGTCCCAGGAGGCGGTGTCCGCGTCGGGCTCCTGGAGGAACAGGAAGTCCACGTTGGGGACGATCTCGGAGAGCACCGCGATCCGCGTCTGGGCCAGCGGCGCCACCGCGGCGAACGCCGCCGGGTCGAAGTCCTCCGGCCGCCAGGGTGGGGTGCCGATCGCGCCGACCAGCCACGGCTGGCAGGCGGCGACGAACTCCTCCACCGGCAGCGCCCGGATGTACTCGCCGTTGAAGGCGCGCAGCTTCCGCTCGTCGAAGAAGGCCGGCGAGGAGTTGACCTCTTCCAGGCGGAACTCCTTCTCGATGACCGACCAGGGCACGATCTCCCGGTCACCGGAGGGCGCCCAGCCCAGCAGCATGAGGTAGTTGCGCATCGCGTCGGCGAGGTACCCCTCGTCGCGGTAGGCCTCGAGGGCCACCTTGTCCCGGCGTTTGGACAGCTTCTGCCGCTTCTCGTTGACCACGACCGGCACGTGCGCCCAGACCGGTGGGGTGTGCCCCAGCGCCTGCCAGAGCAGTTGCTGCTTGGGGGTGTTGGGCAGGTGCTCCTCGGCCCTGATCACGTGGGTGATCCGCATCGCGATGTCGTCGACGGCGTTGGCGAGCAGGAATGTCGGGGATCCGTCGGCGCGGGCGATGACGAAGTCTTCGATCAGCTTGTTGTCGAAGGTCGGCTTGCCGCGGATCAGGTCCTCGACCACCGTCTGGCCCTGGTCCGGCGTGCGGAAGCGCAGCGCGCGCCCCTCGCCCGGGCCCAGGCCCCGGTCCCGGCAGTAGCCGTCGTACCCGCCGAACTTGTTGCCGGACCGGGCCTGGATCTCCTCGCGCGTGCAGTCGCAGTAGTACGCGAGCCCGGACTCGTACAGACGGGCCGCCGCGGCCCGCTGCTCGGTCGCGTATGCCGACTGAAGGTACGGACCCTCGTACGTCCCGCGCGCGATGCCCAGCCAGTCGAGCGCCGAGAGGATCCCCTCGGTCCACTCCGGCCGGTTGCGGGCTGCGTCCGTGTCCTCGATACGCAGCACGAACGTCCCGTTGTGCTGCCTTGCGAAGATCCAATTCTGGAGCGCCGACCGGGCGCCACCGACATGGAACATTCCAGTCGGAGATGGAGCAAACCGCACGCGTACCGTCACGTGTCCACCCTAGATCGGACACCCCCGTCGGCCGCTACCCGGTTTGTTACCAACCTCTGGGTTTCGTTGGTGGCGCGCGTTCAGTACTCTCCCGCCCGGGAGGAACATTCATGACTAAGCGCCGTACCGTTCTCGTCGCCGCCTCCGGCGTGGCCGCCGGAGCCGTTCTCGCCGGGTGCAGCGAGGGTGGCGCCTCGGCGCGGTGGAACTCGCCGGGCTCGTCGGACGGCTCGACCAGCCCGTCCGGCACCAGCGCGGCCGACGCGGACATCACGATCACGCCGGTCGCCGGTACCAAGGATGTCTCGCCCGCGGACGGCGTGGTGGTGACCGCGATCGCCGGCACCCTGCAGACCGTCGCGGTGACCGCGGCCGGCAAGGCCGTGGACGGCGCCCTGGACTCCGACCAGAAGACCTGGCGCAGCACCGGCCGGCTGAGCTTCAACGCGACCTACACCGTCACCGCGACGGTGACCGGGACCGGCGGCGGGCCGGCCACCAAGACCAGCACGTTCACCACGGTCAAGCCGGCCCGGCTGGTCAGCGCGACCCTGCAGGCCAACGCGATGGCGTCCCTGAAGGGCGGCGGCACCTACGGCGTGGGACAGCCGGTGATCGTGGCGTTCAGCAAGGCGCCGGCCGACCGGGCCGCCGCGCTCAAGGCGCTGGACGTGAAGGTCGAGCCCGAGGTCGAGGTGCGCTGGCGCTGGGTCGACGCGTCGACCGTGCACGGCCGGCCGGAGAAGTACTGGGCGGCCGGCACGAAGATCACGATCAACGCCAACATGTACGGCGTGAACCTCGGCAAGGGCATGTACGGCAAGGCCAACAACTCCGCGTCGATCACCATCGGGTCGGCGCACGTCGCGATCGCCGACACCAAGAGCCACTACATGAAGGTGTACGTGGACGGCAAGCTCGTCAAGAACATGCCGATCAGCGCGGGTAAGGGCGGCTACACGCACGGGTCCAAGGGGCAGCTGATCGACTTCTGGACGCACAGCGGCCCGCACGTGGTGCTGACCAAGGAAGCCACCCACCGGATGACGTCGGCCAGCTACGGCATCACCAACAAGAGCGACCCGAACTTCTACGACGAGGTCATCGACCTGTGCTGCCGCATCTCCTACTCCGGGGAGTTCACCCACTCGGCCCCGTGGAGCGTGGGCGCCCAGGGGCACAGCAACGTGTCGCACGGCTGCATCAACCTGTCGCCGGCCAATGCCAGGTGGATCTACGACAACTTCCGGGTCGGCGACATCGTCGACGTGCGGAACACCCCGAAGGCACTGCCGATCTGGGACGGCCTGGGCGACTGGGGCATTCCCTGGAGCAAGTGGTGAGCCGGAGCAAATGGTGAGCCGGAGCAAGTGGTGAGGCTCAGCGCACGGACCTGATCCGGTACACGAAGACCCCGCCGAGCAGGGTGACCACCGCGGTCAGCGCGTACAGCACGGGGTAGCCGCCGAGCCAGTGCACGATCGGCGCGGCCACGGCCGGGGCGAGTACCTGCGGCGCCGAGTTCGCGATGTTGACGATACCGAGATCCTTGGCCCGGTCACTGACGGCCGGCAGCACCTGCGTGATCAGCGCGGCGTCCACCGCGAGGTAGATGCCGTACCCGGCGCCGAGCACGGCGGCCGCCGCCATCACCACGGTCCACCGGGGCGCGACGGCCAGCATCAGCGCGGCCACCGCCATGACCGCGCCCGAGGCGATGACGAAGCTCTTCCGGCGCCCGGTGCGGTCGGAGCGCCGCCCGGCGACGACACAGGTGGCCATCAGCCCGGCTGTGTAGATGAGGATCAGGATCAGCACGCCGTTGTCGGGGTTCTCGTAGTGGACGCGGTCGGTCAGGAAGTAGAGCAGGTACAGGGTGCCCAGGGCGTTGCCGAGCTGCACCAGGAAGCGGGTACCGAAGGCCCAGGCGAAGTCGGGGTGCGCGCGCGGGCTGATCCAGAACCGGCGCAGCTCCAGCGGCGGCCGGGCCGGGCGCGGCAGCGGATCGTCGGTGGTGGCCAGCGGGAACGGCAGCGTGAACAGGACGACGACGATCGCGACCGCGACGTACCCGGCGGCATTGGTCGTGACGACGGCCGTCACGAGCGTGACGCCCAGCACGACGCCGAGCACCTGCGGGATGCCGATCCAGCCGGACACCGCACCCCGCTGGTCGACCGGCACCCGGTCCGGTACGGCCGCGGTCAGCGTGGCGAGCATGGCGTTGAAGCAGATCTGCGCGGCGACCCAACCCAGCGCGACGCCGAGCACGGTGTGCTGGGTGGACAGGAAAAGCAGGGCCAGCGCGCCGAGCAGCCCGCCGCCGAGGGTCCACGGGTGGCGGCGGCCGTACCGGCCGGTGGTGCGGTCGGACAGCGCGCCGGCGAGCGGGTTGGCAAGTACGGCGGCCAGCGCGCCGGAGCCGGTCACGATGCCGAGCATCAGCTCCTTGTGCCCGGGGTCGATCGCCTTGAGCTGATCGGGCAGGAGCACCTGGATCGGGGTGAAGAAGCCCATCCACACGGCCAGGTTGGCCACCACGAGCAGGCTCACCCAGCGGGCCCGTACCGGCGTCTGCGGCTGCGCGAGGGCAGCGGGAACAGTGGTCGGGGTGGTCACCGGCTGCCCGCGATGAGCTGGCGGTACCAGTGGTACGACGACTTGGGCGTGCGCGCCTGGGTCTGGAAGTCGACGTGCACCAGCCCGAACCGCTTCGTGTACCCCTCCGCCCACTCGAAGTTGTCCACAATGGACCACACGAAGTACCCGCGCACGTCGGCTCCCTTGGCCAGTGCCGCGCCCACGGCGTCCACGTGGGACGACAGGTACGCGATCCGGTGCGGGTCGTCCGGGCTCTCCGCGTACGCGCACCCGCTCTCCGTGACGTACAGCGGCACCGCGTACCGGCCGTGCAGGTACAGCAGCAGTTCGGTGAGCGCCTCCGGGACGACGGGCCAGCCGAAGTCGGTGACCGGGTACCCGTCCAGCGGCACGATGTCGAACGGCATCGGACCGTCCACATCAGACGGTGCACCGATCCCGGTCGGGTTGTAGTAGTTGACGCCCAGCGCGTCGACCGGCGCGGCGATGATGTCCAGATCCCCGTCCCGGACCGGCAGGTCGAAACCCTCGGGGTAGCCCAGGCCGAACAGGGGATCGCTGAACAGGCGGTTGTGCAGCGCGTCGTACGCGGCCCCGGCGGCGTGGTCCGCCTCGGTGTCCCGGACGACCCGGACGGGCGTGTAGTTGTTGGCGATGGCGACGGGCGCGCGCGTGCGGCCGCGCAGCGCGGCCACCGCCAGCCCGTGCCCGAGCAGCTGGTGGTGCGCCGTGGGCAGGGCGCCGAACAGCAGCGTCCCGCCCGGCGCGTGGGTGCCCATCCCGTAGCCGAGGATGGTGGTCACCACCGGCTCGTTGAGCGTGATCCACAGCCGCACCCGGTCGCCCAGGGCGGCGCCCACCAGGTCCGCGTACTCGGCGAAGCGGTACGCGGTGTCCCGGTTCAGCCAGCCGCCCGCGTCCTGGCGGGGCTGTGGCAGGTCCCAGTGGTACAGCGTGGCCACCGGATCGATGCCGTGCCCGAGCAGCTCGTCGACGAGCCGGTCGTAGAAGGCCAGCCCGGCCGGGTTCGCGGGGCCCGTACCGGTGGGCTGGACGCGCGGCCAGGCGACGGAGAACCGGTACCCGCGCACGCCCAGGCCGGCCATCAGCGCCACGTCGTCCCGGTACCGGTGGTAGTGGTCGCACGCCACGTCACCGGTACTCCCGTCGGCGGTGCGGCCGGGCTCGTGGGAGAAGGTGTCCCAGATGGAGGGTCCGCGGCCATCCTCGGTGGCCGCGCCTTCGATCTGGTACGCGGCGGTGGACACGCCCCACCGGAAGTCCGCGGGGAAAGCCATGCCGCCTCCTGAACGTGAGAGTGATTCGCACTCTACTGAGGAGAACTCTTTCGCGGAAGCGGGCAGAATGGCTGAGTGGATTATGTGCGACTGGGCCGTACCGGCCTCAAGGTATCCCGCATCTGTCTTGGCATGATGAGCTACGGCGACCCGGCCACCCGGCCCTGGGCGCTGGACGAGTCCGGCGCGAAGCCGTTCGTGCAGCGCGCCGCCGAGGCCGGCGTCAACTTCTTCGACACCGCCGACATCTACTCGAACGGCGCCAGCGAGGAGGTCACCGGCCGGCTCCTCGCCCGGGCCTTCGACCGCCGCGAGGACTACGTGCTCGCGACCAAGGTGTTCATGGCGATGGGTGCCGGCCCCAACGACGGCGGCCTGTCCCGCAAGCACATCCTGGAGGCCATCGACGCGTCACTGCGCCGGCTGGGCACCGACTACGTGGACCTGTACCAGATCCACCGCTGGGATCCGGACACGCCGGTCGAGGAGACGATGGACGCGCTGAACGACGTGGTACGGGCCGGCAAGGCCCGGTACCTCGGCGCCTCCAGCATGTACGCGTGGCAGTTCGCCAAGGCGCAGCGGGTGGCGGCGACCCCGTTCGTCGCCATGCAGAACCACTACAACCTGGTGTACCGGGAAGAGGAGCGGGAGATGATCCCGCAGTGCCTCGACATGGGCGTGGGGGTGATCCCGTGGAGCCCGCTGGCCCGGGGCCTGCTGGCCGGCAACCGGACCAGGGACGGGCAGCGGCTGACCACCCGGGCCGGCAGCGACCCGTTCGCCGAGACGCTGTACTCCGACGCGGACTTCGACGTGGTGGACCGGCTGGTCGAGGTCGCCGGTGAGCGGGGCCTGCCGCCGGCCCGGGTCGCGCTGGCCTGGCTGCTGCACAAGCCCGGGGTGACCGCGCCGATCGTGGGCGCCACCCGGCTGTCCCACCTCGACGACGCGATCGCGGCGGTGGACGTGACGCTCTCCGACGAGGAGATCAAGCGGTTGGAGGAGCCGTACCGGCCGCACCCGATCAGCGGTCACGGATGACGCCACACCGCCCGGTCGACCACGGCTCGCCAGCCGTCCTCCGGTGGGTCGCCGCCCAGCGTGCTGAGCGCGGCGACCACCCCACCGACCAGGCCGCCCCAGTCGGGCCGATCACCCGGGTGGCCCTTGAGGACCAGGAACGCCAGGCCCGCGGAGTTGCTGCGGGCCCAGCCGGGCACCGCGGGCAGGCGGTGGGCCGCGTCGCCGCCGAACGCGCTGACCAGGTTGACATGGAAGGGGTACCGGACCTCGCCGCCGGGCTTGGTCACGGCGATGCGCGCCTGCTCGGGCGGGTTGTCGAAGCCCGCCACGCGGACCCGCAAGCTCCCCGCGCCAGGCCTGCCGTCGAAGAGCCCGGCGAACCAGCCGCGCCGGGGTGTCTCGACGACCACCTCGACCCCGTGCCCGTGCTCACCCGCGTCCCCGGTGGCCGCCACGCCGCGCACCATCTCGATGACCGCGGTCGCGTCGGAGCGCCGGAACTCCACCCACTCAGGCACCGGCTCAACCTACCCCGATAGCCTTTGCCGATGCGCTGGTTGACGTTCGGCACGTACGACGTGCGCAGCCATCCCCGGGTCGGCGTGCTGATCGAGGGACTGCGGGCGAGCGGTGACGAGGTCGTGGAACTGAACGAGCCGCTGCGCCTGTCCACGGCCGGCCGGGTGGCGATGCTCCGCCAGCCCTGGCGCCTGCCGGTGCTCGCCGGCAAGCTCGCCCGCTGCTGGACGCTGCTCGCGGTGAAGGCGGGACGGGTCCGGCGGCAGGGGACCGTGGACGCGCTGCTCGTCGGGTACCTGGGCCATTTCGACGTGCGACTGGCCCGGCGACTGTTCCCCCGTACCCCCATTGTCCTCGACCATCTGGTCTCGGCCGCGGGCGTGGCACGGGACCGCGGCCTGGCCGGTTCGGGCGGGCTGAAGGCCCGGCTGATGCGGTGGATCGACGACGGCGCCCTGCGCGCCGCGGACGTCGTGGTGGTGGACACGCCGCAACACGAGACGGCCCTGCCCGAGGCGGCCGCGGCCAAGGCGGTGCTGGCGCCGGTCGGCGCGACAGAGGAGTGGTTCGCCCAGGGTCGGGTGCGCGTTTCCCGGGGCGCGACGCAGCCGCTGCGCGTTGTCTTCGCGGGGCTGTTCACACCGCTGCAGGGCACCCGCACCCTCGGGTCGGCGCTCGCGGCGCTCGCCGGCGACGACCAGATCGAGGTGACGATGGTCGGCACCGGCCAGGACCACCCGGCGTGCCGGGCCGCCGCGGCCGGCAATCCCCGGGTCACCTGGATCGACTGGGTACGGGGGGAGGAGTTGCCCGGCCTGGTCGGCGCCCACGACGTCAGCCTGGGCATCTTCGGCACGACGGAGAAGGCGCACACCGTGGTGCCGACCAAGGTGTACCAGGGGGCGGCGGCCGGCTGTGCCATCGTCACCTCGGACACCGCCCCGCAACGCTCGGCGCTGGCGGACGCGGCGGTCTTCGTTCCGCCGGGGGATGCCGAAGCGGTGGCGGCCGCGCTGCGCCGGCTGGCGAAGGACCGCGACGAGCTGATCCGCTACCAGGACGCGGCACGCGACCGCGCGGTCGGCCAGTTCACCGCGCCGGCCGTGGTGGCCGCCCTGCGGGACCGGCTGACGCACCCGAGTGCGAGGATGCACGGATGACCGAGCGCGCCGATCCGCCGCTGTCCCCGCGCGCGACGCTCCGCTGGAGCGTGGCCCGGCGGACGGTCGAAGAACTGCGTCCCGCCACCATCCTCGAAGTGGGGTGCGGGCTCGGCGGGGTCGGCGTACGCCTCGCCAAGCTGGCCACGTACACGGCGGTCGAGCCGGACGACCGCTCCTGGTCGGTCGCTCAGGAACGGATCACACCGCTCGGTGGCCGGGTCATCCACGGCGACCACAACAAGGTCCCGCAGGGCACGACGTACGACCTGGTCTGCGCGTTCGAGGTGCTGGAGCACATCGCCGACGACGCGGCGGCGCTGGCCGACTGGCTGCCGCTGGTCCGGCCGGGGGGCCACCTGCTGCTGTCGGTACCCGCCGATCCGCAGCGCTTCGGTGCCTCGGACGTGCTGGCGGGCCACTACCGGCGGTACACGGCGGAGCAGCTCGACCAGCGGCTGGCCGAGGCCGGTGCCGTCGACGTGACGCTGCGCCACTACGGATGGCCGCTGAGCTACCTGCTGGACTCGGTGCGGGACCGGCTGTCACGCGACAAGGTGGACACCGCGGCGGCCACCGCCGAGGAGCGCTCGCACACCTCGGGCCGGCTTTTCCAGCCGAGGTCTCCGCTTGTCGGCGGCCTCATCCGGCTCGGCGTGGCGCCGTTCGTCCTGCTCCAGGCCACCCGGCCGAAGACCGGTCCGGATCTGATCGCCCTGGCGCGGCGCCCGGCCTAGATCACGCCCGGGCGCGACGCAGGCCCAGGAGGTACTGGATGGCGGCCATGCCGAGGTCCACGACGGTCAGGATGCCGCGGGACAGCAGCGCGACGACGAGCGCCTTGGCCGGCGGTACCACGGTGGAGAGGGCCACGGTGAGCGCGATCTCCCGTACTCCGGCACCGGCCGGCAGCCCGATCGCCAGTTGACCGAGGCCGTACGCGAGCGCGTACCCGCCGATCGCGACCGGCAGCGCACGCAGCGGCGGCGCGCCGAGGCCGACCAGTACCAGCCAGGCCTGCAGCCCGAGCAGCAGCCAGACCAGCACCTGCAGGCCGGCGACCCGGCCGAGCCCGGCCCAGCTGGGGGTACGCGGCAGCGGCTCGCGGCGCAGCAGGCGCAGCACGCGGTTGAGCGCCGGTCCGAGCACCCGCGGGTGCAGCGCGCAGACGAAGACCGGGATCAGCAGCATGATCCACCAGTAGTGGTGGATGGTGGCCGCGCCGGAGAAGGGCAGCAGCAGCGCGGCCAGGGACAGCCCGCTGGTGATCGACACCGCGATGGCGAGCACGCCGACGGTCACGTTGGTGCGCTTCGGGATGCCGTGGTCGCGGCTCAACTCGATCTGCGCGGCGATCGACCAGACCGAGCCGGGCACGTACTTGCCGAGTTGGCTGATGAAGAAGATCCGGGCCGCGGCGGGCAGCGGCAGCCGGTGGCCGAGATCGGCCATCAGGGCCCGCCACACGTACAGCGCGGCAACCATGGCCGACACCGCGAACACGAAGGCGCCGGGCAGCACCCACCCGGACATCTGGCGCACGGCCAGCGCGAAGTCGTGCCGGTTGCGGGCGATCGCCCACCCGGCGAAGCCGAGCAGGACCAGGATCATCGCCCGGCGCAGCCACACCCGCCGGCCCGGCGAGGGCATTGCCGGTGTATCGCTGCGTTCGGCGCTCTGCGCGGTGATCTCCACGGTCCCGGTGGTCACTCCGCCCGCGAGCGGACGATCAGGTCCGCCAGCAGTGCCATCGACGCGATGATCATGCCGGACACGACGAGCAGCACCGCGTTGGTGGTGATGTGGAACCACGCGTGCTGCACGATGGCGTACCGGATCACGTCGAAGACGGCCTTCGCGGAGCCGACGAGCAGCAGGACCAGCGCGACCGGCATCAGTACCTTGATCGGGTTGAAGTACATCACCATGCGCAGCACCTGCAGGATGTACCGGTACGCGTCCCGGACGAAGTGGAACTTCGAGGTACCGGCCCGCTTGGCGTAGTCGATCGGCAGGTAGTCCACCCGGTGCTGGTTGGACAGGAACGACATGGTGATCGTGGTGACACAGCTGAACCCGGGCGGCAGCAGGCGCAGGTAGGGCAGCGAGACGCTGCGCCGGAACGCGCGCAGGCCGGAGTTGAGATCCGGGATCCTGGTGCCGGCCAGCGTCTCGGCCACCTTGCGGATCGTCCACTTCGCCGGTACCCGCAGGAACTTGTACGTGCCCTGCTCGCTGGTCCGGGCGCCGACGACCTGGTCGACGTCCGGGTTGTCGTGCAGGTACCCGACGAACTCCGGGATCCGCTCGTTGGGGTAGGTCATGTCGGCATCGGTCCAGACCACGACGCGACCGCGCGCCTCCTGGGTGCCGATCCGCCGCACCGTTCCCGAGCCGCCGTTGCGCGGGAACGCGATCAGCCGCACGTGCGGGAAGCGCTGCACGTTGGCCTGCAGGACGGCCAGGGAGTCGTCCGTGGACTTGTCGTCCACGACCATCAGCTCGTACGCGTACGGGCTCGCGTCCATCGCCGCGGTGATCCGTTCCACCTCCGCGATCACGTGGTCCTGCTCGTTGTAGCAGGGCAGCACGATGGTCACGTCGAGCGCGTCGCCGGGGTCCCCGGGCGCTTCCGCCACGGCGTTCGGGCCGGTCGACTGCTTCTGCTTGACGACGGTCGGGTTCATAGCACTGCCTCGCGGGTCGGTGGGACGGCGTGGGTGGTCCGGGTGCGGCGGCCGCGGCGGCGCGACCACCACCAGTCGCCGGCCAGCACGGCTACCAGGAAGAGTACGGCCGCGGCGGTGACCGCGATGCCGAGGTTCTGGTGCGGCGCGGCGAAGCGCAACCGTACCGTGTGCGGCCCGCCGGTCACCGGTACCGCGACCAGGCCCTGGTCGGCCGCGACGAGCGGTACCGGCCGGCCGTCGACGGTGGCCACCCAGCCCCGCTGGTCGGCGTCGGCGACCACCAGGTACCCGGCGCCCGCCGCGTCGACGTGGACGGCGATCCCGTCCGGGTCGTCCTGCCGCACGTCGACCCGGGCGGTGCCGCCGGCGGCGGCCGGCCCGGGCGCGGACAGCACGACGGTGTCCGCGCCGATCGAGCCGGACGCCAGCGCGGCCACCCGCTTGCCCTGGCTGGGCTCGACGACGGCGTGGCCGGCCCAGCGGATCCTCGGCTGGGCGTTGCGGCGCTGGTAGATCACGGAGGTGTCCGCGTGTACCAGGCGCAGCCCGTCCTCGGCGCCGGCGACCGCCGACACGGCCGGGACGCCGGCGTGCCCGGCGACGGTGAGCCCCGAAACAGTGAGCCCCGAGACGGTGAGCCCGGCCGGGGCGTGCAGGGTGATCGTGGCGGTCAGCCTGGTGCCGGCCGGCACGCTGTCGGCGGCCACCGGCACCAGGAACGGGGTGCCGGCGGTCAGCCCGGCGAGCCGCCGCCGCGACCGCGCGACCTCGGTGCCGGACGCGTCCCGGACGACCACCTCCAGCGAGCGCGTCGGCGAGCTGGCGAGCAGTTCGACGGGGACGGCCGCCGGTGTGACGCCGACCGCCCGGGTGCGGCCCGAGGTGGGAACCGGTACAGTGACCGGCTGCTCGGGCCGCAACTGGGTCGACGTGCCGTCGGCCGGGGTGCTGACCGGGGTACCGAAGATCCGCTCCTGCGGCGCGGTGACGAAGTACCTGGTGCCCAGCACGTCCAGGATCGGGCTGGTGGCCTGTGCCTGGTCGGCGTTGAAGCGGATGTAGGTGGCGTAGTCGATCGGGTTGCCCGGAATGCCGCGCACGAGGGCGGCGAAACTCCGGTTGATGAAGGCGTGCCCGTCGACCGAGCGCAGCCGGTACGCCGTGTTGGTGCCGAAGACCATCGCGTTCTGGCTGCTCGCGTAGCGCTCGTCGCCGAGGTTGGCGGCCAGGTACCGGTGGGTGTCGGTCACCGGGTAGAAGGTGTCTCGCAGGGAGTGCGGGTAGTAGGCCCGGACGAACGAGATCCCCTGCCCGGCGATGAGCAGCACCAGCGCGGTCGCGGCCACGACGCGCAGGGCACCCCGGGCGCGCCACAGCACCAGCGTGACGATGAGCGCCGCGGCCAGCAGTGCCAGGCCGATCAGTACCTGATGGTCGAGGAAGGCCACCCGGCCGGCGGACCCCCGCGCGTCGGCGCGCCGGGCCAGGACGCGGGCCCGCCCGAGCGCCACGCCGAGACCGGCCGCCGCCAGCACCCAGACCGCGGCCGGCCAGAGCCACCGCCGCCAACCGGCGCCCGCCGGTGGCGGCACGTCCCCGGCACGCCGCGCCTCGCGGCGGCGCAGCAGCAGGTCGAGTCCGACCGCGGCCAGCGCGGCCAGCAGGAAGCACAGCATGCCGCGCGAGCGCCCGATGAAGTTGCCACCGAACAGCGCGCGCAGGCCGGGCAGGTGCTGCAGGACGGCGAGCGGCGGGCCGCCGAGGTAGATCAACTCGGCCCAGAACAGGGCGGCGACGGCGAGGAACAGCCAGCCGGCGCGGGGCAGGAGGGTGCGGGCCGCCCGCGCTCCCGCGATGGCGACGATCACCAGGACGACCGCCCCGGCGCCGAGGTAGGACATCGACTCGACCAGGTTGACACGCGGGTACCACAGCGGTGGCCGGGTCGGGTCGGCGGTGCCCAGGGCCCAGGGCGCGATGGAGGTGATCAGGCTGCCCGGGTCGAGGTGCTTGTCCCCGGTCTGGCTCCGGCCCTCGATGAGGTAGGTCCGGTAGAAGCCGAGGAACGGCAGCAGCTGGAACGCGGCGAGCCCGATGCCGGCCAGGGCCGCCGCCCCCGCACCGAGCAGCAGCCGCAGCACCCGGCCCAGGTCGGCGCGGTACTCGGCGAGCACGCGGACCAGCGCGTACCCGGCGGCGGTCAGCATCGCGTACCCGGCGACCGAGGGGAAGCCGCCCAGGAGCATCGCGGCGACGGGCAGCGCGACGAGTGCGGCATCCCGCAGCCGGCGCTGCTGGATGAGGCGTTCCAGGGTCCAGAACAGCGCGGGGATGAAGGCGGCCACCCGGGTGTGCCCGAAGCTCAGCCAGACGACCATGAACCCGCTGCTGGCGTACACCAGACCACCGGCGACCGCGGCGGGCCGGGACAGCCGGAGCCGGCGCAGGAACAGGAAGCACGCGCCGGCGGCGCAGATGATCTCCAGCAGCCGTTCGTACGCCGGGCCCAGCCAGGTCGGCAGCAGGAAGAACGGCAGCGTCAAGGGGGAGTAGAACGACCCGTCCGGTACCGCGCCGAGCGGTGTGCCGCCCGACACGTACGGGTTCCAGCCGGCCCCCGTGTGCTTGAACAGGATCATGCCGGGCAGCTGGGCGGTGTAGATGTCGTCCAGGTAGAAGTTGGTGACCGGGTCGTTCTTGACGCCGGCGTCCACGTAGGGGCTGGCGGCCGCCATCTCGTCGGTGGACGCGAGCACGGACGTGCCGACCAGCGGGCCGCCGATGCCCCACAGCGCGAACAGCGCGACGGCGAGCACCGCGGCCAGCGTCAGCAGCCGGGACCGGATGGGGCGCCCGGGGTGGGGCGCCTGCTCCCCGACGTGCCGCGCCGGGGTCTCGTCGTCTGCCTCGCTGGTGATGGCCTCACCGGTGACCTGCTCTGATCGCATCATCGAGTTTTCACACTAGGCACCCGGGACCTGCTGAGGGTACTCGACGTCGCGGCGCCCGAGCCGGTAGCCCCGGCGCCACCCCGCGAGCGGCCGTCAGCTGTCGCCCCCCGTCTCGCCCACCGGTGCCGCGGTCACGTCCTCGATCGCGTACTTGGCCGCCGCGTCCGCCGGCACGTTGGCCGGTACCGTCCCGTCCAGCGCGAGCTGTCGCAGGGTGGCCACCGTGATCGACTCGCCGTCGACGTGGAAGTGGCGGCGCAGCGCGTGCCGGGTGTCCGACAGGCCGAAGCCGTCCGTGCCCAGCGACGTGTAGCTGCCCGGTACCCATCGGGAGATCAGGTCCGGTACCGCGCGCATGAAGTCGGAGACCGCGACCACGGGACCGGGCTGCCCGCCCAGCGCGGACGTCACGTACGGCACCTTCTGCTGGCCGCCGGGGTGCAGCAGGTTGTACTCCTCGGTCTGCACCGCGTCGCGGCGCAGCTCCACCCAGGAGGTCGCGGACCACACGTCGGCGGCCACCCCCCAGTCCTGCGCGAGCAGCTGCTGCGCGCGCAGCGCCCAGGCCATCGCGCTGCCGGAGGCCAGGATCTGCGCCCGCGGCGCCCCCTCGGCCAGGCTCGGCGCCGGCGCGTAGCGGTACAGCCCCTTGAGCAGGCCGGGCACGTCCAGCCCGGCCGGCTCGGCCGGCTGGTTGATCGGCTCGTTGTAGAGGGTCAGGTAGTAGAAGACGTTCTCCGGGTGCTCGCCGTACATCCGGCGCAGGCCGTCCGCCACGATGTGCGCGATCTCGAACGCGTACGACGGGTCGTAGGGGAGCACCGCCGGGTTGGTCGCGGCGAGCAGGTGCGAGTGCCCGTCCTCGTGCTGCAGCCCCTCGCCGTTGAGCGTGGTGCGCCCCGCGGTCGCGCCGAGCAGGAAGCCCCGCGCCATCTGGTCGGCCGCGGCCCACAGCCCGTCGCCGGTGCGCTGGAAGCCGAACATCGAGTAGAAGATGTACAGCGGGATCATCGGCTCGCCGTGCGTGGCGTAGCTGGTGCCGGCCGCCGTGAACGAGGCGACCGAGCCGGCCTCGTTGATGCCCTCGTGCAGGATCTGCCCGGTGACCGATTCCCGGTAGGACAGGAACAGCTCCCGGTCGACCGGGGTGTAGTTCTGGCCGTGCGGGGAGTAGATCTTGGCAGTGGGGAACAGCGAGTCCATGCCGAAGGTGCGGGCCTCGTCCGGGATGATCGGCACCCACCGCTTGCCGAACTCCTTGTCCCGCATCAGATCCTTGAGCAGCCGGACGAAGGCCATCGTGGTGGCGATCTTCTGCTTGCCGGAGCCGCGCTTGACGTCGGCGTACGCGTCGGCCGGGGGCAGCGCGAGCGGGATGGTGCCGGTACGCCGGGACGGCAGGTACCCGCCGAGCGCCGAGCGCCGCTCCTGCAGGTACTCGTACTCGTCGGACTTCTCGCCCGGGTGGTAGTACGGCGGCAGGTAAGGGTTCTCCTCCAGCGCCGAGTCCGGGATCTCCAGGTACAGCCGGTCCCGGAAGCCCTTCAAGTCGTCCAGGGTCAGCTTCTTCATCTGGTGGGTGGCGTTGCGGCCCTCGAAGTGCGAGCCGAGCGTCCAGCCCTTGACCGTCTTGGCGAGGATCACCGTCGGCTGCCCGGTGTGCTCGACGGCCGCCTTGTAGGCCGCGTAGAGCTTGCGGTAGTCGTGACCACCGCGCTTGAGGTTCCAGATCTCGTCGTCGCTCAGGTGCTCGACCATCTTGCGGGTCCGCGGGTCCCGGCCGAAGAAGTGCTCCCGCACGTACGCGCCGGACTCGGCCTTGTAGGTCTGGTAGTCACCGTCGGGCGTGACGTTCATCAGGTTGACCAGCGCGCCGTCGGTGTCGGCGGCGAGCAGCGGGTCCCACTCCCGGCCCCAGACGACCTTGATGACGTTCCAGCCGGCGCCGCGGAAGAACGCCTCCAGCTGCTGGATGATCTTCCCGTTGCCGCGTACCGGCCCGTCCAGCCGCTGCAGGTTGCAGTTGATCACGAAGGTGAGGTTGTCCAGCTCCTCGCGGGCGGCCAGCCCGATCGCGCCCAGCGACTCGGGCTCGTCCATCTCGCCGTCGCCCAGGAACGCCCATACGTGCTGGTCGGAGGTGTCCTTGATGCCGCGGTGCTGCAGGTACCGGTTGAACCGGGCCTGGTATACGGCGTTGATCGCGCCGAGGCCCATGGAGACGGTCGGGAACTCCCAGAAGTCGGGCATGAGGCGCGGGTGCGGGTAGGACGGCAGCCCCCCGGCCGGGTGGGAGAGTTCCTGCCGGAACCCGTCGAGCTGCTGCTCGGTGAGGCGCCCTTCGACATAGGCGCGGGCGTACATGCCGGGGGACCCGTGGCCCTGGAAGAAGACCTGGTCGCCACCGCCCGGGTGGTTCTTGCCCCGGAAGAAGTGGTTGAACCCGACCTCGTACAGGCTGGCCGCGCTGGCGTAGGTGGAGATGTGCCCGCCGACGCCGACCGCGGGACGCTGGGCGCGGTGCACCAGCATCGCCGCGTTCCACCGGATGTACGCGCGGATGCGCCGCTCCACGAACTCGTCGCCGGGGAACCACGGCTCGCGCTCCGGCGGGATCGTGTTGATGTAGTCGGTCGTCGTCAGGGGAGGGACCCCGACGTGCCGCTCCCGCGCCCGCTCCAGCAGTCGGAGCATGATGTACCGGGCGCGCTTCGCGCCGCGCTCGTCGATCACGCCGTCCAGCGACTCGACCCACTCGGTGGTCTCCTCCGGGTCGATGTCCGGCAGCTGGCTGGGTAGGCCGTCGCTGATGACCGGTCGCTTCCGTTCCGTGGCCACAGGTTTGTCCTCTCAGTCGAGCCGGCTCGTGGGCTGTCGCGCCTCCGGTCCCAGGCCCGATACTCCATGGTGGGGATTTTCCTCTATGCCCATCGTGCCGCCCAATGCGGTGTGGCGTCACCTTGTCGTGGGTACAACGTCACCCGCAACACATACCTATCAGTAACCTATGCTGGGGCGCCATGCGGTCAGAAGTGATCACTGTACGCACCGGGGGCCAGCCGACCGTGCGGGACATCACGGAGGAGGCCACCTCCTTCGTGTCCGGGCTCGGCGACGGCCTGCTGCACGTGTTCGTCCCGCACGCCACCGCCGGCCTCGCGATCATCGAGACCGGCGCCGGCTCCGACGACGACCTGCTCGGCGCGCTCGACGCGCTCCTGCCGGCCGACGGCCGGTGGAAGCACCGGCACGGCTCGCCGGGGCACGGGCGCGACCACGTGATGCCGGCGTTCATCACGCCGTCCGTGACGCTGCCCGTGCTCGGCGGGCGCATCGCACTGGGTACCTGGCAGTCCCTCTGCCTCGTCGACCCGAACGGCGACAACCCGAACCGCCAGATCCGCTTCTCCTTCGTCTCTGATTAGGTTCGCGTCAGGTGGCGAGGTCGCGGCGCGCGAGGGCGGTAACGGCTGCGGCGGTGAGCAGCGCCGACACGCCCAGCAACAGCGCGCACCAGCCCAGTTGCAGGCCGTGCCGCAGCGGCTGGCCCGCCGTGTACCAGTAGAACGGGGACAGCTTCTGCGCCCAGTGCAGCCCGGCCACCTGCGGCGCCAGGTTGTTGGCGAAGTAGCCGGCGACCGCCACCACCGCCGTCACCGCGACCGCGGCGGCCCGCTTGCCGGTCGCGGCGCCGACCGCGGTGGCGAGGGTGGCGAACACCAGGCCGAACAGGGCGAGCTGCGCGCTGGCGGCGGCGAGGTGGCCGGCGCCGATGCTGGCCAGCTTCGCCGGGCCGGCGATGGCCACCAGCAGCAGGTACACGACGGCGCAGATGAGCACCACCTCGACCGCGAGCGCGCCGAGCCGGGACAGCAGCAGGCGGGTGCGGCTGACCGGGTGCGCCAGGATCAGGTCGAGCACCCCGGACTCCTCGTCGCCCGCGATCGCCCGGGACCCGGTGATCACGGTGAAGACGACCAGCAGGACGGGTACCAGCAGGCCGAAGACGTACGAGCCCAGGTACCCGGCGGGGCTGGTGATGTCCTGGAGGTTGAACGCCCGCTTCAGCGACTCCGGGTAGTTCTCCAGTGCCTGGGCGAAGGCCGGCTTGCTGATCGAGGGGTAGAACGCGGCGTACATGAGGGCTACGGCGCCCACGCCGACGGCCCAGCCCAGCAATCCCCGGCGGGCGTCCCGCAGTGCCTTGGTGAACGGGTCAGCGAGCAGCATCATCAGTTCCTCGGTAGTCGGTTCCTCGGTAGTCGGTTCCTCGGTAGTAGGTGAAGAACAGCTCCTCCAGGTCGGGCTCCTCCGACAGCAGGCTCACGACCGTGTGCCGGGCTGCGGCCTTGACCAGCGCATCCGCCCGGCCGGACAGCCGGCAGTGCAGCGTGTGGTCGGTGACCGCCACGTCGGTGACCCCGGGCAGCGCGGCGAACTCCGACGGCGGCACCGGCTCCGCGAAGTGGATCTCGACCCGGCGTACCGCCCGCTCGCGCAGCTCCTCGACCCGCTCGACGGCGACCAGCCGCCCCTCGCGCACGATGCCCACCCGGTCGGCGGTCTGCTGCACCTCGCTCATCACGTGCGAGGACATGAAGACGGTCTGGCCGGCCCCGCGCGCCTCGCGCACCATCGCCACGAAGGTCTGCTGCAGCAGCGGGTCCAGCCCGCTGGTCGGCTCGTCGAGGACGAGCAGTTCGGGCTCGTGCATGAACGCCTGCAGCAGGCCCACCTTCTGCCGGTTGCCCTTGGACAGGCTGCGGATGCGGGCGCGCAGGTCGAGGTCCAGGCGGGCGGCCAGCGCCTGGATCCGGGCGCGCGGCACGCCACCGCGCAGGTTGCCCAGGTAGGTCAGCAGCTCGTCCGCGCTCTGCCGGCCGTCGACGGTGAAGTCGCCGGGCAGGTACCCGATCCGCCGGCGCAGCGCCACCCCGAGCCGGCGCGGCTCGCCGCCCAGGACGGTGATCGCGCCGCTGGTCGGCCGGATCAGGTCCAGCAGGATCCTGATCGTGGTGGTCTTGCCGGCGCCGTTGGGGCCGAGGAACCCGTACACCTCACCGGTCTGGACCCCGAGGTCCAGGCCGGCCAGCCCGCGCCGGCGCCCGTACCGCTTCGTCAGTTGCTCCGTGCTGATCGCCAGATCAGCCATCGCTCGCCTCCCCGTACTCAGCCTTGAATCGCTCCACGAGCCTGGGCAGCTCGCGCTCCATGAAGGCGTAGAAGTCGCGCATGTGGCGCAGCCGCCTGGCCCGCGGCGCGTCCTCGTGCCCGATCAGGTGCAGGCCCCGCTCCATGAGGTCGCGCATGACCTGGTACGTGTCGCCGCGCGATGCCCGGATGATCGCGTCGTCGGTCATCTCGTAGACCTTGCGGCGGCCCGGCGTGGGTACCCGCCGGATCAGGCCGGCCTGCTCCAGCATCCGGGTGCCCATGCTCACCGAGCCCATGGACAGGTCCAGCGCGCCGGCCAGATCCGAGCTGGACTGCTGGGGCGGGTCGCAGATCAGCAGGTAGCCCAGGAGCTTGCCGTAGGCGCGCTGCACCCCCATGCCTTCCAGCACGACGGCCGCGTCCTCGGCGTACATACGCTCACGTTCTAAGTCTTCAATAGTTTTTGAAGTTACCACAAGCCGCGGCGGGTGGGCGGGGCGGGTGTCAGGGGAGGCGGTAGGTGAGGTTGGGGGAGAGGGTGGCGGTGTCCATCTGGGCCTTCTGGAGGCGGCCGGAGTAGTCCCAGTTCAGGGCCTGCCACCGGGTGAACTGGTCCAGCACCCAGACGCCGGACTGGCGCGAGCCGTTGCCGGAGCGCCCGTTGCCGCCGAAGGGCAGGTGCGCCTCGGCCCCCGAGGTCGAGTTGTTGACGCTGACCATGCCGGCCCGCACCCCGGCCCGGAACGCGAACGCCTCCCGCGGGTCGGTCGTGTAGATCGAGGAGGACAGCCCGTACCCGGGGAGGTTGGCCAGCTCGATCGCCTGGTCGAGGTGGCGGTACGGGAGCACGCCCACCAGCGGGCCGAACGTCTCCGTGGTGAAGACCTGGTCGTCCGGGCGGACGCCGGCGAGAACCACCGGATGGTAGTACAGCCCCTGCTCGGGATCGCCGGCGAAGGCCTCCCGCGGGTTGTCCCGGGTGATCCGGCCGGTACCGGTGGAGCCGAGCACCCGGTGGTGGGGCCGGATCCAGCCGAGGAACTCCTCGTACCGCCGCGCGAACCGGTCCGACATCAGCGGCCCGCAGATCACGTCCTCCCGGGTCGGGTCGCCGATCCGTGCCGCCCGTACGGCCTGGTCAAGCCGGTCCAGAAAGGACTCGTAGGCGGACTCGTGCACGATCGCGGTGCCCAGCGACGTGCACCGCTGGCCGGCCGTACCGAATCCACTGAACAGCGCGCCCTCGACGGCGAGCGACAGGTCGGCGGCGGCCGTGACCACCATCGGATTCTTGCCCCCCAGCTCCAGGCAGGGCGACTGCAGGTGGCGGCCGCAGAGCTCGCCGATGCGGGCGCCCACGTCAGAGGAGCCGGTGAAGCCGACCTTGTCCAGCGTGCCTTCGGCCAGCGCGGCGGACAGGCCGGCGAACGTGTCGGCGCCGTCGGCGTAGACGATGTCGAAGACACGCTCCGGCACGCCGCTGTTGCGGATCAGCTCGCCGAAGGCCTCGGCGCAGGCGGACGCGTACTCGGCCGGCTTCCAGACGACCGCGTTGCCGCAGAGCAGCGCCGGCGCCAGGTACCAGCTGGGTACCGCGACCGGGAAGTTGCCAGCCGTGATGATGGCGGCGACGCCGACCGGCACCCGGAACGTGAACAGCTGCTTGTCGGGCATCTCGCTGGGCACGGTCTGCCCGTACAGGCGGCGCCCCTCGCCGAGGAAGAAGTCGCACGTGTCCACGACCTCCTGCACCTCGCCGCGGGCCTCCACGATCGGCTTGCCGACCTCGCGCGTGACGAGCTGGGCCAGCGCCTCGAAGTTGGCCCGTACCAGCCGGCCCAGGTTCGCGATCACCTGCCCGCGTACCGGCGCCGGCACGGCGGCCCAGGTGCGTTGCGCATCGCGGGCCGACCGGCAGGCCGCCGCGAACGTGTCCGGACCGGCCAGCCGCACCTCCGCCACCGCGTCGTCCAGCCGGGCCGGATTGATCGAGGTCAGGGTCTGGACGCTGGACGAGACGGGCTTCCCGCCCACTGTCGAGGTAAGTACCGGTGCCACCGGGCCAACCTAGCTCACCGGTGCTGCCAAGATCGCGGGTACGCTCGATGCATGCCTCCCGCGCCCGGAACCGCCCGTGACCGCGCCGAACTGGCCGGTGACGTGACGGAACAGTTGCTCCGGGTGGCGGGCGAGCTGCAGCACCACATCGAGGCCGCGATGGCCACGCTCGGCCTGACCCCGGCGGTCGCCCGCGCGCTGTACCAGCTCGACCCGGACCGGCCGCTGCCCGCGCGCGACCTGGCCGAGCTGCTCGCGTGCGACCGCTCGAACATCACCGCCCTGGTGGACCGGCTGGAGCGGGCCGAGCTGGTACGACGCCGCGTGGATCCGGCCGACCGGCGGATCAAGACGCTGGTCGTGACCGATGCCGGGCGGGAGGTGCAGCGGCAGATGCGGGAGGCGTTCGCCGGGTGCGACGAGGTGCTGGGGCACCTGTCCGACGCGCAGCTGTCCACCCTGCACGAGCTCTGCTCGGCGGTGCTGCACGCCCCGGCGGCCGGCCAGCTCTGAGCTGCCCGGGTGGCAACCCGGGTGCGCGGTCGGTAATGCTGTCGAACGTGACCTCCCCTCAAGATCTTGACGCGCGGTTCCGGGGTGCGCTCGGGGCACTGGCCATCCCGACCACCCCACGCGAGGCGGACGAGCCGGTACGCGACGGCGCGACGCTCACCGGCACCCACGCGTACCAGTTGTTCCAGGCCCAGCTCGCCAGCCGCCACCTGGACCTGGCTGCCCGCTGGCTGCGCAGCTTCGGCGAGGGGTACTACACGATCGGGTCGGCCGGCCACGAGGGCAACGCGGCGGTGGCGGCCGCCCTGCGCCACACCGACCCGGCGCTGCTGCACTACCGGTCCGGCGGGTTCTTCTGCGCCCGCGCGATGCAGGCCGCCGGCCTCGACGACGCCATCCGCGACGTGCTGCGCGGCCTGGTCGCCTCGGCCCGGGAGCCGATCGCGGGCGGCCGGCACAAGGTCTTCGGCAGCGCCGCCCTCAACGTCATCCCCACCACCTCCACGATCGCGTCCCACCTGCCCCGCGCGGTCGGGGTGGGCTTCGCGATCGAACGGGCCCGCCGGCTGACGCGGGCCGCCGACGCGGACACCGCCCTGCCGGCGGCCGACTGGCCGGGCGACGCCCTGGTGGTCTGCTCCTTCGGGGATGCCTCGATCAACCACGCCAGCGCGACGGCCGCGTTCAACACCGCCGGCTGGTGCGACCACTCCGGGCTGCGGCTGCCGGTCCTGTTCGTCTGCGAGGACAACGGCATCGGCCTGAGCGTCCGCTCGCCGCAGGGGTGGGTGGCGCAGGCGCTGTCGGCGCGGCCCGGGCTGCGCTACTTCGCCGCGGACGGCTGTGACCTGGTGGCTTGCTTCGAAGCAGCCACCCAGGCCGCCACCTGGGTGCGCCGGCACCGCCGGCCGGCAGTCCTGCACCTGTCCATGGTGCGGCTGATGGGTCACGCGGGCGCCGACGCCGAGGTGGGGTACCGCGGGGCCGGCGAGATCGCCGCGGACCTGGGCCGTGACCCCCTGGTGGCCACCGCCACCCTGCTGGTCGAGGCCGGCCTCGCCACCCCCGCCGAGCTGCTGTCCCGTTACGACGAGATCGGCTGGCAGGTGCGCAAGGTGGCCGAGGAGGTGCTGGGCGAGCCGAAGCTGGCCGGCGCCGCCGAGGTGGTCGCGCCGCTGGCGCCGCGCCGGCCGGTGCGGGTGGCCCGGGCGGTCGCCGAGGCCGGCGACGCCGTGGCCGCCAGCGTCTCCCCCGCCGGCACCGCGCGGGCCAAGGTGTTCGAGGGCAAGCTGCCGGAGGAGGCCGGGCCGCTGACGCTGGCCCAGGCCATCAACGCCACCCTGACCGACGCGATGATCTCCTGGCCACAGTCGCTCTTGTTCGGCGAGGACGTGGCAGTCAAGGGCGGGGTGTACGGGGTGACGAAGGGCCTGCGGGAGCGCTTCGGCGCCTCCCGGGTGTTCGACACGCTGCTCGACGAGACGTCCGTCCTCGGCCTCGCGCTCGGCGCCGGGCTGTCCGGCATGCTGCCCATCCCGGAGATCCAGTATCTCGCGTACCTGCACAACGCCGAGGACCAGCTGCGTGGCGAGGCGGCCACCATGTCGTTCTTCTCCAGCGGCGCGTACCGCAACCCGCTCGTGCTGCGCCTGGCCGGCCTCGCGTACCAGGAGGGGTTCGGCGGGCACTTCCACAACGACAATGCCGTCGCCGTGCTGCGGGACATCCCGGGGCTGGTCGTCGCCTGCCCGGCGCGCCCGGACGACGCGGCCGCCCTGCTGCGCACCCTGCTGGCCTCGGCGCTGGTCGACGGTACCGTCGGCGTCCTGCTGGAGCCGATCGCGCTCTACCACAGCCGTGACCTCTACGAGGTCGGCGACGGAGGGTGGGCCGCCCCGTACCCGGCGCCGGTGGACTGGACCAACGCGCACGTACCGGTCGGCCGGGCCCGGGTCGACCTGGTCGGCTCCGGCGCGGACCTGACCATCCTCACGTTCGGCAACGGGGTGCGCATGTCGCTGCGCGCCGCCGCCCAGCTCGCCGAGTCGGGGATCGGCTCCCGGGTGGTGGACCTGCGCTGGCTGGCGCCGCTGCCGGTGGACGACATCGTCCGCGAGTCAACCGCCACCCGCCGGGTACTGGTGGTGGACGAGACCCGGCGCTCCGGCGGGGTGGGCGAGGGAGTGCTGGCGGCCCTCACCGACCGTGGGTACGTCGGCTCGATCCGCCGGGTTGCGTCGATCGACTCATTTGTCCCACTCGGGCCGGCCGCCCGACATGTCCTGGTCAGTGAGGACTCCATCCTTCAAGGTGCGCACTCCATCCTGGAGAGTTAGGCCGTATCTTTTGCGATGTGTACGGTGCGCCACTTGCGCGGGACGCCCGGACCTTGTGGACTACGCGCAACGGCGTCGAGCGCGACGCCGCCGAGGAAACACTTGAGGAGGCAAGTAACAGTGAGCGCGACCGCTGGTCAGGCCGCCGATGGCGTACGCAGCCTGGCGGACCGGTTCGGTATCGAACCGGGGATGGTCGTTATGGAGATGGGGTACGACGACGACGTCGACGAAGATCTCCGCGACGCCCTGATCGATCGCTGCGGGGAGGAATTCGTTGACGAGGACACCGACGAGGTTGTCGACGTGGTGCTGCTGTGGTGGCGCGACGGCGACGGGGACCTGGTCGACACACTCATCGGCGCCATCGCCCCGCTGGCCGACAACGGCGCCGTGTGGCTGCTGACCCCCAAGGCCGGCCGCCCCGGACATGTGGAACCCAGCGAGATCACCGAGTCCGCGCCGACGGCGGGGCTCCAGCAGACCTCCATCATCAGCGCTGGTAAAGACTGGAGCGGTGCCCGGCTGGTGGCTCCCCGGGCGGCACGCAGCAAGCGCTGATCATGTCAGTTCATCACAAAGGGGTACGCATGCCGATCGGGGTAGGCGCGCAGGCGCCTGACTTCGTCCTCAAGGATCAGAACAACCAGGAGGTCCGGCTCTCGGACTTCCGCGGGAGCAAGGCCGTCCTGCTGGTCTTCTACCCGCTGGCGTTCACCGGCACCTGCCAGGGCGAGCTTTGCCAGGTGCGGGACAACCTCGGCGACTTCGCGAACGACGACGTGCAGGTGCTGACGATCAGCGTCGACTCCCCGTACAGCCACAAGGTCTGGGCCGACCAGCAGGGGTACGACTTTCCCCTGCTCGCGGACTTCTGGCCGCACGGAGCGGTGGCCCAGGCGTACGGGGTCTTCAACGACGTGAAGGGTTTCGCGAACCGGGGCACCTTCGTGATCGACCGCGAGGGTGTCGTGCGGTTCGCCGAGATGAACGGGCCGGGTGAAGCCCGCGACCAGGACGGCTGGCGCAAGGCGCTGGACTCGGCCACCGGCTGAGCCGGCGCGCCGCACCGGTCCGGCCACGCCGGTCCGGTGCACGGGCGCGCCGGTACGAGCCGGCACGGTACACTTGCCGCCTGCCCGGGGCGCGTAGCTCAGCGGAAGAGCACTCGGCTTACAACCGAGGGGTCGCTGGTTCGAACCCAGCCGTGCCCACCAGACCGTTCTTATTCACACCACGCCGGACAAGATCATTGTCCGGCGTGAGCCGCCTCACCCCCCCTCGCCCGTCGTACCGGCTCAATCGCGTACCCATCGCACGGCATCAGCCTCGGCGGTACGCCGGGGAGGAAGTCGTGCCCGGCTTTGCCGCACACCCGGCAAACCTGACCCTCGTCCAGCGTCCAGGCCAGGAAGCGCCCGAACAACTTGGCGGGACCCGCCACGCTCAACTCACCGGCTGCCGTGACCAACAGCCAGGCCATGTGGTGCTGGACTGCGACGCGACTGCCAGAGTGCGCGCTAACGAGCATCGGGCGTACTGGTTCACAAGGCCAGTCGACGGCGCACTCCATGCATTGCCACTTCGGCCGCTCTGGCAAGTGCTCCTGCCTCACCGGGCTACTCCTTGCAAAGCCAGCCCCGGCCGTCGCCTCGGCAACTGGCCGTACCTCGCGAACACCGCCGAGGCCGCCGACCGGGCAGCGCACGGCGCCAATTCACCGCATGTTGTGCAGCAGCCAAGCCGTGTGTGCACATGCGCGTCAATCTCGGTCTGTGCGGCGTCAAGCTGCTCTAGTGCCGCGCCTGCAAGGTAGGTCGTCGTACTCACGACGCTTTCTCCTGGCTGACCGGCCGCTCTGGCAGTGTCATCGCCCCGCACTCCGGACACCAGCGGCTCTTGACCTTGAAGCTGCACAGGCCAATGAGGAAGCCGAGCAGGGCGGCACCGGCGGCGATGGTGCCAAGTAGATAGATCACTCGTACGCCTCCCTCGATTTTTGGAGGGCACCGAGACGGGCGGGCTCGCACGCCGGCAGCAGGGCCGGCAAGATCGTCGTTGTCCGCTGTCTGTCCAGCACCCGTCCCGGTGCCACTCACCCACCCAATCGGGTGCGAATGGAGATCAACACTTCGGGAAAGGCGCAGAAATGCTGCACCGCCGTTGCGCCGGGTGGCCTGGCCTGCGTCAATGGACTCATCAGCGGCAGAAACGGTGGAAGGAAGACGAACGTGCCTCGGAAACGGCACCGCCTGGCGCAGCGCCGCAAGGCGTTGGGGTTCAGCCAGGAACGGTTGGCCGAGGCGATCGGCGTTGACCGTTCGACCGTCGTCCGTTGGGAGCGGGCAGACACCGAACCGCAGCCCTGGCACCGGCCCAACCTCGCCCGCGCCCTCAAGGTTCCCGTCGAGGAGTTGGCGGCGCTGCTGGCCGACGTGGGCGACATGCCTGCTCGCGTCAATGAGCGACTTGACTACGTCCTCAAGAACCCAGGCAGGGTCGATTTGGTCGCCGTCGCGTACCTGCGTGATCAGCTCCAGCAGCTTGACGAGCAGTACGACCACATGCCCTCAACGCTGCTGCTCGCTGAGGCGGGCCAGTTGTACGGACAGACGGTCTTTCTGCGCGAGCACGCGGCCAGCCTGGTACGCCGCGAACTGCTGGCCGCCGAAGTAGAAGCGACCACCCTCATGGGGCAGCTTGTCTGGGATGCCTCGCAGCGGCGCGACCACGGAACGGCGAACCATTTTTTCGATCAGGCCATCGCTGCTGCCCAGCAGCGGCGCGATGCCGTGAGCGAAGCAAATGCCGAACTGCGTAAGAGCTATGTCGCGCTGTACGGCATAAGGAGTCCACACGACGGCCTGGCGCTGGCGCACCGGGCGGCGGTGGCTGCCGAGCCTGGCAGCCACGTTCTTGCCGGACTAGCCATGCTGCACGTCGGCGAGGCTTACGCCATGCTCGGTGACGGAAGCAGTTGCGACGACGCCCTGGGCGTAGCCGAGACGCACTTCGCACGCATCACGGCCGACGATCCCGCCGGCGTCCTGTTCTCACCCAGCCAGCACGGCCGCCTGGCCGGTTCGTGTTTCTTGTTCCTCGGCAAGCCCGGCAAGGCCGAGTCGATCCTCAACGCCACCCGCCAGATGCTCAAGGACCAGAAGAAGGCGACGGCCATCGTGCTCGGCAACCTGGCACTGGCCGGCATCCGCCAACGCAACGTCGATACCGCTGTGGTCCGCCTGCACGAGGCGATCGACGTGGTGGAGGTGAGCCGCGGCGGTGGCGGGCTCAACATCGTCTTCACGGCCGCCCGCGAGCTGAAGCCGTGGCGCAACGAGCGCGTCGTCCAGGAGGTCAACGATAGGCTTCTGGGACTGATGACCGCAGCGTAGGAGTACGGGCGTGACGGCGAAGGACATCGACCAGACCAAGCAACAAGCGCGCGAGCGCATCTGGTCGCTGCTGGAACGTGAAGGTGCCGCACCCCCGGGCGTTGCCGGCCACATCCCCAACTTCGTCGGCGCCGATCAGGCCGCCGAACGGCTCGCCGTACTGGAAGCGTGGCGGGCAGCGGAGGTCATCAAGACCAACCCTGACAAGGCCCAGTTGCCGGTCCGGGTACGGGTGCTTCACGAGGGCAAGCTGCTGTATATGGCCGTTCCGCGGCTGGCTACGCCGAAGCCGTTCTATCTGCTGGACCCGGTTGTGCTGACGACGCCGTTTGCGACGGCCGCCAGTAGTGCGGCTGCGGCGAACGCGGCACCAACGATCGCGGTCGACGTGATGCGTCCGGTTGACCTGGTCGTCTGCGGCAGCGTGGCGGTCAACCGCCAGGGCGTACGGGTCGGTAAGGGCGAGGGGTACTCGGACATCGAAGTAGCGCTGCTGACCGAAGCCGGACTGATCCGGCCGGAGACGGTCATCGTGACGACCGTGCACCAGCTCCAGGTCGTTGAGGACGAACTGCCCGAGATCGAGCACGACTTCAGCGTGGACCTGATCGTGACGCCGGACGAGGTGATCCGGTGTGGACCGGCGCGACGGCCGAACGGGATTGTGCTGAGCCAACTGAGCGCGGCGAAGGTCGCGGAGATCCCCGTACTCGCCCTATTCGGCAGCGGGCAGTAGTGAGCGGTACGTGGCATTTGTTCTGGAAACGCTGTCCCAAATGGTGTAGGGAGGCGTCAGGGACTCCTTTACCAGGATGCAGCAAGAACGCGACCGGGAACGGCAGGCACGCATTCGCGAGCAAGAGCAACAACTTGAGAAACCACGAGCCCGCAGCAACGAGCGAGCGGCACTTCGCGCTCAGATGGTCGATGCCAGGAACGAGCCCAACGCACAGCGCAAAGGCAAGCTATCTTAATCTGCTTGGAATGCTGAGGACGGCCAAGAAATACGATGAACGGCGCAACGCGGGAGTAGTGGATGCGCGGACGGCAGGTGGTAACCGTGGCTTACGCGATCGGCGGGTGACCGCGGCAGCCAGCCGTTTGGAAGAGGCGGTAGCGGGTAGCCACGGGCGCTGCGCGTTCGGGCTGCCCGCGGCGCCAGCAGCCGGCACACCGGACGCCGTACTCAAGACGTTGTATGCCGCAGGGGCCAGGTCGGTGCTATTGCTCGGCGGCATCGCGTTCGTGGAGGGGCCGGATGGTCAAGGGCTGGTGCAGGCCGGTGCCGGCGTCGATGCGCTGCCGGTGCCGGTGAATCCGAACGTGGTCGAGGTGCTCGCCCCGAGCGTGCCGTTCCAGGAGACGTTCTTCACCGTGACCGCCGAGCCGCTGGTGGTCAGCGTGCCGTTCCAGAGTTGGCTGATGGTCTGGCCGCTGGCCAACGTCCAGGTCACGGTCCAGCCGTTGATGGCCGAGGCGCCGGCCCGCACCGTCACCTCGCCCTGGAAGCCGCCCTGCCAGGA
>JBBWZQ010000154.1:0-31906 GCA_039649115.1 Micromonosporaceae bacterium | reverse complement strand
GACTTCGACGAGCGCATCGCCCAGGTGCGCCGGGACAAGGAGTCCGCGATCGACGCGCAGGACTTCGAGCGCGCGGCGCAGTTGCGGGACAAGGAGAAGCAGCTGCTGGGGCAGAAGGCGCAGCGGGAGAAGGAGTGGAAGGCCGGCGACCTCGACGTGGTCAGCGAGGTGGATGAGGAGCAGATCGCTGAGGTGTTGGCGAACTGGACCGGTATCCCGGTGTACAAGTTGACCGAGGAGGAGACCGCGCGGCTGCTGCGGATGGAAGACGAGTTGCACAAGCGGGTCGTCGGGCAGGCCGACGCCGTCAAGGCGGTGTCCAAGGCGATCCGCCGCACCCGGGCCGGGCTCAAGGACCCGAAGCGGCCGTCGGGGTCGTTCATCTTCGCCGGCCCGTCCGGGGTGGGGAAGACCGAGCTGTCCAAGACGCTGGCCGAGTTCCTGTTCGGGTCCGAGGATGCGTTGATCCAGTTGGACATGTCGGAGTTCCACGACCGGTACACGGTGTCCCGGCTGGTCGGTGCCCCGCCCGGCTACGTGGGTTACGACGAGGGCGGGCAGTTGACCGAGAAGGTGCGGCGTCGGCCGTTCTCGGTGGTGCTGTTCGACGAGATCGAAAAAGCGCACCCGGACGTGTTCAACACGCTGCTGCAGATCCTGGAAGATGGTCGGCTGACCGATGGTCAGGGTCGCATCGTGGACTTCAAGAACACGGTGATCATCCTGACCACGAACCTGGGTACCCGGGACGTGGCCAAGGCGGTGTCCCTGGGCTTCCAGGCCTCGGAGGACGCGGAAAGCAACTACGAGCGGATGAAGCAGAAGGTCAACGACGAACTCAAGCAGCATTTCCGCCCGGAGTTCCTCAACCGCATCGACGACACCATCGTGTTCCACCAGCTCCAGGAGCCGGAGATCCTGCAGATCGTGGACATCATGGTCGCCCGGATCGAGGCCCAACTGCGGAACAAGGACATGGGCCTGGAACTCACCCCGGAAGCCAAGATCTGGCTGGCGAAGAAGGGCTGGGACCCGGTCATGGGTGCCCGACCGCTGCGCCGCACCATCCAACGCGAGATCGAAGACTCGCTGTCCGAACGCATCCTGTTCAACGAACTCAAAGCCGGACAGATCGTCGTCGTGCGCTGCGACGGTGATCCCGAGGACTTCGAGCACTCGAAGCTGGTCTTCACCGGCTCCGACAAGCCCGCGTCCCTGCCCGACGCGGTACCCGCCAACCTCGGCGGCACCGCGGCGGCCGGCACGGAGGAGTAACGACCGGCACATCGCGTGCGGCCCCGGATCGCAAGATCCGGGGCCGCCTGCTCTTTCAGCCGGCCGGCAGCGCGTAGCGCTCGCCGGGCAGCGCGGTCACCAGTCCGTCGTCGACCAGCCCGGCGAGTGCCCTGGCCCGCTGCACGTGCTCGGGCCACACGAGGTCGAGCCGGGTGCGGGGCACCGGCACGGTCGACTCGCGCAGGACGGCCAGCAGCAGTCCGCGTACCTGCCGGTCGGTACCCGTGTACCGCTGCGGCCGGCGGCGCGGGCCGGTACCCGCCGGTGAGCCGGCCAGGCGCCAGGCACAGGACTTCCACAGTGGACACTCGTGGCAGCGCGGACTGCGCGCGGTACACAGCAAAGCTCCGAGCTCCATGAACGCGACGCTGGCCCGGGCCGCGGCCACGCCCGGCTCGGGCAGCAGGGCCAGCACGGTGGCGAGGTCGCCGGCGGTGGTCGCCGGGCCGGCGTCGGCGCGTCCGTCGACCGCACGCGCGAGCAGGCGCCGCACGTTGGTGTCCACCACCGGCTGCCGCTGCCGGTAGGCGAACGCGGCCACGGCCCGGGCGGTGTACGCACCGATGCCCGGCAGGGCGAGCAGCGCGTCCACGCCGTCCGGGACCACGCCGGCGTGCCGCGCCACTATCGCGACCGCGCACTCGTGCAGGCGCAGCGCCCGGCGCGGGTACCCGAGACGCCCCCACGCCCTGATCGCCTCGGCGGGTGGATCCTGGGCCAGCGCCACCGGCGTGGGCCAGCGTTCCAGCCACGCGTGCCATGCCGGCTCCACCCGCGCGACCGGTGTCTGCTGCAGCATCACCTCGCTCACGAGGATGCCCCAGGCCGTCGCATCCGGCCGGCGCCACGGCAGGTCCCTGGCGTGCTCGTCGAACCATCGACTCGCCGCCCCGGCGATGTCCACACGTTGGTCCACGATGTGACAGCATCGCAGACTCCCTTTGTGTTGACCGTCCGGCTACGGCACACTCCGGTGGGTGAACGAACTCGCCATCACCGTTGTCGGCCGAGACCGTCCCGGCATCATCGCGGACGTGTCGGGGATCCTGGCCAAGCTGGGGCTCAACCTCACCGATTCGACCATGACCTTGCTGCGCGGGCACTTCGCGATGACGCTGATCTGCGCGGGTGCCACGGTGGACGCCGAGGTCGAGGCCGCGCTCAGGCCGCTGACCGAGGACGGCGGGCTGCTGGCGATGGTCCGGGCGGTACCGCCGGAGTCGCCCACCACGACCTCCGGCGCCTCGCACCTGCTGACCGTGCACGGCGCCGACCGGCTGGGCATCGTGGCCGCGGTGACCCGGGCGCTGGCCGAGTTCGGCGGCAACGTCACCGACCTGACCACCCGGCTGACCGGCTCGCTGTACCTGCTCTCGGCCGAGGTGGATCTTCCGTCCACAGTGGACATCGAGGACGTGGTGGACCGGCTCGACGAGGTCGGCCACGCGCTGCGGGTACGGGTGAGCCTGCGCTCCGCCGAGGCAGATGTTCTGTGAGCGGAGCGGGGCGCGGCGGCGGCTGGAGTACGGCGACACGGCCGCGACCCTCGCCGGCGGCCGTCGCCGAGGGAAGGCGTCGCCCGAGAGTGCCCCGCGCAGCCAGCCGGGAGGCGCTGTGAGTGTGGCGGTGCGGCGGGTGGTGGTGGCGCCTGATCCCGTGCTCAGCCAGCCGGCCAAGGAGGTCGACCCGGTCGATCCCAGCGTGGTCGCGCTCGTCGCCGACCTGCTCGTGACGATGCGCGCGTCGCCGGGCTGCGTGGGTCTGGCAGCCGTGCAGGTCGGCGTGCCGTGGAGCGTGTTCGTCCTGGACGTCTCCGCGCACCCCAAGGCACGTACCTGCCACGGAACCGTGGCGCTGTGCAATGCCGAGATCGTCGAGGCGAGCCGGTGGCAGAAGGGCCGCGAGGGGTGCATGTCGGTACCCGATCTCACCGGTGAGGTGAAGCGCGCCGGCCACCTCGTGGTGCGCGGCCAGGCCCCCGGTACCGGTGACGGGTTGACCCTGACGACCGACGCATTCGAGGCGCGCGCGTTGCAGCACGAGATCGACCACTGTGCCGGTCTGCTCTTCCTGGATCGGGCCAGCGGCCCGCACGCGATCTTCGCGCGGAAGGTGTATCTCTAGGGGCGGTGGCGGTGTGTCGCCGTGATCGACCCCGCCCCCGCCGATACCGTGAAGAGACCATGAACCTGACGGTTGGTCCGCTGCCCCCGGCCGTCTACTGGCGTCGCCGGGCGATCGTCCTCGGCGCGCTGCTGCTCGTCGTGGTCTTTCTGGTGGCGATGTGCAGCGGCTCGGGCAAGCCCGGCGCCGCGCGCAATGCCGCCGCGAAGACCTCCTCCGGCACCGGCACCCCGAGCGGCGATCCCAGCGTGCTGACCCCCATCGACGGCGGGGACGGCGGCGGGGACACCACCGCCACCGGCCCGGCCAGCCCGGCGACCGGCGGGGTGCCCGCACAGAACGCCGGCCCGCCACCGTCGTCCTCGGGCCCGTGCGCGGACACCGACATCTCCCTGACCGCGGTCGCCACGCCGCTGGCCAAAGGCTTCTACTTCAGCATGAAGGTCAAGAACACGTCGACCCGCGCGTGCAGCAGGGACGTGGGCGGCAGCCCGCAGGCGCTGCAGGTGGTCAATGCGGCCGGCGCCGTCGTCTGGACGTCGGACTCGTGCGCGGTGGCCGGTCGGTCACCGCAGCCCGACGTGCGCGTCTTCGGCCCGGGCATCGAGTCGGTACTGCCGCCGCGCCCGTTCTACTGGGACGGGACGGTCGGCAAGTGCAACAAGGGAACCGCGCCTCCCGCCGGCGCCTACCGGATGGTCGCCCGCCTCGACACGAAGATCAGCGCGCCGATCGCGCTCGTCGGCAAGTAGCTCTCAGACGTAACGCTCCAGGATGGACGCCTCGGCGAGGCGGGACAGGCCTTCACGCACCCCGCGCGCTCGCGCGTCGCCCACGCCGTCGACCGCCTGCAGGTCCTCGACCGTCGCCCCGAGCAGCCGCTGCAGCGTGCCGAAATGGTCGACCAGCCGGTCCACGACCGTGCCGGGCAGCCGGGGTACCTTCGCCAGCAGCCGGAACCCGCGCGGCGACACGGCGGCGTCCAGCGCGTCGGACGAGCCCGGATAGCCCATCGCCTTGGCCACGGCCACCAGGTCGATGAGATCGGTCGCGGAGAGCAGGTCCAGCTCCTCCAGCGCCTCGTCCAGCAGGCGCGGCCGGTGCCCGGTGGGCAGGTAGTCGCGGATGACGAGGGTGCGGTCGGCGTCCACGCCGGCCATCAGCTCCTCCAGTTGCAGCGCGAGCAGCCGACCGTCGGTGCCCAGCTCCACGACGTAGCCGGAGATCTCGTCGGCGATGCGCCGCACCATCTCCAGCCGCTGCACCACCGCGATCGCGTCCCGTACCGTGACCAGGTCCTCGATCTCCAGCGCGGACAGCGCGCCGGACACCTCGTCAAGCCGCAGCTTGTACCGCTCCAGCGTGGCCAGCGCCTGGTTGGCCCGGGACAGGATCTGGGCCGAGTCATCCAGCACGTGTCGGCTGCCGTTGACGTAGAGCCCGATGATGTGCATCGACTGGCTCACCGAGATGACCGGGTACCCGGTCTGCTTGGCCACCCGCTCGGCGGTGCGGTGCCGGGTGCCGGACTCTTCGGAGGGGATGGACGGGTCCGGCATCAGGTGCACGGCCGCCCGTACGATCCGGGTGCCGTCGGAGGAGAGCACCACGGCACCGTCCATCTTGCACAGTTCGCGCAGGCGGGTGGACGAGAACTCGACGTCGAGCGCGAAGCCGCCGGTGCAGATGCCTTCCACCAGGCGGTCGAAGCCGAGGACGATGAGGGCGCCGGTGCGGCCGCGCAGGATCCGCTCCAGCCCGTCGCGCAGGGCGGTTCCCGGGGCCATCAGGGCGAGGGTGGCGCGCAGCGGGTCGCTGGACAGGCTCACACCGCTCCAGTTGGGCATGCTGGTGCCGCCCCGCGCGGGGTACGGCCCGCCGGTTCTGGTGACGTCACGGTCGATCGGCACCCGCACAGTCTACGGATCCGCCCCGCGGTGTCGCCGGTGCGGTGCTCGGCAAACTCACCACCGTAGTCATGCCGTTACCTTCGGCTGGGCGGAGACTCAGTCCACCGAGGCTCGGGCGGCCCACCGCGCGGCGGTGCGCACGTCGCTGACCTCCAGCACCCGCATGCCGGCCGGCGCCCCGCTGGTCGCGGCGGGACCGCAGCCCGGCGGAACGAGCGCGAAGCGGAAACCGAGCCGCGCGGCCTCGGCCAGCCGCCGCGCCACCGCGCCGACCCGCCTGACCTCCCCGGTCAGCCCGACCTCGCCGATCGCCACCAGGTCCGCGGCGAGCGGCAGGTCGTGCGTCGCCGACGCGACGGCCAGCGCGATGCCCAGGTCGGCCGCGGGCTCCACAACCCGGATGCCGCCCACCGTCGCCGCGAACACCTCGCGGTCGTGCAGCTTCGCGTCGGTGCGGCGTTGCAGCACGGCGAGCACCATGGCCAGCCGGGCACCGTCCAGTCCGGACACGGTGCGCCGGGGCGAGCCGGGCACCTGCGCCCCGATCAGTGCCTGCACCTCGGTCACCAGGGCGCGGCGGCCCTCCATCGCCACCGTCACGCAGGTGCCCGGCGTCGGGTCGGCGTAGCGGGTGAGGAACAGCCCGGACGGGTCGGCCAGGCTGCTGATGCCGCCCTCGTGCATCTCGAAGCAGCCGACCTCGTCCGCGGCGCCGAAGCGGTTCTTCAGGCCGCGCACCATCCGCAGCGAGGAGTGCTTGTCGCCCTCGAACTGCAGCACGACGTCGACCAGGTGCTCCAGGACCCGGGGACCGGCCACCTGGCCGTCCTTGGTGACATGCCCCACGAGGACCGTGGCGATGCCGCGCTCCTTGGCGACGCTGATCAGGGCGGCGGTCACCGCGCGCACCTGCGTCACCCCGCCCGGTACACCGTCGGCGCCGGGTGCGGAGACCGTCTGCACGGAGTCGACCACCAGCAGCCCGGGCCGTACCGCGTCGAGGTGGCCGAGCAGCGCCTCCAGATCGGTCTCGGCGGCCAGGTAGAGCCGCTCGTGCAGGGCGCCCAGCCGCTCCGCGCGCAGCCGCACCTGGCTGACCGACTCCTCCCCGGAGACCACGAGCGCGCTGCCTCCGCCGGCGGAGACGGCCCACTGCTGGGCGACCTCCAGCAGCAGGGTCGACTTGCCCACACCGGGCTCGCCGGCAAGCAGGACCACGGCGCCGGGCACCAGCCCGCCGCCGAGCACCCGGTCGAGCTCGGGCACGCCGGTGGGCCGGCAGCGCGCCGGCTCCGCGCTGATCGTGGCGATCGGGCGGGCCGGCTGTGCCGGCGTGCGGGCCGTGATGGCGCGCAGCGCGGCCGGCGGTCCGGCGCCGCCGGTGGAGTCGACGACGGAGCCCCACTCACCGCACTCGGGGCAGCGCCCGACCCACTTGGGCGGCCGGTGCCCGCACGCGTCGCACTCGTATGCGGCGCGGGCGGTGCGGGCCGGGGTGCGCGGCGCGGGTCGGGCGCTCTTCGGTGAGGTCACCCCGGCACGGTAGCGGTCAGGTGTGACAGGACTGCCGCCCGCCGGGAACGCGGCCGGAGCCGGTCGCTGGCGGAGGCGAGCGCGGCTGGAGGCTACTCAGCCCGGCGACATCGGGCTGCGCGGCTCCGGGCTCAGCGGCACGGCGACCGGCACGACGAGCTGCTGGCCCGCCACGGTGGAGGCGCCGAGTTGAACGGTGCTGCCGTCGGCGAGGGTGAACGTCAGGACGAGCCGGATCGACTGGCCGGGGCGCAGCGGCGAGGTCAGCTCGCTGATCACGAGGTACGTGCCGCCGCTGTTGGCCTTGCTCAGGATGATCAGACCGTCCGGCGCGGCCGGGATGGGCAGCTTGATGGTGGGGCTGCCGACCGGCGGCGCGCTGGCCGGCTCGGACGGCGAACCGGCCGCCGCCGACGAGGCGCCGGACGACGGCGAGGCCGGGGCCTTGGGCGTCGGGTTGCGGGTCGGGGTGGTCGGCACCGGGGACTCGGCGGACGGCGCGACCGAGGGGGTACCGCCGACCTGCAGCACCCGGCCCGCGCTCGTCGTGCCGTCACTGGTCGCCGCGGTGGCCCCGGTCAGCGTCACCGGAGCGGAGGTGCCGTTGATGATCCGGATGGTCAGCGGCGCGTCCTGACCGGGTCGGTACCCGGTCGGGCCGGAGTAGTCGATCGTCGCGTCGCGTACCGAGATCACCCCGCCGTTCACCCTGAGGTCGAGGTTGGCGCCGGGTACCGCCGGCACCGTGTCCGCGGTCTCCGCGATCTGGCCCGCGCCGCACCCGGCGAGCAGGCCCAGGGTGGCCAGCGCGGTGGCCCCGACAACGATCGCGACAAGACGCCGATGGCCTGTCGAGCGGCCGGCAGCTCCAGACGACACGGCGCTCCTCCCATTCCCCATAAAGGTGGACCGCGGTACAGCGTAGTAGTGACCGAGATCGAGTACTCGCCGGACCCGCCAATCGGGCGCGGCGCGCGACGGGTCAGACTCGGGCACCCGACAGGAGCAGCAGGATCACGTCCGCGACGGCGATCACGAGCACCGCGCGGAACGCCGCCCTGGAGCCGAGCCGGCGCGACGCGTACCACCCGATGGGCAGCACCACGACGGCGACCGCCAGGACGGCCAGGGCGACCCACGACGGCGGGCCGGGCGGGCCGAAGACGAGCACGGCCGTCGCCGTCCCCAGCAGGCCCGACGCGGCCAGCCAGGAGCCGCCCTGGCCCAGCCGGTGCGGCAGGCCGCGTACCCCCGTGCGCAGGTCGTCCTGCAGGTCGGGCAGCACGTTGGCGAAGTGCGCGCCGCCGCCGAGGGCGGCGGTAGCGGCGACCAGCCACCACGGCGGCAGCGGTGCGCCGGGACGGCCGAGCACGACAAAGGCGGCCAGACATCCAAAAGAAACCAGATATGGTACGGGCGACGCGATCGTGCCTTTCAACGGCCAGTTGTACGCCAGCCCGCCGGCCAGTGCCACGGTCAGGACGAGCGCGGCCGGCCGGCCGGACAGCAGCGCGAGCGCGACGGTCACCGGCGCGGCCACCACCGCCGCGATGCCGACCGCGCGGCGGGAGACCTGCCCGGACGGGATCGGCTTGTCGCGCCGGCCCGACCGCGCGTCGCGCCCGGCGTCCAGCCAGTCGTTGCTCCAGCCCACGCTCAACTGGCTGGCGAGGACCGCCACCGCCGCCGCGGCGGTACCGGCCGCGCTCCGCCCGACGATCACCGCGAGCAGCGCGGTGGCCACGGTGACCGCGGCGGTCGGCTCGGGATGGCAGGCCCGCAGCAGCCCGAGCGTGCCGCGTCCCACAAGCGTCCCCACGCCCGCAAGTCTGTCGGACGACGGCCATTCATGTCAGGCTGGTGAAGGTGCGGCGTAACGAGCTCGGCCAGTACGACCGTTTGGCAGGCGAGTGGTGGCGACCGGACGGGCTGTTCGCGATGCTGCACTGGCTCGCCGAGGCCCGGGCCCGGCTGGTACCGCCCGCCCAGCATTCTGGCGACATCCTCGTCGACCTCGGCTGCGGCGCCGGGCTGCTCGCCCCGCACCTGGCCGGCAAGGGCTACCGGCACGTGGGCGTGGACCTTGTCGCGTCCGCCCTGGAACAGGCCGCCAGCCACGGCGTGACCCCGGTGCGCGGCGACGCGACCCGGGTGCCGCTGCGCGACGGGTGCGCCGCCGTGGTCAGCGCGGGGGAGCTGCTGGAACACGTGGTGGACCTGCGGTCGGCGATCGCCGAGGCGTGCCGGATCCTGCGGCCCGGCGGGCTGCTCGTGCTCGACACCTTGAACGCGACGCCACTGGCCCGGCTCGTCGCGGTGACCATCGGCGAACGGCTCCCCGGCGTGGCGCCGCGCGGCATCCACGACCCGCACCTGTTCGTCGACCCGGACGTACTGGTGAGTGAGTGCGCGGCGCACGGGGTACGGCTGGTGGTGCGGGGCATCCGGCCGTCCGCGCCCGGGTTGGGGCGCTGGCTGGTCACCCGCAAAGGCTCGGTGGCCATCCGGCCCACCGTCTCGACCGCGATCCTGTACCAGGGACGGGGGACCAAGCTGTGACGTTGGTGCAGGAGGCCGCCCGGCTGTCGCCGCGTTTCGCCGCGCGTGCCGCCGGGTACGACCGGTCCGGTGACTTTCCAGTCGACGACTTCGCGGACCTGCGCGCGGCACGGTTCTTCGGGCTCATGGTTCCGGCGCTGCTAGGCGGGCTCGGTGCCGGGTTCGCCGACTACGTGGGCGTCGCCCACGAGCTGGCCCGGGGCAACGGCGCCACGGCGCTGGTCTTCAACATGCACGCGTCGGTCACCGGCGCGCTGGCCGGCATCCCGCAGGAGATGGCCACCGCGATGGGCGTACCCGACGAGTTCTTCGCCGCGCGCGACGAGATCCTGCGCGGCGCGGCCGGCGGCGCCTTCTACGCCGTCGCCATGAGCGAGCGGGGCGCCGGCTCGCGCCTGTCCCAGCTGTCCACTGTATACAGTCGTGAGGACGGTGGCTTCCGTGTCAAGGGAGCCAAGAGCTTCGTCTCCGGCTCCGGTCACGCCTCGGCCTACCTGGTCGCCGCGCGCAGCGCGGAGGATCCCGACACCGTCTCCCAGTTCCTGGTCCCCGCCGATCTGCCCGGGCTGACCGTCGAGGAGACCTGGGACTCGATGGGCATGCGCGCCACCTGCTCGCACGACCTGCACCTCGACGTGCTGGTACCGGCGGCCGCCCTGGTCGGCGGCGTGGAGGGCCTGGCGCTCTGGTTCGCCCAGCTGATGCCCCACTGGCTCGTGGCCAGCTACGCGGCCGTCTACGTGGGCGTGGCGCAGGCCGCCATCGACGCCGCCGTGGAGCACCTGCGCAACCGCAAGCTGACCGGCCTGCCGTCGGTACGGGCCCGGATCGGGCGGGCCGACGCGGCGGTCGCGGCCGCCCGGCTGGTGGTGGACGAGGCGGCACGCCGGGTGGACCAGGCGCCGGGTGAGCCGGAGACCAACCGCTGGGTATGGCGGGCAAAGCTGCTCGCCGGCACCACCGCGGCCGAGGTGGCCGCGTCGATGCTGGAGGCGGCGGGCACCTCCGCCACCCGGCGCGGCAACCCGCTGGAGCGCCTGTACCGCGACGCCCGGTGTGGTTCACTCCAGCCGGCCACCTCCGACGTGTGCGCCGACTGGCTGGGGATAGCGGCGCTGGGCGGCGACCCGGACCTGGACGGCGGTACTCCCCGGTGGTAGCCGCCGTGCTCGCCGGTACCGGCATCGCTCATCCGGCGCCCGTCGAGCAGCGCGAGCTGTGGGAGGACTTCTTCAGCAAGCACTACTCGGGGGTGCAGCGGGCCCTCGCCAACCGGGTCTTCCGCAACTCCGGGGTCACCACCCGGCACGGCGCGGTCAGCCCGCTGGTGGAGGACGTCTCCGGCTGGTCCACCGGGCGCCGCATGCAGCGGTACCTCATCGAGGCCATGCCGCTCGGCAAGTCGGCGGTAACCGACGCGTTGGCCTCAGCCGGGCTGGACGCCGGGGAGATCGGGCTGTTCGCGGTCTGCTCGTGCACCGGCTACGTGACCCCCGGTCTGGACATCCTGCTCGCCCGCGACCTGGGCATGGCGCCGGACACGCAGCGCCTGTTCATCGGGCACATGGGCTGCTACGCCGCGCTGCCGGGGCTCGGTGTGGTGGCCGACTTCGTGCGTTCCCGGGGCCGGCCGGCCGTGCTGCTGTGCCTGGAGCTGACCAGCCTGCACGTGCAGCCGCCGACCGCCGACGCGCAGCAGATCGTGGCGCACGCGCTGTTCTCCGACGCCGCCGCGGCCGTGGTGCTGCTGCCCTCGCCGGCACCCGGCCTGGAACTGGTCGAGGTCGCGTCCGTGACCGACGTGGTGTCGGCGGACTACATGACCTGGGACGTGACCGACCTGGGCTTCCGGATGGGCCTCTCGCCGCGGGTACCGGACGTGCTGGACGCGTACGTGGCGCCCATGGTGCACGGGCTGCTCGACCGGCACGGGCTGGCCGTCCCGTCCGTGGACGGCTGGGCGGTCCACCCCGGCGGACCGCGCATCCTCGACGTGGTGCAGACCCGGCTGGGGCTCTCCGACGGTGCGCTGGCCGCTTCGCGCGGGGTACTGGACCGGCACGGCAACTGCTCCTCGCCGACGGTACTGATGATCACCGAGGCGCTGCGCCCGGACCTGCCGCGGCACGTCGTCGCGCTCGCCTTCGGACCCGGCCTCACGATCTACGCGGCGCTTCTGCGAGCTATACCAGCTCGCTGAGGTAGGCGCGGAAGGTGTCGACGCCCCGCACGTCAGGGATCGCCGTGACCACCTCGCCGCTGGCCTTCACCAGCAGCACCGTCACGCCCGTGCTCGGCGGGGAACCGCCGTATGTCGACCGCAGCGTGCCCTTCTCGTCGCTGGCCGAGCGCACCTGGCGAGCGGCCGGCAGCGGGCTGGGCAGCCGGGGTACGGTGCGCGCCACGGCCAGTACCGTCACCCTCGGGTCGACCGCCTTGGCCGTGTCGCTGATCAGCTCGGCGCAGCCGCAGCCGTCGACCAGCAGTACCACGGCCGGCAGCGCGTCCCGCAGCCGCAGCGTGGTGCCGGCGCTCTCGTGCAGGGCCAGATCGGGTACTGACACGGTGCTTGCGGCGGCGGTGGCCGGGCTGGTGCGGGGGAGTCCGGCGGTCTGGCCGGACCGGCTCGGCCAGGCGATGGCGAAGAGGCTGGTGAGCGTCGCGATGATCGCGATGGACATGATCAGTAGGGGTAGCCCGAGTGCCGGCGTGTCGTCGTCCAGCGACGCCTGCGTCAGCGGGGATAGCCCGAACCGGCGCCGCCAGCGGTTGCGCCTGGCCCAGCGCCGCATTTCCTTCCTGACCAGCTCCGCCTCATGATCGAGTGCGGCGGCGTTGTCGGGAATGACGATCGTGCCCCACTCGGGTGGAAGGTCAGGTAGGCCACCACCGTCTGGCGGTCGTTCGCCGCCGTTGTCTCCCCGCAGCGTGCCCATTGGCTGTCTCCTTGGCCGTACCCCCAACTCTCCCGCATCAGGCGTTTCCACGCTAGACCGGGGATGGCAGGTTCAGTACCCAAACGCGGGGCCAGTTACGCCGGGCTATGTGTCGGATATATCCGAAACCGCATTCGTGCTGGTCACGGCCTAGTTACGGAGCGTAGGTATGCATGTCAGGGTCTTTGTGTCAAGCTGGAGAAAGAGGACTCACAACGGCGCTGACCAGCGATAACGCTTTGACCGGGGGTGGGCCGTGCGGGCCCCGCCGTGTTACCCTAGACACAGCGAAAGGGGTTTCGAACCTATGGTTTTCAGTGTCGGCGAAACCGTTGTCTACCCCCACCACGGGGCCGCACTCATCGAGGCAATCGAGACTCGGGTCATCAGGGGCGAGGAGAAGCTGTACCTCGTCCTCCGGGTAGCTCAGGGTGACCTGACGGTGCGCGTACCGGCCGAAAATGCCGAGATCGTCGGTGTTCGCGAGGTGGTTGGCGAGGAAGGCCTGACCAAGGTCTTCGACGTTCTCCGCGCTCCGCACACCGAAGAGCCCACCAACTGGTCTCGGCGTTACAAGGCAAACCTCGAGAAGTTGGCCTCTGGCAACCCGCTCAAGGTCGCGGAGGTCGTGCGTGACCTCTGGCGTCGGGAGCGCGAGCGGGGACTGTCCGCGGGCGAGAAGCGCATGCTCGCCAAGGCTCGCGATATCTTGGTCGGCGAGGTGGCACTCGCCGAGAAGAGCACCAAGGACGAGGCCGAGATGCTCCTCGACAAGGTGCTCACCGAGGCGTGAGCCGCACCATCCAGTGTCGGTCTCCTCGTATTTGACGGTGATACGAATGAGGACCGCGAGGTGATCGCGCAGCGACTATTGCGCGGTGACGTCGCGGTCCTCATTCCTGCCGCGGGTTCCGGCGTTCGCCTGGGCCCCGGCATTCCCAAGGCATTGCGGCCGCTGGCCGGGCTGCCGCTGCTGGTGCACGCCGTGCGGCAGGTGGCGGGTGCGTCATCGGTCGGCCTGATCGTGGTGGCCGCGCCGCCGGCCGACGTGGCACCCGTGGCCGACCTGCTCGCCGCGGTGGCGCCGGTCACGGTGGTGGCCGGCGGGGCGACCCGGCAGGCGTCGGTAGCGGCGGCGCTGGCCGCCGTGCCCGAGCGGTACCAGATCGTGCTGGTCCACGACGCGGCTCGCGCCCTGGCTCCGGCGACGCTCGTGGACCGGGTCGCGTCCGCGGTGCGCGACGGGTGCGACGCGGTCATCCCGGTGCTGCCGGTGGTCGACACGATCAAGCTGGTCGCGGCCGGCGACGAGGTCACGGGTACCGTCGACCGCTCGACGCTGCGGGCGGTGCAGACGCCGCAGGGCTTCCGGCGCGCGCTGCTCGCCAAGGCGCACGCGGCAGCGGTCGACGAGCACACCGACGACGCCGGTCTCGTGGAGGGGATCGGCGGGCGGGTGTTCTGCGTACCCGGAGACGAGCGCGCGTTGAAGATCACCCGGCCGATCGACCTGATCGTCGCGGAGGCGCTGCTCGGGGCTACCCTCTCCTCGTGATCCTCCCGCGGGTCGGCATCGGCACCGACGTGCACGCGTTCGAGGCGGGCCGGCCCTGCTGGGTGGCGGGCCTGCACTGGCCGGACGCGACCGGCCTGGCCGGGCACTCCGACGGCGACGTGGCCGCCCACTCGGCCTGCGACGCGCTGCTGTCCGCCGCCACGCTGGGCGACCTGGGCGCGAACTACGGCACGGACCGGCCGCAGTGGGCCGGCGCCTCGGGGCTCGCGCTGCTGGTCGAGACCGCCCGGCGGGTACGGGCGGCCGGCTGGGAGATCGGCAACGTCTCGATCCAGGTGATCGGCGTCGCACCCCGGATCGGTACCCGGCGCGGGGAGGCACAGGACCTGCTGTCCGGCACGCTCGGCGCGCCGGTCAGCGTCTCGGGTACGACCACGGACGGGCTGGGGCTCACCGGCCGAGGTGAGGGGCTGGCGGCGATCGCGGTGGCCCTCGTGCACCCTTTCTGACCCGGCACCCGACTCCTGCCGCTGGCCGGGCATGGGTGCGGGGACAGGCGCTATAGCGAGTGGACGATCAGGTGACCGGACGCACGGTGCTCGCGCGCCACGACGCCACCGATGACGAGGTTGTCATCCGCTACGCGTGGCCGGCGCTGGCTCGCGGTGCGCGCGGCGGAACTGCGGATCGAGGAGATGCGCGCGGCGGCGCTGCGCGTCCGGCGCGCCGGCTCGTCGGGGGGTGGCACGGTCGCCGTGCTGTTCTTCGGAGGACTCTTCGCATTCGGACCGCCACCGCGCAGCGGCCCGCCAACGCGGGCGACAGCGGCCCGACCGTGCCCGCCGTGACGAGCACCCCGGCCGTGGCGGTCCGTTCAGCCGTCGCCGGGCTGGTCACCCGCGCCCGAGTACTCTCCCCTGCCGGGCCAGGGGCAGGGGCTCAGCAGGCGGTACCCGTACCGGGCCGGTAGGGTGGCCGGGCGGAGGTGGCCATGGACGCGGTACGGGAGCGCGGGCGCCCGGTGGGCCTGTACGCGCTGGTCCTGCTGCTGGTCGCCGCCGCCATCGGGTACCGGGCCTTCGAGCCCAGGGACACGCTGGACTCCGCGCAGAGCCCCTACCCGGCGCGGGTACCGGCCACCCCGCGCCTGTACGGGTCGATCCTGGACACCCCGCTCGTGGTGGACGGCCGGCTGCGCGTCTACGCCGCCCAGCGGGAGGTGTGGGCCGACCAGCCGGTCGACTTCCGCTCCTCGCTGAGCCCGTTCTGGGCCTACCGCCGCTGGCCGGCCACGCTGCTCGGGGTGGTGGCCGTGGGTACCACCGTCGTGTCCCGCTGGTCCGACGGCGACCTCGTGGCCCTGGACGCGACCCGGGGCACCATCGCCTGGCGGGTGCGCGCGCCCACCGTCGCGGGCAGCTACCTGGGGCGGCGCACCGGCGCGGCGACCGTCTACCAGCCGGCGGGCATGTACACCGCGGGCTCCGTCGTCATCGTGGTGGGCGACACGGGCACGCGCGCGTTCGACGCGCCCTCGGGCCGTCCACTCTGGACGAAAACGGTCCCGCGGTGCGGGAGCCACGCGTACTTCACCGGGGTCGGGGTGTTCGTCGCGGTGGCCCGGTGCGAGGGCGCGTCCACAGTGGACGTGTTCGACGCGGGGACCGGGAAGGCGCTGGCGTGGCCGGCGCTCGGCGGCGACGTCGAGCCGGTCAGCTGTGCCGTAGGGCGATCCGGGTGCCGCGGTGCCCGTACCCCCGGACATGCCTGGGTGATCGGCGCGGACGGCGCGCTCACCGCGGCGCCGGCGCTGGTCGGTGCCGGCTCCTGGCTGGTGGACGGCGTCGTGGTCGGGCCCGGACCGGACGGCACCGTGACCGGCCGCGCGGCCGGCGGCCGGCAACTGTGGTCCTGGCCCCTGACCGGCCCGGTGCCCGCCGGCGCGCGCGTCGTCGCGGTGGAACAGGGTGCGGTCCACCTGCTCACAGACGACCGGTACCTCATCAGCGTGGACCCCGCGGACGGGCTGGAACTGAGCCGGCTGCCGCTGATCGACGTCGAGAACGGCAGGTTCGACCCGGGGTACGTGTACGCGGCGGACCGGTACGTGTTCGTCGAGCGGCGCAAGGCCGGAGCGAAGCCGGCCGATCCCGACTCGCGGTACTACTACCCGTCGCCCAACGTCCTCGTCGCCGGCACCTGACCGGCGACTCAGATGAGGGCGGTCTCGGCCGCGGCGAGGAAGGCGTCGTTCTCCTCCGGGGTGCCGACCGTCACGCGCACGCCGTCGCCCGGGAACACGCGGACGATGACGCGGTGCGCCTCGCACGCGGCGGCGAACGCCGCGGACCCGCCGCCGAGCGGCAGCCAGATGAAGTTGGCGTGCGACTCCGGCGCGTCCGGGACGAGCTTGTGGATCGCGGTCAGCAGCCGCTCCCGCTCGCGTACCACCAGCTGGGTCCGGCGGCCCACCTCGTCCGGCTGGCCGAGCGCGGCCAGCGCGGCGGCCTGGGCCAGGCCGGACGTGGAGAACGGGGTGACCACCTTGCGCACCGTCTCGGCGACGGTTGGCTGGGCGATGAGGAAGCCGACGCGCAGCCCGGCCAACCCCCACGCCTTGGACAGCGTGCGCAGCACGACCACGTTGGGGCGGGACGCGTAGCGCAGGCCGTCCGGCACCCCCGGGTCGGTGACGAACTCGCGGTAGGCCTCGTCCAGCACGACGAGCGTGGTCTGCGGCACCGCGTCGAGGAAGGTGTCGAGTTCGGCGGCGCGCGCGGCGGTACCCGTGGGGTTGTTGGGGTTGCACACGAACACCAGCCTGGTGTGCGGCGTCACGGCCGCCGCCAACGCCGCCAGGTCGTGCCCGTGGTCGGGCCGGTTGGGCACCCGCACGCTCGTGGCCCCACCGGTCGCGGTGAGGATCGGGTAGGCCTCGAACGAGCGCCAGGCGTAGACCACCTCAGCGGTCGCGTCCCGGCAGGTGACCCTCACCAGGTGCTCGGCCAGCGCCACCGACCCGCATCCGGTCGCGATGCGCGCGGCATCGACGCCGAGGCGGGAGCCGAGGGCCTCGCGCAGCGCCACCACTCCCATGTCGGGGTAGCGGTGGATGCCGGCGGCCGCCTCCGCGATCGCCTCCACCACCCCGGGCAGCGGACCGTACGGGACCTCGTTGCTGGCCAGCTTGATCGCGCCGGGCACGCTGCGACCGGGCACGTAGGAGGGCAGCGTCTGCAGGTCGGCGCGGGTGAGCGTCACGTCTGTCCTCCGGTCTTGGCGGGTACCTTCTCGGGCGTCTTCTCGTGCCCTCGTCGTCCACAGTGGACAACGACGGTCTGTGCCGACCGGTCGTGCAGGGCCAGTTGCAGCGGCCCGCCCAGGGCCGGCGAGATGCTGTCGACGAACTGGAGCACGAAGCCGATGCCGCAGGACCACAGCAGCACGGGCAGGCCCAGCGGGTTCCACCGGCGGAACGCGCGGCCCCAGCCGATCGGCTCGTCCTTCTCCATCGCCATCACCTTGATGCCCACGATCCGCTTGCCGAACGTCTGCCCGGCGCTGGCGATGCCGGGCACCTCGTAGGCCCACCACAGCGCCATCGCGACGAGCGGGATCAGGTAGGCCAGCGCACTGGCCCGGCCGGGGATCGACGGGAGGTCGACGCTGCCGGCCTGGTTGTTCATCGCGGCCCGCCACGCGGTCGCGATGTAGGGCCCGACGTCCTTGACCCACAGGTACACGAACCAGCCGTTGCCGACCACGTTGAGGGCGAGCACCACGAGGATGTCGATGAGCCGCGCCAGGAAGCGCAGGCCGAGTGGGGCCACCGGCAGGCCGTGCGGGCGCGGCCTGATCAGGAGGTACGGGTACCCCTGGGGCGGGATGGTCGCTCCCGGCGGGAAGCCCATGCCGGGCGGGATCCCGAAGCCGGGGGGCAGGGGTGTCCCGGGGCGCCAGCCCGGTGGCGGGGCGGGCCAGCCGTGCCCGGCCGGGAACGCCGCTCCCGAGCCGGCCTGACCGGGCCTGGCCGGGCCAGTCGGCGCGGCCGGCCCGGCGGCCGGACCAGTTGGCTGGGCGGGCGGTGGTGGGTCCGGTGCGGGCGGTGGCGCCTGTGGTGCCCGGGGGGCCGGTGGCGTGCCGGTCTTCGCCACCGCCGGCGGCCCGGGCGGCGGTGTGGCCTCGGCGGGCAGCGGGTCGCCGAGCCAGCCGTCACCGTCCCAGTAGCGCTGGGTGGTCGGCTCGGCCGGGTCCTTGTACCAGCCCGGGGCGATCTGTGTCACGCGACAACCTCTATCACGAGGGCCGCAGCGGACACGCGGGGGATCGCGGCGTCAGTCACGTCCTCCAGTGTGGCAGGTGCCCGCGCTCAGAGGTTTCCCCGCTTCTCCTGCTCCCGCTCGATCGCCTCGAAGAGGGCCTTGAAGTTGCCCTTGCCGAAGCCGAGCGAGCCGTGCCGCTCGATCAGCTCGAAGAAGACGGTCGGCCGGTCCTGTACCGGCTTGGTGAAGATCTGCAGCAGGTACCCGTCCTCGTCGCGGTCCACGAGGACCCCCCGCGCGCGCAGTTCCGCCACGGGTACCCGTACCGTGCCGATGCGTTCCCGGAGCACCGGATCGTCATAGTACGAGTCGGGCGTGTCCAGGAACTCCACGCCGGCGGCGCGCATCGCGTCCACGGAGGCCAGGATGTCGCCGGTGGCCAGCGCCAGGTGCTGCACGCCCGGGCCGCCGTAGAAGTCGAGGTACTCGTCGATCTGCGACCGGCGGCGGGACGGCGCGGGCTCGTTGAGCGGGAACTTCACCCGGCGCGTGCCGTTGGCCACCACCTTGCTCATCAGGGCCGAGTAGTCCGTGGCGATGTCGTCGCCGACGAACTCGGCCATGTTGGTGAAGCCCATCACGCGGTGGTAGAACTCCACCCACTCGTCCATCCGACCCAGCTCGACGTTGCCGACCACGTGGTCGATCGCCTGGAAGAGGCGTTTGGGCGGGGGGACGGCGGGATCCCGCGCGACGAAGCCGGGCAGGAACGGTCCCTGGTACCGGGACCGGTCGACCAGCGAGTGCCGGGTCTCCCCGTACGTCGCGATGGCCGCCGTGCGGACCGTGCCGTACTCGTCGGTCAGGTCGTGCGGGGGCTCGATCCCGGTGGCGCCCTGCTCGACCGCGTGCCGGTACGCGGCGTCCACATCGGGCACTTCGAGCGCGATGTCCAGCACGCCGTCCCCGTGCCGGGCATGGTGCTCGGCCCCGGGCGTACCGGCCCGCACCGCACCGGCCAGCACGAACCGCGCCGAACCGGAGACCAGCACGTACTCGGCATAGTCGCGGTGCCCCTGCTCCGGACCCCGGTACGCCACGCAGGTCATGCCGAACGCGGTCGAGTAGTAGTGCGCCGCCTGCCTGGCGTTGCCCACCAGGAAGCGCAGATGGTCCAGTCCGGACACCGGGAACGGATCCCGGTGGGTGCCGTGCGGGACCGCCACTGTCTGGGTCATGTACTGGAGAATGACGGCCCGCCATCCCCCTGGGCAACCGTCACCCCCCGAACCAATCATGCTGTACAGTTCGGTAGGTGTCCGCGCTAACATGCTGTACACATTGCTCAGATGTTTACCGTCCCCGCCTGGCGGCTAAGTAGACACGGTCCACGTGAAGGGGGATTGCCATGCCACCGAAGAAGACGACGGCGAAGAAGTCCGTGCCGGCCGAGCACCGCAACGCGATCCAGGCGACCCCGGTCAACGGGTTGGTCGACATCGATGTGGCCGCGGTCGGCGCGGACCTGCAGGACACGCTCGTCGAGCTGACCGATCTGCACCTGCGGGCCAAGCAGGCGCACTGGAACGTGGTCGGCCGGCATTTCCGGCAGGTGCACCTGCACCTCGACGAGCTGACCGACGAGGTGCGCGGCGCGGCCGACGTGGTCGCCGAGCGCGCGGTCGCGATCGGGTACGCGGTGGACGGCCGGCCGGCGACGGTCGCCAAGTCCAGCCCGCTGCCGGCGTTCCCGGAGGGTCAGGTCGGGGACGACGAGGTGGTCGCGTTGATCACCGAGGCGCTGGCGGACGTCTGCGGGCACGTGCGGCGCCGGGTCGAGCACACCGAGGAACTCGACGCGGTCACCCAGGATCTGCTCATCGAGGTGCTGGAGACGCTGGAGAAGCAGCACTGGATGTTCGCCGTACAGAAGGTGAAGACCTGAACGTCGATGACCTCGACGCGCGCCTGATCGCGCTGCTCGCAGACGAGCCCAGGATCGGCGTGCTGGAGTGTTCGCGACGGCTGCGGGTGGCCCGCGGCACCGTGCAGGCCCGCCTCGACAAGCTGGTCGAGCGCGGCGTCATCGTGGGCTTCGGCCCGTCCGTCGCGCCGGTGGCCCTGGGCTACGGCGTGACCGCGTTCGTCACCCTGGAGATCCGGCAGAGCCGCGGCCACGATCCGGCCGCGGCTCATCTGGCCACGATCCCCGAGGTGCTGGAGGCGCACACCATCACCGGCGGCGGCGACCTGCTCTGCCGCATCGTCGCCCGGTCCAACGCCGACCTGCAGCGGGTGATCGACCAGGTGGTCGCGTACGACGGCGTGGTGCGCGCGTCCACGATCATCGCGCTCGCGGAGCAGATCCCGTACCGCACGCTCCCGCTGGTGCGGGCGGCCGCCCGGGTCAGCCCGTGAGCTGGTGGCGCACCGCCCACAGCGCGGCCTCGGTCCGCGAGGCGGACTGCGTCTTGCGCAGGAGATTGGACACGTGCACGGTCACGGTCCGGATCGAGATGCCCAGCGAGCGGGCCACCTGCTTGTTGGACATGCCGGCCGCCAGGCAGGACAGCACCTCGCGTTCCCGGGCGGTGAGCTCGGTCGGCCGGGTGGCACTCGACATGAAGCGCAGGTGCTCGGGCAGCGGGCCGAATGCCAGCGCCTCCGGCGGCGCTCCTCGCCGGGCGGCCAGCAACTCGGTGAGCCAGTACGGGTTGCCGTCGGTACGCTCCCAGACCGCGCGCGACACCTGCGCCGGTACCTCGGCGGCGTACACCGTGGTCAGCAGCTCCCCGACGTCGCCGGCGCCGAGCGGGCCCAGGTGCTGGCGGATCGCCCCGGGCACCCCGGCCAGCCGGGCCAGGGTCAGTGCGGTCAGCGCGGGGGACACCGACGCGTCGGCCGGGCGGCTGGTCACCAGCATGAGGGCGGGCAGCCCGGGCGCGGCGGCCAGCTCGGCCACCAGGTTGAGGCTGGCCGGGTCCAGCGCGTGCAGGTCCTCGACGACCAGCACCGCGGGGCCGGCGCCGACCAGCGCGCGGACGGTACGCACGGCCAGCCGCAGCAGGGCGTCCGGCGCGTACCGGTAGCGCGGCGCGTCCGGGTGCTGCGCCAGCCAGGCCAGCGCGTCCGCCGGTACCGGCAGGTCGCGCGTGTCACGGTCGCTGAGCACCGCGGCCAGCCAGTCGTACGGCGCCGGCGTGTGTACCCGCGCCTGGCCCGACAGCACCAGGGCCGGGCCCGGCTCGAAGGCGGCCAGCGCGGCGGAGACGAGCAGGCTCTTGCCGGAGCCGCCGGCTCCCGTGATCACGGCGGTACGGGTCTGGGCCGCACCGGCGCCGGCCCGGTCCCGGCGCACCCGCAGGCGTACCCACGCGGTGGTCAGCTCCCCGAGCTCGTCGGCGCGCCCGACCATCGAGACCGGCATCATCCCCCGATTATGACGGCCCAGCGCTCACCACCCGTCGGGCGCCCGGAGCATCCAGCCCATCCTCAACCCGATGTGGGAGTCATCCACGTGAATCACGCGTGTGACTCCCACTCTGCGCCAGTCTGCCTCGCCTGACCTGGGACGACCGTATCCGCGTCAAACCGCCAGTCCAATAAATCTTGCAATTTGCAGTTGCGACGTTCACCTATTCACGTCAGGCTTGACAGCAGCCCGCATGGCGGCAGAATGGAGCCCGGCTTTCTGGCGAGGGTCATTGTGATGGTCGCCGAGCGCTGGTAGCGCCATGTTAGCCGACGCGTCGTTGGCATCACCTCGATGGCTACCGAGCGCTACGATCAGGTGGGCGCACATCCAACTGCTACCTGGCAATTCGGTACTTCCGTTCGCTGGTCTGGCGAGGGACAATGGCGGTGCTGTTCCGTTGTGAACTGCCCAGCTTCTATGGCACCGCCTGCAGCTCAAACGAATGCCCCAGGAGCGACATGTGAGTCCTCTGTTGCCGCAGAGGGCTTTCGTGTTGTTTGGCGACGGTTGGACTCATTCAGCTAATCGTGAGATCGTTGGCCCAGTCTCTTCACGCCGCGTAATCTCAAGTCAGATAAGTGGCGGCGGGTACTAAAACGGCGGCAACCGCACCCGTCACCACAATCACTATTTCGCCGGTAGGAGCCGGCAAACGAGTCGGATGGGCTGCAGGCAGAAGGAGAGGTGCCAAATGAAAGTCAAGCCTCCGGTCCGGGGGCCACGGGCGAGACGGCCCAATGCGGTGATCGTCATCGTCATCGTCATCGCCCAACCAGTGATCTTGGCCGTGTGTGGCGTGAACGTCACCGCGATCGCTTCGATCACCGTGGCCAGCGCCGTCGTCCTCAAGCTGGTAAGGCAGCTCATTGTCGTTGAGGACTAGGCAACACGTTCCGTTTCCCGTGCGAGGCGCCGCGGATCGGTCGCCTCGCACCGGGGAACCGGACCGCGGCTCTGTGGTTCACGATCCTGATCGCATATCTTCGATTGCCTGCTCAAGCACCTGGGCCGACTCCGCCTTCGACAACGCGATCCTCTCCTCCAGTTCGAAGAAGTTGGCGAGGTACGCCGCCAGGTCCTCGCCATCGTCGCGATCGAGCAGATCCCCCCGAGGGTTCTCCACGAACAGCAGGTCGTCCACGTTCGGGTCCGCGAACTCAAGGACCACGAACGGCGACCTCATGTTGGGGTGTGCACCGGCCTGGAAGGAAACCATCCTGATCGAGATGTTGGGCAGGTCGGCCACTTCGCGGAGGCGCTCGAGCTGGCGACGCATCGTGTCGCCGGGCCCCACGCGGCGCCGTACGACGGCTTCGTCGAGAATGAAGAAGAGCTCGGGGGGATTCTGTCTCCGCAGCAGGTCCTGCCGGCCAACGCGTGCCTCGATCTGCCGCTCGACGACCGTCTCGGCCGAGTCGGGCGGGAAAACCGCGATCACCGCTCGTGCGTAAGCCTCGGTCTGCAGGAGTCCGGGAACGAGGATCGGCTCCCACTGCCGAATTACCGACGCGGCTCCCTCGTAGCCGAGGTAGATCGTGAACTCCGCGCTGAGGACGTCTCTATATGCTGACGGCGCCGGTCTTCGAGAAGCTTGAGCCCATCTGATCGACTCGCTCACCTGTTGCGTATCGATCACGTGGTACAGATCAAGTAAGGCCCGCAGGTCGGTCGTGGATACGCCGACAGCGCCGCTCTCGATACGGAGTGGTTTCGACAGCGACCAATCTAATGCTTGAGCGACTTCTCGCTGGCTGAGGCCGGCCGCGACGCGCGCCTGTCTGAGGAAGCGGCGCAGACGTAGTCGACAGATCGAGGGGTCAAGGGGTTCAGTCATAGCCTGCAGTCCCATCGCAGCCGCCGCTACCCGGAGGCAACGACGCCCGTGTCGCTGCTACTAGCATTATGGCAACTAGCGAAGAGGCGGTCACCATACGAACGCCGCGTTCAGGTGGTTGACACTGAGTTCATTTTGCAGATGGCAGGTGGGCATCGGCGGCTCATGGAATGATCACTGTCAATCAAGCGGGCAGCCGCACAAGCGCCTTGTTGGCGTACCGGTACCGCAGGCCCGCGCCGGATGCTTTCGACCTGGTCTGGGTGAGCCCGCCAGCTGTCGGTCGGGTGGATGAACCTTCCGAGCTACTGGCGGATCGCCGTGATGTCGAGTGCACCCGACTTGGCGGCGGTAATGAAGGAACGGAACGAGGCGACATCGAAGGTCAGGATGGGACCGCTGGGCGCGGCTTTGGAATCCCTGATGCCGATCAACCGGCCGTCCTCTGACAGGGTGGCGATCTGGACGCAGTTGCTGTTTCCCCCGCCGCTTCTGCGGCTCTTGTGCCACACGATCCTCGGCGGCATCTCCGCGCCCTCGTCCCCGGCGCCGGGCGGCACCCGCCTGCCTTGGTCGGCCATCGACTCCCGATCTCATCCGTGCGCCGCTCGACCCTGTCCGTACGCCATACAACCTGTCATTGACCGTCGCTGGATGTGTGACGGTCGCCGGCTGACCTGGTTGGTGCCGCCGGTGCTGCTGGACGGGCCTGGTGGTTCCCTGCGAATCCGTCGCCGTTTGTGCCGGACGCAAGCGCCCATCCTAGCCGGGGAAACCTCGGCGTGGCGAGCGACCTTGCCGCTTCGGCGTGGCGAGCCGGGCTGGGCAACTACGCACTAGTACTTACAGACCGTCGGCCGCGAGTTTGGCAGGCTTGCAAGTTATGACCCTGATCCTGCGCGCGGCGGCCGCGACCGACCTCGGCCTGGTCCGGGGCAACAACGAGGATGCCGCCTTCGCGGGCCGGCGCCTGGTGGTGGTGGCCGACGGCATCGGCGGCCTGCCCGCCGGCGAGTTGGCCAGCGACGCCGTCATGCGGGCACTCGCCGGCCTGGAGGACGGCCCGGCGGAGCAGCCGCTGCCGGCCCTGCGCGCCGCGATCGAGGCGGCCAACCGGGAGATCGCCGAGGCGGGGCGGATCGATCCGGTACGCGACGGCATGGGTACCACGGTCACCGCGTTGCTGCTGTCGAGCCCCGGCGAGGCCGGCCCCGAGCTGGTGCTGCTGCACATCGGCGACTCGCGGGCGTACCTGCTGCGCGACGCCGAGCTGCAGCGGCTGACCAGGGACGACACGTTCGTACAGGAGCTGGTGGACCAGGGTGTGCTGTCGGCCGACGAGGTCCGGCACCATCCGCTGCGCTCCGTCGTCACCCGGGCGGTACAGGGCCGCCCGCTCGACCCCTCGCTCACCGTGCTCACGCCGCGGCCCGGCGACCGGTACCTGCTGTGCAGCGACGGCCTATCCGACGTCGTCGGCGACGACGCGCTCGCGCGGGCCATGACCGTCCACTCCGAACCGGACCGGTGCGCCAAGGAACTGGTCGCGCTGGCGCTCGCGGCCGGCGGCCCGGACAACATCACGGCGGTCGTGGCCGACGTGACCACCGCTCCCGACCTCGCCCCGGTCTGACCGTCCTATATCCGCCCGACACGGGCACTTCGGGGTACCGGGGTCGGCACCGCGTCACGGCTATCTTGACCGCGTGGCTGAGGGGAGGGCGGTGTCCAGGGTCAAGACCTTCCTGGCCCTGCTCGGCCTGCTCGCGGTACCGGTGACCTACGGCTTGGTCACCGGCTGGAACCCCGTGCCCGGCTGGATCGACAAGCTCAGCAAGGTGCACAGTTTCTCCCAACCGAACACCACCTGGGCCGTCCGGGTCGGCGACCAACCCACCTCCGCCATGGTCAGCGGCGATGTGGTCGTCGTCTTCGAGCCGGGCACGGTCGAGGGGCGGGATGCCCGCGCCGGTACGCAGGTGTGGACCAGCGACGCGGACTGGGCCGCGGCGGCCGGGTCCGCGCAGGCCGGCGGGGCGGTCGTGGTGCTGGGCAAGCGGGGCAGCGGGTACCGCGCGGTGGACCCGTTCGACGGCCGCGCCCGGTGGAGCGACCCCAGGGCGTCGGGGGTGTGGACCTTCACCGACCTGATCGTCGACATCACCTGTCCGGACCTGTTCTCCTGCACGCTGCGGGGTCGCAACCCGGGCACCGGGGCGGTCAGGTGGCAGGCCTCGCTGGACGGCAACGGCCGCACCCTCGCCGGCGCCAACCGGCCGCTGGCCGGCATGCGGGCGATGGGCTCCGGATACGCGAACAGCCTCGCCAACGTGCCGCGGCCGGCGCCGCCCCTGCTCGGCTTCCGGCTCGACGAGCGGGTACAGGTCTTCACGACGCGCGGCGGGCAGCGGCTGCGCTCGTACCGGACGGATCCGACACAGTGGGTCTCGGTCGCCGGTGACCGGGTGTTGATCAGCACGGCCAGTTACCGGGGCGGGACCTGCCGGTTCAATGTCAGCGCCCAGGACCCGGCGACCGGGCGGCAGGTCTGGCAGCGCAGCGGATGGGATCTGCGAACCGCCACCGGCATCGGGTGCGACCAGCGGCGGGACCCGACCGGCGGCGGCGGGCTCGTCGCCGCGGTCACTCCCGACGGGCGGGACGCCCTGCTCAACGTGCGGACCGGGGACGAGGCGTACCGGGTACCGGCGGGCCAGACGGTCCTCGTGACGGACGGCAACGTGATCGTGGTGCGGAACGGCGGCCAGGTGCGCGGGCTGGGCCGCACGGGTACCACGCTGTGGACCCGCGCCGCGAACCGGCACGCGCTCGTGGGCCTCGGCCCCGCCGCGGTGGTCGTCACCGACTCGGACGCCGGGCGCCTCGCCGCGCTCGACCCGACCTCGGGGCGGGTCCTGGTGGACGCGAGGACCGCGGCGACCGTGCTCGGGTACGCGGACGCCGGGTTGGTGATCAATACCGGCCGTAAAATAGGTCTCCTTCCCTACGGTTCGGTGGCACCATGATCAACGGCGTGGGTACGATCCGGGGGTATGGCATTCTCCTACACGCCGCTGCTGCCCCTCGGTGCCGACAAGACCGAGTACCGCCTGCTCACCACGGAGGGCGTCGAGGTCGTGGACGGACCGGGCGGGCGCCGGTTCCTGACCGTGCCGCCCGAGGTGCTGACCCGGTTGACCGACGAGGCCATGCACGACGTCGCCCACTACCTGCGGCCCGCCCACCTGACCCAGCTGCGCTCGATCATCGACGACCCGGCCGCGTCCCCCAACGACCGGTTCGTCGCGCTCGACCTGCTGCGCAACGCGAACATCGCGGCCGGCGGGGTGCTGCCCATGTGCCAGGACACCGGCACCGCCATCGTGATGGGCAAGCGCGGCCGGTACGTGCTGACCGACGGGTCGGACGAGGAGGCGATCGCGCGGGGCGTGTTCGACGCGTACACCCGGCTGAACCTGCGGTACTCGCAGCTCGCACCGCTGACCATGTGGGAGGAGCGCAACACCGGGTCCAACCTGCCTGCGCAGATCGAGATCTACGCGGGCGACGCGCACCCCGACAGCTACGAGTTCCTCTTCATGGCCAAGGGTGGCGGTTCGGCCAACAAGTCCTACCTGTACCAGGAGACCAAGGCGCTGCTGAACCCGACGCGCATGATGCGGTTCCTGGAGGAGAAGCTGCGGCTGATCGGCACCGCCGCCTGCCCGCCGTACCACCTCGCGATCGTGATCGGCGGCACCAGCGCGGAGTACGCGCTGAAGACCGCGAAGTACGCGTCCGCCAAGTACCTCGACACGCTGCCGGTCGAGGGGTCGCCCGCCGGCCACGGCTTCCGCGACCTCTCGCTGGAAGCGACAGTCCTGGAGATGACCCGCCAGTTCGGGATCGGCGCGCAGTTCGGCGGCCGGTACTTCTGCCATGACGTGCGGGTGATCCGGCTGCCCCGGCACGGCGCCTCCTGCCCGGTGGCGATCGCGGTCTCCTGCTCCGCCGACCGGCAGGCGTTGGCTCGCATCACCCCGGCCGGCGTGTACCTGGAGAAGCTGGAGACCGACCCGGCCCGGTTCCTGCCCGACGTCGAACTGGACGAGGGGCCGGTGGTCGGGGTCGACCTCAACCGGCCGATGTCCGAGATCCGGTCGGAACTGTCGGCGTACCCGGTCAAGACCCGGCTCTCGCTCACCGGTCCCCTCGTGGTCGCCCGGGACATCGCGCACGCGAAGATCGCGGAACGGCTGGACGCGGGCGAGCCCATGCCCGGCTACCTGTGCGACCACGCGGTCTACTACGCCGGCCCGGCGAAGACACCGGAGGGGTACGCGTCGGGCAGCTTCGGGCCGACCACGGCGGGCCGGATGGACTCCTACGTCGAGCGCTTCCAGGCGGCCGGGGGATCGCTGGTCATGCTGGCCAAGGGCAACCGGTCGGCGCAGGTGACCCGGGCCTGCCAGCAGCACGGCGGCTTCTACCTCGGCTCGATCGGCGGCCCGGCGGCCCGGCTGGCGCAGGACTGCATCCGGCACGTCGAGGTGCTGGAGTACCCGGAGCTCGGCATGGAGGCGATCTGGAAGATCGATGTCGTTGACTTCCCGGCCTTCATCGTCGTCGACGACAAGGGCAACGACTTCTTCGCCGAGACCGCCACGCCGGTGCTCACCGTCGGCCGCCGACCCTGACCACGCCCGGCGGGGCAGGATAGATCCATGGAGTACCGAATCGAGCGCGACACGATGGGCGAGGTCAAGGTACCGGCGGATGCCCTGTGGCGGGCGCAGACCCAGCGGGCGGTGGAGAACTTCCCGGTCTCCGGCACCGGCCTGGAGCGCGCGCACATCGCCGCACTGGCGCAGATCAAGTCCGCGGCGGCACACGTGAACGCCTCGCTGGGCGTGGTACCGGCCGAGGTCGCCGCGGCCATCGAGGACGCCGTGGCGGCGGTGGCGGCGGGCCGGTACGACGACCAGTTCCCGGTCGACGTCTTCCAGACCGGCTCGGGTACCTCGTCCAACATGAACATGAACGAGGTGCTGGCCACCCTGGCGGCGCGCGCCCTGGACGCGCCGGTCCACCCGAACGACGTGGTCAACGCGTCCCAGTCCTCCAACGACGTGTTCCCCTCGTCGATCCACCTCGCCGCGACCGCGGGCGTGTCGCGGGACCTGGTCCCCGCGCTGCTGCACCTCGCGTCCACTTTGGACAGCAAGGCCGGCGGTTGGGCCTCGGTGGTCAAGGCGGGACGCACCCACCTCATGGACGCGACCCCGGTGACGCTGGGCCAGGAGTTCGGCGGGTACGCCGCGCAGGTCCGGTACGGCGTCGAGCGGCTGCGCGCCACCCTGCCCCGGCTGGCCGAGCTGCCGCTGGGTGGCACGGCCGTCGGTACCGGCATCAACACGCCGCCCGGCTTCGCGGCCACCGTCATCGCCCGGCTCGTGGAGATGACCGGGCTGCCCCTCACCGAGGCGCGCAACCACTTCGAGGCGCAGGGTGCCCGGGACGCGCTGGTGGAGGCCTCCGGCCAGCTGCGGGTCATCGCGGTCGGGCTGCACAAGATCGCGGGGGACATCCGCTGGATGGGCTCCGGGCCCCGGGCCGGCCTGGCCGAGCTGCGCATCCCGGACCTGCAGCCGGGCTCGTCGATCATGCCGGGAAAGGTCAACCCGGTGGTCTGCGAGTCGGTACGGCAGGTCTGCGCGCAGGTGATCGGCAACGACTCGGTGGTGGCGTTCGCCGGCGCACAGGGCGACTTCGAGCTGAACGTGATGCTCCCGGTGATGGCCCGCAACCTGCTGGAGTCGATCCGGCTGCTGGCGGCGGTGTCCGGCCTGTTCGCCGACCGCTGCGTCGCCGGCCTGGTCGCCGACGAGGAGCGGTGCCGGGAGTACGCGGAAAGCTCGCCGGCGATCGGCACGCCGCTGAACCGGCACGTCGGGTACGACGAGGCGGCGGCGATCACCAAGCAGGCGCTGGCCGAACGCCGGACGATCCGCGAGGTGGCGGTCGCGCGCGGCCACGGCGGCCTCGACCTCGACGAAATCCTCGACGTGCTCCGCATGACCCACCCCTGAGCCCGATGACGGATTGCCGCGCCGGGTACCCTTTGATGGTGACGCTGCGCTTGTACGACACCGCGACCCGGTCTGTGCGGGAGTTTGTCCCGCGGATACCCGGCCAGGTCGGGATCTACCTGTGTGGCCTCACCGTCCAGTCCGGCCCGCACATCGGCCACCTGCGCGGCGGCGTCAACTACGACGTGTTGCGCCGGTGGCTGGAGCACGCCGGGCTGCGGGTGACGTTCATCCGCAACATCACCGACATCGACGACAAGATCCTGGTCAGGTCGGCCGCCGAGGGCCGGCCCTTCTGGTCCATCGCGTACGAGAACGAGATGCTGCTCGACGCCGCGTACCGGACCCTGGGCGTGCTGCCACCGACCTACGAGCCGCGCGCGACCGGGCACGTGCCCGAGATGCACGAGCTGATCAAGCTCCTGGTCGAGGCCGGCCACGCGTACCCCGCCCCGGACGGCTCGGGCGACGTGTACTTCGACGTGCGGTCCTACCCCGACTACGGTGCGCTGTCCGGGCGGCGGGTCGACGACATGCTGGACACGGGCAAGGGCGCCGAACTCGCCAAGCGCGATCCCGGTGACTTCGCGCTGTGGAAGGGCGTCAAGCCCGGCGAGCCGGCCGACGCGTACTGGCCCAGCCCGTGGGGGCGTGGCCGGCCCGGCTGGCACATCGAGTGCTCCGCGATGTGCTGGCGCTACCTCGGCGAGGAGTTCGACATCCACGGCGGCGGCCTGGACCTCATCTTCCCGCACCACGAGAACGAGGTCGCCCAGTCCCGCGCCGCCGGCTTCGGCTTCGCCCGCCACTGGGTCCACGTCGGCCTGCTCAACCTGGGCGAAACCAAGATGAGCAAGTCGCTCGGCAACGTGATCGACGTGGCGGCGGTGGCGCGGATGGGCGTGCGCCCCGTCGAGTTGCGCTATTACCTGTCCGCACCGCACTACCGTTCGGCGATCGACTACTCCGAGGTCGGGCTGCACCAGGCCGCGACCGCCTACCAGCGGATCGAGGGGTTCGTGCAGCGGGCCACCGAACGGTTCGGCGACGTGGAGCCGGGCGCCCTGCCGGCCGGGTTCGTCGCGGCCATGGACGACGACCTGGAGACGTCGCGGGCGTTCGCCTGCGTGCACGAGGCGGTCACCGCGGGCAACGCACAGCTCGCGGCGGACGGCGCGGCGGCCGGCGCGACGCTGGCGAGCGTGCGGGCGATGCTCGGGGTCCTGGGCCTGGACCCGTTGAGTCCGGAGTGGACGGTCTCCGGGCAGCAGGACCTGCGGTCCACTGTGGACTCGCTGGTCGCGCTCGCCCTGCAGCAGCGCGCGCTGGCCCGCGAGCGCCGGGACTGGGCCGCCGCCGACGCGGTACGCGACCAGCTCAAGCACGCCGGCGTGATCGTCGAGGACACGCCGCACGGTCCACGATGGAGCATCTCCGATGCCCGGTAGCTCGCAGCGCGGCGGCGCGCGGCGCACGTCGTCGAAGAAGGGCGCGAGCGTCGGCTCCGGCGGCAAGCGGCGGGCCGGCCTGAAGGGCAAGGGGCGCACGCTGCCCGCCGACGAGCGGCCGTGGCACAAGGCATACTCCGGCGACGAGCCGCTGCCCGAACGCACCGCCTGGAAGCAGGAGAAGGAGCGGCGGGCCGCCGCCGCGCAGGGTCGCGCGCCCAAGGTCGGTCAACCGGGCAAGAAACAGACATCCAAGGGTACGGGTAACAGGAGCGGTCCCCGGGTCGCTCCCGGCCGCAAGGCGGCGCCCGCGAAGGACGCACCCGAGCTGCTCGTCGGGCGCAACCCGGTGGCGGAAGCCCTGCGTGGGCACATTTCGGCGACCGCGATCTACGTCGCCCAGGGCATCGACCTCGACGATCGCGTCAAGGAGGCGGTACGCGTCGCCAGCGACCGGGGCATCCCGCTGCTGGAAGTCAGCCGGTCGGAGCTGGACCGGATGACCGGCGGCGTGCTGCACCAGGGCATCGGGTTGCAGGTACCCCCCTTTGCCTACGAGCCCTTCGACGACCTCCTCGCGGCCGCGTCCGAACAGGTCGCACCCCTGCTCATCGCGCTGGACGGGGTGACCGACCCGCGCAACCTGGGCGCGATCATCCGCTCGGCCGCGGCGTTCGACGCGCACGGCGTGGTCGTTCCGCAGCGCCGGGCGGTCGGCATGACCGGCTCCGCCTGGCGCACCAGCGCCGGTGCGGCGGCCCGGCTGCGGGTGGCCCGGGCGACGAACCTGGCCCGCACCCTGGGCGGGTACCAGGACGCCGGGCTCCAGACCGTGGGCCTGGCCGCCGACGCGGACATGAGCATCCACGACTACGACGGCTTCACCGACCCGATCGCGCTGGTGGTCGGGGCCGAGGGCGCGGG
>JBBWZQ010000132.1:0-29987 GCA_039649115.1 Micromonosporaceae bacterium | reverse complement strand
CTCCACGCTCGCGGCCACGCCGGGCGCGACGAGGATCACGTCGGTCTCGTCCACCTCGGCGACCAGGCCCAGCGACGAGGTGTCCACAATGGTCGCCACCGGGGTGCCGGCGCCGACCTGCGCCCCGAGACTGACGGTGTCGTCGGTGCCGGGCACCTTGGGGGCGGCGGTGGAGACGGCGCCAGCGCCCGAGAGCAGGTCGGCGAGGGAGCCGGTGCTGGAGGAGCCGCCCGCCACCCCGCCCAGCTGCACCACGCCCGCGATCGTCGCCCGCAGCGTCAGCGAGTCCACAGTGGACTTGGCGAGGTCGTACGCGGACTGCGCCTGCGCGCGCTGCGCGGCACCCAGCGCGCCGACCGCGGACGACAGGCTCGCGATCCCCCTGCGGACGGAGGTGACCAGCGTGCGTGCGGTCAACGACACGGAGGCGTACTGCTTCGTGGCGGCGTCGATCTGGGCGAGCAGCGCCGCCCGTACCATCGGATCGCCTATCTGGTTCGCGGCGGCCCGCGCCTGCGCGAACGCCTTGGCCGCGGCGGCATCGGTCTTCTTCTGCGCGGCCGTCAGCGACGCGGACCCGGACAGGCCGGTGCCGCCGCCACCCCCGCGCGCCGCGGCCAGCGCGGCGCCGGCCTCGCGCAGTTGTCGCTGCGCGGCCGGCGCGTCGATGATCGCGACCACCTGCCCGGCGCGCACGCTCGCGCCGGTCGTGACGGTGAGCACCGCGACGGTGCCGGCCGCCGGTGCGGTGAGGCCGGCGACCGCCTTGGCGGTCACCGTCGCGGACGCGTCCACCACCTCGGAAACGTCGCCACGACCGGCCGGGCCCACGCCGATGGCGGGGGTGCCGCTGGTGCACGAGGACGCGCCCAGAACGACGGACACGACGACGCCGACCAACGCGGCGAGGGGAGCGCGGCGCACGACGACCATCGTGACACGCGCTCCCCTCGGCCCGCGCACCGCCTTATTCCACCGAAATGCAGTGGTACGGACGGATCATCCCATTGGGGTGACGACGGATCACCCTGCACCACCGCATCATTCGCTCCGTGGTTCTGCGTGGGAGGCGGCCGCTGGCCGCGGTGGCGGGTCGGCTGGCGACATGCGGCGTGCTGGCGGGGGCGGTGCTCGCGGCGCTGGCGTTTCCGTTCGTCGCCTCGGCCGGCGTGGCCGTCCAGTCCTTCGCACCGGCGGACGTGCGACTGCCGGCGAGCCTGCGCCACCCGTGGACGGCGAAGACGACGTACGTGTACGCCAACGACGGCAGGACGCTCCTCACCTCGTTCTACACGGAGAACCGGCGGGACGTGCCGCTGTCCGCGGTCGCCCCGGTCATGCTCCAGGCCATGGTCGCGGCCGAGGACAGCCGCTTCTACCAGCACGGCGGCGTCGACCCGAGGAGCGTGGCGCGCGCCTTCGTGGCCAACGACAAGGCGGGCACCACCCGGCAGGGCGCGTCCACGCTGACGATGCAGTACGTGCGCAACGTGCTCAAGGAGGACCCGACGCTCACGCTGCAACAGCGGGTGGACGCGACCGCGGACACCATGGCCCGCAAGGTGCGCGAGATGCGGTACGCGATGGCCATCGAGAAGACCCTGTCCAAGCAGGAGATCCTCGGCCGGTACCTGAACATCGCGTACTTCGGCGGCGGGGCGTACGGCATCTACGCGGCCAGCCGCACGTTCTTCGACAAGGCGCCGGCCGACCTGACGCTCGCCGAGGCGGCGCTGCTGGCCGGCCTCGTCCAGTCGCCGGACACCTACAACCCGGTGGGCGGGGACCGGGCGGCGGCCCTGGACCGGCGGTCCTACGTGCTCACCGCGATGGCGAAGATGAAGGTCATCTCGCCGGACCTGGCCAGCCGGACCGAGCGCGAGCCGCTGCGCCTGCACCCCACCCGGGAGCCCAACGACTGCACCGCGGTACCGGCCGGGCACAACGACTGGGGCTTCTTCTGCGACTACTTCCGGCAGTGGTGGAACGCGCAGCCGGCGTTCGGGCGTACCCCCGCCGACCGGGACAACGCGCTCAACGAGGGCGGGTACCGGGTGGTCACCTCGCTGGACCCCGGCATCCAGGAGACCGCGCTGAACCAGTCGCTCGCGGTCTACGGGTACGGTGTGCCCCGCTCGCTGCCGATGGCGATCGTCCAGCCCGGTACCGGCCGGGTCCTCGCCATGGCCGTCAACCGGCACTACAGCCTCGGCGCCAACCCGGGCGATCGCAACTACCCCAACACCGTCGACCAGCTCGTCGGCGGCGGCGTCGGCATCGACGGATATCAGTCCGGCTCCACCTTCAAGATGTTCACCCTGCTCGCCGCGCTGGAGTCCGGCCGCCCGCTGAGCACCTCGTTCCGCGCGCCCTCGCCGCTGGTGTCCCAGTGGCCGGCCAGCGGGCCGGGCAGCTGCCGGGGCCGGTGGTGCCCGGTCAACGACAACCCGGCGTGGATGAACGGGCACCGCACCATGTGGGACGGGTACGGGCGCTCGGTCAACACCTTCTTCGTCTGGCTGGAGGAGCAGGTCGGGCCGCAGCAGGTCATCGCGATGGCACGCCGGCTGGGCATCGTGCTGCGCTCGCCCGGCGACACCGCGATGGCCGACAAGCGGGGCGCGGACTGGGGCTCGTTCACCCTGGGCGTGGCGCAGACGACCCCGCTGGACCTGGCGAACGCGTACGCGGCCGTCGCGGCGGACGGCGTGTACTGCAAGCCGCTGCCGGTACTGTCGATCACCGGACCGAACGGCGACCGGTTCCGCGCCGCCGACCCGGCGTGCCACCGCGCGGTCGGTGCCGACGTGGCCCGGGCGGCCACCGACGCGGCCCGCTGCCCGGTCAACCAGCAGTCGGTGTTCGGCCGGTGCAACGGCGGCACCGCCCCGAACGTGGGGGCGATCTTCGCCGGCCGGCCGGTGGCGGGCAAGACCGGCAGCTCGGAGAACAACGCCACGGAGACGTTCGTCGGCTTCACGCCGCAGATCGCGGGTGCCGCCATCGCCGCCGACCCGGACAACCCGAGCGACTACGTGGGCGGCGGGGTCTCCGGACAGGTCGACATCGCGGTCGCCCGTACCCTCGCCTCGGCCCTGCGCGGCAAGCCCGCCCTCGGCTTCCCCGCGCCGAGCCGCGCCATCGCGTTCGGCCGGCCCTCAGGTCGCTAGCCCGGTCCCAGCTCGCCAGCCCGGTCCCAGGTCGCAGCCCGGTCTCAGGTCGCCAGCCCGGTCTCAGGTCGCCAGCGCGTCGATGCGGGCCACCTCGTCCGGTGTGAGTGAGAAGCCGAGGATGTCGAGGTTGGCGGCGATGCGCTCGGGCCGGGCGGACTTGGGGATCACCACGATGTCGTGTTCGAGGTGCCAGCGCAGCACCACCTGCGGTACCGACACGCCGTGCCGCTCGGCGATCTCCACCAGTACCCGGTCGCGCAGGTTGGTCCCCTTGATCGGGCTGTACCCCTCGACCACCACGCCGCGCTCCCGGCTGTCCGCGAGGAACTTCTCGTCGTGCTGTGCCGGGCTCCACGGGACCTGGTTCACCGCCGGGGTCTCGCCGGTCGCCTCGATCAGCTGGTCGAGCTGCCCGATGCTGTAGTTGCTCACCCCGACCGCGCGCGCCTCGCCCGCGTCCCGGGCGGCGACCAGCTCGCGCCAGGTGTCCGGCGCGGCCCGCCCGTTCGGCGGCCAGTGGATGAGCCACAGGTCCACGACGTCGGTGCCCAGCGCGCGCAGGCTCTCCCGGAGGGCGGTGCGGGCGGCGCCGGCCCGGCCGGCCGGCAGCTTCGTGGTCACGAACACGTCCTCGCGGGCCACGCCGCTGTCCCGCAGGGCGCGACCGACCTCGGCCTCGTTGCCGTACATGGTCGCGGTGTCGATGTGCCGGTACCCGGTGCGCAGCGCGTGCCGCACCGCCTCGTACCCGCGCTGCCCGCGCAGTTGCCAGGTGCCGAAGCCGACGAGCGGCATCGGTACGCCGCCGGCCAGGGTCACCGTGTGATCGGATGGGTTCACCCCGCCATTCTTCCCTGCGTCCGGGTGGGGAACCACCCGTCTTCCCGGGTGCGCGGGCGGAACCACCCGCACGAGATGAGCCGGCGCCACCCGCGGGCGGGGGACGGTGCAGCCATGGCCATGCTCAGCCAACAGGAACAGGACCGGCTCAACGCGATCTCCCGCGCGTTGCGGGCGGACGACCGCCGCTTCTGCGCGGCGGTGCAGGCCGGGCGGCCCCGAGCACCCAAGGAGTACCGGCGGCGGTGGACCCGCCTGCTGCTCCTGGTGGCGGTGACCGCCGCCCTGTTCGCCTTCGCACTCGCCCGGGGCAGCCCCGCCCTCCTGGCCGTCACGGTGGCGACCTCCACGCTAGGCGCCCCCCTGGTACACCTGACCTCCCCGGACCGCACCCCGCGCAGCCGCCACCGCCGCCGCCGCTGGCGCCGCCGCGCGCAACTTCGTTGACGTTGAGGCCGGTGGCCATGATCACCGGGGGTGGGGCAGAATTCGGGGGTGTTTCGAGTTCTGGGGTTGGGCTGCGGGGATGTGGCTGTTCTTGATGGGCGGCCGGCGGGGGCCGCCGTGGGGACGGCGGTGCTGGTGCCGGGGTTCACCGGGAGCAAGGAGGACTTCGTCCTGCTCCTCGACCCGCTGCTGGACGCCGGCTACCGGGTGGTCGCGATGGACCAGCCCGGCCAGCACCAGAGCCCGGGCCCGGCGGAGCGCTCCGCCTACACCGTGACCTGGCTCGGTGCCGTCGTCGACGAGGTCGCCGGGGCGGTCGGCGGGGGCGGGCCGGTACACCTGCTCGGGCACTCGTTCGGCGGCCTGGTGGCACGCGCCGCGGTACTCGCACGGCCCGACCGGTACCGGTCGGTGACCCTGATGTGCTCCGGTCCCGCGGCCATCGACGGGAACCGCCGGGAGCGGATGGCCCGGCTGGAACCGGTGGCGCACCAGGGCATGCCGGCCCTGTACGCGGCGATGGAGCAGGAGGCCCTCGCCGATCCCGACCGTCCCCCGGTCCCCGACCTGCTGCGCGACTTCCTCCGCGAGCGCTTCCTCTCCTCCAGCCCGGCCGGCCTGTTCGGCATGTCCGACGCGCTGCTCACCGAGCCCGACCTGGTGTCCGAGCTGCGCGCGACGGGCGTACCCGCCATGGTGTGTTTCGGTGAGCACGACGACGCCTGGGGGCCCGGCCCGCAGCGGGACATGGCGCGGCGGCTGGGCGCCCGGGTGGAGGTCATCGCGGACGCGGCGCACTCCCCCGCCGCGGAGCGCCCGGCCGCGACAGCCAAGGTCCTGGCCGACTTCTGGTCGGCGCCCACTGGTAGCTGACTCGTCACGTCGCGACTATGATCGACTGCCGTCGATTGTCTGAGCGCGATAGGGGACGACATGAAGGACCTTGAGCACGCCGGCGGGCGCCGGCGTGGCCGGTTGCTGCTGGGCGCGGCCGGCGTGTGCCTCGCGGTCGTGGGCCTGACCGCGTCACCCGCCGTTGTAACTTCCCTGGCGGGCGCACCGGCGAAGCACGCCACCGCCGGCGAGGACGGCCAGCGCTGGGTCGCCGCCTGGGGCGCCAGCCCGGTGGTCGGTGTCAAGATCCCGTTCTCGACCTGCCCGGCCGGGGCGGGCCTGCAGAACCAGACGGTACGCAACGTGGTGTTCGCCAGCGCTGGCGGCAGCGCGGTGCGGGTACGCCTGACGAACACCTTCGGTACCCGCCCGCTGCACGTGGGCTCGGCCTCCGTCGCGCTGCAGGCCAGCGGCGCCACCGTGGTACCCGGTACCACGCGGCAGCTCACCTTCGACGGAAGGTCCGACGTGACGATCGCGGCCGGCGCCGAGTACCTCAGCGACCCGGTCGCCCTGGCGGTACCCGGCCTGCGCAGCCTCCTGGTCAGCGTGTACGTGCCGGACGCCACCGGCCCGGTCACCAACCACCCGTTCACCGCGCAGGGCAACTTCCTCGGCAGCGGTGACCTCACCCTGTCCGCCACCGGCGCCGGGTACGCCGACACGCCGTGCTGGATGATGGTCGACGGCGTCGACGTGCGCGCCGCCGCCCGGGTCGCGGGTACCGTCGTCGCGCTCGGCGACTCCATCACGGATACCGCGAACACCACCGGCAACGCCAACAGGCGCTGGCCCGACGACCTCGCCCGGCGGCTGGCCGCGCTGCGCGGCCGCACCCTGTCGGTCGCCAACGCGGGCCTGGGCGGCGACCGGCTCCTCGCGCCCCGGGCCGGCGAGGAGTTCTACGGCATCCCGGTCCTGTCCCGGCTGGACCACGACGTGTTCGCGCAGACCGCCGCGACCGACGTGATCCTGCTGATCGGGGTCAACGACATCGGCTTCGACGCCACCGCACCGGAGCTGATCGCGGGCATGCAGCAGGTCGCCGTGCAGACGCACGCGCAGGGCCTGCACATCTTCGGCGGCACGATCACCCCGTTCGGCGGGTCGTTCCTCGACACGCCGCAGCGGGAGGCGACCCGGCTGGCGGTCAACGAGTGGATCAAGAGCAGCCACGCGTTCGACGGCGTGGTCGACTTCGCGGCCGCCGTGGCCGACCCGGCCAACCCGCACGCGATGCTGCCGGTCTACGACAGCGGCGACCACCTGCACCCGGGCGACGCGGGATGCCAGGCCCTGGCCGACGCCGTCGACCTGCGCGCCCTGCTGCGCTGATCTCGTCAGGCACGCGGCTTTCGTCAGGCACGCAGCTTTCGTCACGAACGCAGCTTTCGTCAGGCACGCAGCTTCCGTCATGAACGCAGCGCGGGGAGCAGTTCCTTCTCGGCGAAATCGAGGAACTGCCCCTGCGCCGCGTCGCCGACCTGGACCAGCGCCACGTGCGTGAAGCCGGCTTCGACAAATGCGCGCACCGCGGCCACGTGCCGCGCCACGTCCGGACCGCACGGGACCTGCGCCGCCACGTCGTCCTCGGTCACCGTGCTGGTGGCCTTCGTGAACGAGCGCGGGTACGGCAGCTCCGAGTTGACCGGCCAGCCCAGCCCGAAGAACCGGAACTGCTCGCGGGCGCGCCGCCGGCACTCCGCCTCGTCCGGCCCGTACGAGACCGCCAGCTGCCCGTACCGGGGCCGGCCGGCGCCACCGGCCGCGTTGAACGCCTCGACCAGTTCCGCCTTCGGCTCCGTGGCGATCATCGCGTCCGCGTACTCGCCGGCCAGCTCGCACGACTCCGGCCCGGACACCGCCACCCCGATCGGCACCCCCTCGTCCGGCAGGTCCCACAGCCGCGCCTCGGGCACCTCGAAGTACTCGCCGCTGTGGTGCACGGTCTTGCCGGCCAGCAGCGGCTCGATGATCTCCAGCGCCTCGGCCAGCATGGCGTGCCGCTGGGACACCTGCGGCCAGGCGCCGACCACGTGCTCGTTGAGGTTCTCCCCCGCGCCGACGCCGAGCGTGAACCGGCCCTGCGACATCACCCCGATGGTGGCGGCCTTCTGCGCCACCACCGCCGGGTGGTACCGGCGGATGGGGCAGGTCACGAACGACATGAGCTCGATGCTGCGGGTCGCGTACGCCGCGGCGCCGAGCACGGCCCACGCGTACGGCGAATGCCCCTGCTCCGGCAGCCAGGGGTAGTAGTGGTCCGAGCAGACCGCGAAGTCGAACCCGACCTGCTCCGCGCGCACCACCGAGTCGACCAGCGCGCCAGGCCCACTCTGCTCGCACATCATCGTGTATCCAAGACTCGCCACCACGTCCCCCTGTTCCTCCGTCTCCTGTCCGGACCCGTACCCGGAGGGCGGCGGACGTAACGGGTCGTCAGGCCGCGGAACCGGAGCACTCCGGGGCGGCGAAGCGTCCGGTCGCGGTGGTCTGCGAGATCACCTTGCCGTTGGCGGTGATCCGGCAGGTGACCGGCCCGCCGTCGCCGCCGCTGTGCCGCTGGGTGAGCAGCACCAGCACCGGACGCGGCCGGCCGGTCGTGAACTCCACCCGCCACGGCAGCGGCACGCCGCTGCGGCGGATCTCCTGGCCGTCCTGGTCGAGGTAGTCGACGCTGCCCGCGTTGCCCGACCCGCTCGCGGTCACCTCGTAGACCACGTGGACCCCGGACGGGCTGGGCGACGGGCCGGCGGACGGTGCTGCCGACAGCGGGCCCGGACTCAGCCGGCCACCCGCGGTGATCGGCGTGCCGCCGCCCGCGCGCCGGCCGGTCAGCTTCGTGGCCAGCGCGATGCCGGCGGCGGCCAGCGCCAGGACGGCGACGGCGGCGAGGGCCGCGGTCAACGCGCGGCGCCCGGACCGGCCGGGCCGCGACGACGACGATACGGGTACGAGCGGGGGCGGCTCGACCGGCACCAGCCGCGGTGGCAGGTGCGCCGGCGCCGGCCCCTCGTAGGTCGGCAGCTCGGCGGCCGGCGCCTCGGCAGCCGGTGCCGGGACGGCGTGCAGGCTGCCCTCGGCGACCACCAGCTCCGGCTGGTCCACCACGGTCGGCGCGACGCCCAGCCGCTGGTGCAGCAGCGTGCCCACGAGCGGGATGCGGCTGGACCCGCCGACCAGCAGCAGCGCGGGGGGCTGGCGGATGCGCGCGCGGGCCAGGACCGCCGCGGTCAGCGCGACGGTCCGCTCCAGCCAGGGCCGGGCCAGCGCCTCGAACTCCTCCCGGGTGACCGGCACGTCGGTCTCGAAGACCGGTACCCGCACCATCGCGCTGCTGGTGCGCGACAGCTGCTCCTTGGCGCCCCGCACGTCGTCGCGCAGCAGCCACCGGTCCCGCTGCGCGGCCGGGTCGGTCAGCCGCTGCCAGCGCTCCGGGTCCGAGCGGCTCAGCCGGGCGCCGATGTGCGCCACGATCTCTGCGTCGAGGTCCAGCCCGCCCACGTCGTCGAGGCCCTCGCTGGCGAGCACCCGCCAGCCGCCGTCCGGCTGCCGCTCGATCACGCTGACGTCGAAGGTACCGGCGCCGAAGTCGTACACGACGAGCACCGGGCCCGGTGCGGCGGGAAACGCGCCGGCGAAGTACGCGGCCGCGGCGAGCGGCTCGGCGACCAGCGCGACGGTACCGAGGCCGGCGCGCGCCGCGGCGTCGGACAGGATGCCCCGGCGCGCCGGTCCCCACCCGGCCGGGTGGGTCAGCACCACCTGCGCCAGCGGGCCGCCGGCCACCCGGACCGCCTCGTCGTGCACCCGGCGCAGCACGGCCGCGATCACGTCCACCACCGGGTACTCCACGCCACCCAGCAGGATCGCGCCGTCGTCGACGCGCCGCTTCACGTTGGGCTCGAAGCGGGCCGGGTCCAGCCGGGCCGAGCGCTGCGCGTCGGCGCCGGTCAGCAGCCGGCCGCTGGCGTCGGCGAACACGGCCGAGGTCAGCAGCGGAGTCGACGCGAACAGCAGCGGCTGCGCCCGCCCGTCCGGGCGGGCCAGCGTGGCGACGGTGTGCGTGGTGCCGAAGTCGATGCCGAGGCGGCAGCCTGACGGGCCGGTCACGCCGTCAATATAGGTGGTGGCGGCAAACGCGGGCGGTGCCGGCGCCGTTCGCCGATCGAGGTGCGCCGCTCGGCGCAGAGATCGGGATCGCGGGAGGCGCCGGTGCCACGATGTCGGGAACGGCACACAGCGAGGTGATTCGATGTATCGCCAGGTGCTCGATCCGATAGTCCATTCCCTGGGGTGGAGCGCGCTGTTCGCCGCACTCCCGCTGCTCGTCCTCTTCGTCCTGCTGGGGGTCCTGCGGATCACCGCGTGGATCTCCTCACTCGTCGCGCTCGCGGTGGCACTGATCGTGGCGACCGTCGTGTACCCGATGCCGGCCGGGCAGGCGCTGCTGGCCGGGTCGCTGGGCGCCACGTTCGGGCTGTTCCCGATCCTGTGGATCGTCATCAACGCGATCTGGATCTACAACATGACGGTGCAGACCGGCGACTTCGACGTGCTGCGCCGCTCCTTCAGCCGGGTCAGCGCCGACCAGCGGATCCAGGCGGTCATCATCGCGTTCTGCTTCGGCGCGCTCATCGAGGCCCTGGCCGGCTTCGGCGCACCCGTAGCGATCACCGCCGTGATGCTGCTCGCACTGGGCTTCGCACCGCTGCGCGCGGCCACGGTGGCGCTGGTCGCCAACACCGCCCCGGTCGCGTTCGGCGCGCTGGCGACACCCATCACCACACTGTCCACTGTGACCGGTCTGCCGCTGCACGACCTCGGCTCGACGGTGGGCCGGCAGACGCCGGTGCTCGCGGTGTTCGTACCGCTGGCCCTGGTGTTCATTGTGGACGGAGCGCGCGGGCTGCGGCAGGCGTGGTTCCCCGCGCTGTCCTGCGGGGTGGTCTTCGCGATCGCCCAGTTCGTGACGTCCAACTACATCTCGGTACCGCTGACCGACGTGGTCGCCTCGCTCGCCTCCGCGGGCGCGGTCGTCCTGCTGCTGCGCGTGTGGCAGCCGCGCGAGGCGGTACTGGGTCCGGTGATGGCCCCGGTCGCCGGTGGCGCCGTGGACGAGCAGGAGCCCGGATTCGCCGGGCGGGTACGGCATCCGGACTCGCCAGCCGCGGAGCTGCGCGCCTACGTGCCGTACCTCGTCATCATCGTCATCTTCGTCATCGCCCAGCTGCACTGGGTCGCCGTCCAACTGGGCAAGGTGACCCGGTCGTTCAGCTGGCCGGGCCTGCACATCCAGAACGCGGCCGGCAAGGTGTCCACGGTCTCGGTGTTCCGGTTCAACTGGCTCACCGCGGCCGGCACCCTCATGCTGATCGCCGGGCTGGTCACGGTGGCGCTGCTGCGCCTCTCGCCCGGCCAGGCGGTCCGCGCGTACGGGCGCACCCTGCACCAGTTGCGCTGGGCCATCATCACCGTGATGGCGGTGCTGGCGCTCGCCTTTGTGATGAACGCGAGCGGGCAGACCGCGACGCTCGGCACCTGGATGGCCGGCGCGGGTGCCGCGTTCGCCGTGCTCTCGCCGATCCTCGGCTGGCTCGGCGTGGCGGTCACCGGTTCGGACACCTCGTCCAACTCGCTGTTCGGCGCGCTGCAGGTGACCGCCGCCACCAAGGCGGACCTGAGCACCACGCTGATGGCCGCGAGCAACTCCTCCGGCGGCGTACTCGGAAAGATGGTCTCGCCACAGAACCTGGCCATCGCCGCGGGCGTGGTCGGGCTGGCCGGCCGGGAGGGCGACATCTTCCGCCGGGTCATCGGGTGGAGCCTGCTGTTCCTCGCCGGCATGTGCGTCCTGGTCTACCTGCAGTCCACCGCCGTGCTCGGCTGGATGCTGCCTTAACAATTTGTTTCCGAGATTTTACCCAGCTTTTTCCGCCGCCCGCGTTTCAGAATCAAAACGCGGGCGGGGAGTTTGCTGCGTCACATTTTCCGGCCCTCGATAGCGCTTATTTACGCCCGTGACATGCTGGTGAGGCGGTACAGCAACACGCCGATGTGAGCTTTGGATACCGCAAGGACCTGCCCGCGGCCAACCCACGCAATCACGGAGTATTGATGTCGATCACCAGTGTGTCCGACCGCGCGCCCAGTTCGGCGCCGCGCATGGCCTGGCGACCGCTACAACGATCAACCCGAGTCGCGATCATTGGCGCATTGCTCGCCACCCTTTTCTATCAACTTTTCTTACTGAATCCCGCGTATCGCGGACCACTCTGGCTGTGGACCGCGATGGTGCTCGCCGAGGGGCTGACCGCGATCCACGCGATCGGCACCTGGTGGACCATCCTCGCGCACGATGACGTGCCCGAACCCGCCGAGGTGGCGATCTGGCGGAACAGGCTGCGCTCGGCCGCGGAGGTGCCCACGATCGACGTGTTCATCACGGCGTACGGCGAGCCGCCGGAGCTGGTGCGCCGTACCATTTGCGCGGCGCGGGACATGCAGCTCGCGCACGAGACATGGGTGCTTGACGACGGGGACAGCGATATCCTCAGGTCATTGTGCGAGATCGAGAATGTGGGCTACCTGCGACGTTCCGGTCGTGCGCACGCCAAGGCGGGCAATGTCAACTCCGCACTGAAGCGCACGAGCGGCGAGTACGTCGTGATATTTGACGCAGATCACGTTCCCGAGCCGGACTTCCTCATCCAGGTGCTGCCGCACTTCCGCGATCACGGCGTCGCGTTCGTACAATCCCCGCAGCATTACGGCAACCGGCGCAATCTCGTGTCGACCGGCTCGGCCGAGGCGCAGCGCATCTTCTACGAGCTCGTCTGCCCCGGAAAGAACCGGTTCAACGCGGCGTTCTGCGTGGGTACCAATGTCATGTTCCGGCGCACCGCGCTGGACGAGATCGGCGGGATCGCCACCGGCAGCAACTCGGAGGACATCTGGACGTCGCTGGAGCTGCACCGGCGCGGCTGGAAGTCGATCTACATACCGCACGTGCTGGCGAAGGGCCTGGCTCCCGAGGAGGTCGGCTCGTACCTCAAGCAGCAACTGCGCTGGGCCTGCGGCGGGTTCGAGGTACTGCTGCGCGGCCGGCTGTTCCGGCGGCGCAACGGCCTGACCATCGACCAGCGGCTGCAGTACGTCTTCACCGGTACGCACTACCTGCTGTCCGTGGCGATGCTCACGTTCATGCTGCTGCCCGCGACGTACCTGCTGTTCTCGCTGAGCCCGATCAAGGCGGACGGCTGGACGTGGGCCAGCCGGTACCTGCCGTTCTACTTCATGGTCATGCTGGTCACCTGGCTGCAGTCCGGCGGCTTCCGGGTCGCCGCCATCGTGGCCAGCATCGGTGCGGCGCCGGTACACGCGCGCGCCCTGTCGGCGACCCTGCGCAACCGGCCGGCGACCTGGTCGGCGACGAACGCCGGCCGGGGTGGCCGCTCGCTCTGGGTCGTCATGCCCCACCTGGCGCTGCTCGTGCTGAATGTCACCGCCATCGCGGTCGGCCTCATCGTGATGGCCGACCCGGCGCCGACCTGGCTGTGCGTGGGCTGGGCCAGCATGCACGTGCTCATCCTGGGCCGGATGATCATCGAGGCGGCACGGGGCCACCACGTCCGCGAGGGGGCGGACGAGTCCGTGCCGCAGCCGGTCGGCGCCGTCGGCGTCCCGGCCTGATTGTCCATTGTGTACAAACGAACCACCTAGACCTGGGGGATCGTCAGCATGACCACGACCATGATCGAGGAGCGTCCCGGCGAGCAGCCGGCCGGGCCGCAGGCCGCGGCACCACCGGGCGGCGGGCGGCACGAGCGGCGCGGCATGCGCTTCCTGCGCGGCCTGCGCACCTTCGTCGTCACGCTCGTCCTGTTCGCCGCCGCGGCGTTCGGTGGCGTCTACATCGTCCAGCACCGCCTGGCCGCACAGGCCTATGTGGACCTCGGCACCGCCATGCTCACCGCGGACGCGGTGCCGGTCGGTTCACCGAACGCCGCCGTGGTGACCGCGGTGAAGGTGACCGCGCAGGGCCACGTGTCCGCCGGGCAGACGCTGGCGGTGCTCACCCTGACCTCGGGCGGCACCAGCCAGCCGAGCGCCGGCGGGAGCGCCGGCGCGACCGCCACCACGCAGGGCGCCATGCAGCAGGTCCTGAAGGCGCCGATGGACGGCACCGTGGCCACCGTCGACGTCGCCCTGGGTGGCGTGGTCAAGGCGGGTGAGCCGGTGGTGACCCTGTACGACCAGTCCAAGCTCACCTTCCAGGCGGAGGTGCCGGTGGACCGGCTCAGGCGGCTGCGGCTGGGGATGACCGCGTTCATCGACGGGCCGGGCCTGTCCCACCGGGTCCGGGCCACCCTGGCGCGGATCGTGCCCCGGGTGGGCAGCGGCGTGCCGTCGGGCAGCGATCCGCTGATCGTCGTGCTCGTGCCCCAGGCGGGCGCCAAGGCGACCGTCAGCACGCTCCTCCCCGGCCTGCCGTACACGGCGGTGGTGGACACCAAGACCTCGACCGGCGGTACCCCGGCCGTCAACAGCGCGGGATGAGGGGATCGCGTCGGGGCGTCCTGACCGGCGGCCTGCTCACGCTGCTCGCCGGCTGCACCGCCACCGGGCGCCGTCCGAACTCGGGAACGGACGGCGACCCGGTGCCGGGCGGCGGCACCGTGTATGAAGCGGGCGCGGGCAACCCACTCGGCCTGACCGCCCCGGCGGGGCCCGGGAGCGTGGCTCCCGCGCTACCGGCGGGCAGCCGGCCGGCGATGGCCCCGAAGCAGGCCGGCCCGGCCCTGGCCGGCAAGGCGCTGCCCACCAACCAGTGGTGGACCTCGGCGCTGACCGGGCCGCTCAGCCAACCGCTGTGGGCGCCGCCGCTGGCGGCGCGGGTGCTGCCGGCCGGCCTGCAGATCAGTTCGGCCGCGCCCACCGCGTCGGCGAACACCGTCATCACCCCGTTCGCGCCGGCGCTGACGGCCGGCGGGCCGGTGGCGTCGCTGCGGGTGCTCGGGTACGGCGCGTTCCACGTCGTGCTGGGTGCGCAACTGGGCGGTGGTGGCTCGGTCGAGGCGACCCTGGTGCAGGGCAGCCCGCTGCTGCACCTGCGCTTCCGCGACACCGCGCCGGTGCTCACCGCGACCGGCGCGCCGACCGTCCTGAGTGGACTGGACGGTGCGGTGCTGCGGCTGGCCGTCGCCGGGCAGCGCTGGGACCTGGTTGCCGAACAGGGCGCGCGCTGGCGGCAGCAGGACGGCCGGCTGGCCGTCTCCGGTGGCGCGGGCCGGGTCGCGGTGGCGCGGGTGCCGGACGGCGCCGACGCTTCGGCGTGGGACGCGGCCATCGCGGACGCCGCCGGGAACCCGGTGGTGGAGACGTCGGCCCGGATGGCACACGACCCCGCCTCCGGCACCGTCACGCAGACCCTCACGGCGCGCCGGGCATCCGGCGGCGCCGGGCCGTGGGCACTGCTGCCGCACCAGCGTGCGGGCCTCGTGGCCGGCCAACACCTTGCGGGTACGTACCCGCACGCGCTCGGCCCGCTGCGCCTGGTGCGTGCCGAGTCGGTCGCGGTGCGGGTACCGCTGCCGGGGCTGCTGCCCGGCGTGCCCTCGGTACCGCTGTCCGGTGCCGCCAGGGCCGCGGTCCTCGCCGATCTGGGCAAGGACCTCGCCGACCCACCCGGTGCCGGTGGCAGCTACTTCGGGCTCAAGGAGCTGGGGCGGCTGGCGACCGTGGCCGAGGTGGCCCACGCGATCGGGGCGGATGCGCAGCGGCAGGCGGCCCTGTCCCGGCTGCGCCCGCAACTGGTGGACTGGCTGACGTACCAGGGCAGCGGCGACGGGCGGTACTTCGGGTACGACCGGACCTGGGGCGGCCTGGTCGCGGTACCGGCGGAGTTCGGCAGCTCCGACTACAACGACCACCACTTCCAGTACGGGTACCTGGTCCGCGCGGCGGCGGTCATGGCGCAGGCGGATCCCGGGTTCCTGCGGGACTACGGGCCCGTCGTCGACCTCGTCGTGCGCGACTACGGCGGCGCGCTGTCCACTTCGGACGCCGGTACCGGCTTCCCGCCGTTCCGGGTGTTCAACGCGTACCTCGGGCACTGCGCGGCCTCCGGGTTCGCCCCGTTCGCGGACGGCAACAACCAGGAGTCCTCCAGCGAGGCGGTCGCCGCGTGGGAGGCGGTGGTGCGGTGGGGTCTGGTGCGGGGCAGCGCGCCGCTCGCCACGCACGGGCTCACCCACTACGCGATGGAGGCGGCCAGCGCGCGGATGTACTGGCTGGGCGAGGGCATCACCCGGCCCGGCGGGTACGGGCACACCGGCGTGGGTATCGTCTGGGACGCGAAGACCGACTACGCCACGTTCTTCGACCCGCGTCCCGAATCGGTGCAGGGCATCCAGCTGCTGCCGTTGACCTTCGGCTCGCTGTACCGGATGGACGCCGCCGCGGCGGCCGCCCGGGCCGCGCAGCTGACCCGCGAGATCGGCGGGCCGCCCCGGGTGTGGGGCGACCTGTTCGCCGCCGATCTGGCGCTGGCCGATCCGGCTGCGGCACGCGCCCGGCTGTCCGGGAACCTGCCCAGGGAAACGAGCACCAGCCGCGCGCTGGTGCGCTACTGGGTGGAGGTGCTCGCCGCGCTGGGCCGGCCGCAGCCCGCCGTCGTCGCGGACGGCCCGTACGGTCTCGCGTTCGGCAACCGGGAGCACCCGACCCTGGTCGCGGTGAACCCGACCGGCACCCGCCGTACGGTCACCTTCCGCTCCGCGGGCCGGGTGCTGTCCGCCGTACCGGTCGACCCGGCGCGCACGGCCGTCAAGCGCTGAGCCGTTCGAGGTCGGCCCGGATCTCCGCGAGGAACCGGGCCACCTCTGCCGGCTCGACCACCCGCTGGTCGTAGCCGAGCGCGAGCAGCACCACCCACCGCACCACCACCGCGCCGTCGCGCACCACGGGACGCTGGACCGGTGTGCCCGCGTTGAGCACGGCCACCTGGGGCGGGCGGAGCACCGGCGTTTCGACCAGCGCGTCGCCATCGTCCACAGTGGTCACCGAACAGGGGCTCAGCGCCGGATGCCGGTCCAGCGCCGCCGCCACCGCCTCGGCCAGCGCCGGCCGCAACGCGGACACCCCGGTGACGTCGACCTCCACCACCCGGGTGACCTGCGCGCTGGCCCGCAGCGATTCGACCAGGCGCCGGGCGATCAGGGCGAGCAGCGGGCTGGTCCGCTCCCCGCCCACCCCGAGGTCGGGCGGCGCGGTGCCGCGCACCGCCTCCAGCACGTCGCGGCGGGTCACCCGGCCGCTGGGTCCGGAGCCGGCCAACCGGTCCGGGTCCACGTCGTGCTCGGCCGCCAACCGCCGCACGAGTGGGCTGTGCCGGTGCCGCCGCCCTGTCACGTTCATGACTGCATCGCCTTCCCGATGGTGTCGATGATCTGGTCCACTGTGGATGCCGCGATCCGCACGATCGGGCCGTCCAGGTCCCAGAAGCCTTCGTCGGCGGCGATGGCGGCGACCACCGACCCCCAGCCCCATGGCCACCGGTGCTCCTCGATCGTGAACAGCCGCCCCGTGTGGGACACCTCCCGCAGCAGCGTCTCGGTGTCCAGCGGTGCCAGGCTGCGCAGGTCCACGACGGTCGCGTCGAGGCCCGCGCGAGCCAGCCGCTGCGCCGCCGCCAGCGCGTCCGGTACCGTCGCCGACAGCGCCAGGATCGTGGCGTCCTCGCCGTGCCGCAGCACCTTCGCGCTGCCGAGCCGGTCCACGATCTCGCCGCCCGGCACCTCCGCGGAGGTGCCGTCCAGCGCCTCGTGGTCGAAGAACAGCACCGGACCCGGGTCGCGTACCGCGGCCGCGAACAGGCCGACCGCGTCCTCGGGACTGGCCGGCGCGACCACCTTCAGCTCCGACACCGCCATCGCCCAGCAGTCGACCGGCCCGCCGCCGCTGCGGGCGTGCAGGACCAGCGGTGCGCGCCGCGCGTCCGGCCCGGCCGCGAGGAGATCGGGAAGCGTGACCTCGACGACCGGTCGCAGCCCGGTCCGGGCACCACGCAGCGCCGCGTCCAGGTCGGGTCCGGCGGGCACCACCCGCCGGTCGCGCGCCGTCTCCTGCGCCATCGCCCGGGCGACGGCGTCCCGGTAGTGCAGCCGCGCCACGCCGCACCTCCTTGTCAGGTCGCCCGACCGTCGTCCACCGGCACGTCCGCCGGCTCCAGCGCCATGCGCGCGCCCCGGGCCCGCGTCCCAGGCCCGCGTCCCAGGCCCGCGCCCCAGGCCTGCGACCAGGCCCGCTCCACGAGCAGTGCGGCGAGGTCCTCGGCTCGGGTGCGGCGAGCATGCCGGCGGTGCCGACCGGGTCCACAATCGATTGCGGTCAATCATGGACCCCGGTAGAGATCGAGTCAAATGCCGGAGGAACCAGTACTTGTCGGACTGACCTGCTTTCAGCAATCGATTGCGACGCCACCTCCGCCGGGTGGTCGGGCTCGCCTACGCTGGCTGGCATGCAACGCGTCAAGCTGACGGACGTCGCGCGCGCGGCGGGGGTGCACCCCGGCACCGCCAGCCGTGCCCTCAACCCGGCCACCCGGGACCAGGTCAGCAAGGCGACGTCCAAGCGGGTCGAGCGGGCCGCGCAGCGGCTGGGCTACGTGCCGAACCCGCTCGCGCGCGGCCTGCGCACCGCGCGTTCCTACCTCACCGCCATGGTGGTGCCCGACGTCACCAACCCGCTGTTCCCGCCGATGGTGCGCGGGGCCGAGCAGGTGCTCAGCACCGCCGGGTACACGCTCGTGCTCACCGACACCGACAACAACGCGGCGACCGAGCGGCGGCAGATCGAGCAGCTGCGCGCCCGGGGTACCGACGGGTTCATCGTGGCCACCGCCCGCTGGGCGGACGCGGTGCTGGACGAGGTGGCCGCGGCGGGGGTACCGGCGGTCCTCGTCAACCGCAACACGGCCAGCCGCCGGCTGCCTTACGTCGGAGCCGACGAGCACACCGGCGTCGTGCTGGCCGTGGCACACCTGGTCGAGCTGGGCCACCGGCGCATCGCGTACCTCGCCGGACCGCAGGACACCTCGACCGGGCGGGAACGGGCCGCCGCGTTCCGGCAGGCGGTCGCGGGCCACGGACTGCCCAGCGACCGCGGCATGATGCGGGCCTGCTCGGCCTACACCGAGGCCGCCGGCGCCATGGCCGCCGGCCGGCTGCTCGCCGCCCGCCGCGACTTCACCGCGATGCTCGCCGGCAACGACCTGATCGCGTTCGGAGCGCTCGCCGCGCTCGCCGGCGCCGGCCTGCGCTGCCCGGAACAGATCTCGCTGATCGGGTTCAACGACCTCCCCCTCGTGGACAAGCTCAGCCCGCCGCTGACGACCGTACGGCTGCCGCTGCGGGAGATGGGTGCGCTGGCCGCGCGCACGCTGCTCACCGCGATGGACCGCGCCGCGCCCGACGGCCGGGGGGCGCAGTCGCTGCTCGGCGTCGAGCTGGCCGTGCGCGGCAGCACCGCGCCACCCCCGGACACTCCATGAAGTTGCGGCCGGCAGGGTTGACCGCAGGCGGTCGGGGTAGCGGCGCAGGGAGGTAGCGGGCACAGTCACGCAGGAGGAGCCCATGTCTTTGGAAGGCCCCAACGAGCTGTTCATCTACGAGCTGTCGGCCATGTACGACGGGGAGAAGAAGATAGCCGAGATGCTCAGCCAGGCCACCGAGCAGGTCAGCGACGGCAGGCTGGCCGGGACGCTGCGCGCCTACCTGGACGAGACCCGGCAGCAGGCCAGCAACCTGGAGCAGTGCTTCGAACTGCTCGCCGAGGCGCCGCGCGAGGTCGGCTGCGCGGCGATCGACGGAGTCCGCCAGGAGTACCAGGACGTCGTCGGCCAGGAGCCGGCGCCCGAGGTGCTCACCATGTACCTCCTCGGCAGCGCCATGCGGGTGGAGCACTACGAGATCGGCGCGTACCGGAGCCTCGTCGACAAGGCGCTGCTGATGGGCGAGGCCGAGTGCGCGTTGCTGCTGCAGACCAACCTCGTGCAGGAGGAGGACACCGCGACCCGGCTGGAGCGGATCAACCACGAGATGAGCGAACGGGTACTCGCCGAGGCGTGACCGCCCGCCGGGTGGACGAGGTGGGTCAGGCCCGGCAGAGGATCTCGGCGTGCAGGATGGCGAACCAACCGTCCTCGGCGTCGCCCCAGGCACGCCAGCCCGCCGCGAGGCGCTCCAGGTCCGCACGCGTCGCGTACCCGCCCGCGACGGCGTGCTCGGCCACCGCCGAGTCCACGATCCGGTCGCGCCAGATCCCGCTCCACCACGCGCGCTCGGCGGGAGTCGCGAAGCACCACGTCGAGGTGGTGCAGGCGACGTCGGTGAAGCCCGCCGCCCGCGCCCAGGACAGCAGCCGGCGCCCGGCGTCCGGCTCGCCGCCGTTGGCGCGCGCCACCCGCCGGTACAGGGAGAGCCACTCGGTCAGCTGCGGGATCTCCGGGTACCAGACCATCACGGCGTAGTCGGCGTCGCGCGCGGCGACGACCCCGCCCGGCCGGCACACCCGGCGCATCTCGGCCAGCGCGCGCACCGGATCGGCCACGTGCTGCAGCACCTGGTGCGCGTGCACGACGTCGAACGTGGCGTCCCCGAAGTCCAGCGCGTGCGCGTCCCCGACCACGAAGTCCACATTGGATAGACCACGGTCGGCGGTGGCCCGCCGCGCCTCCGCCAGCGCGGTCGGCGAGCTGTCCACCGCGGTCACCCGGCCCGGCGCGACCCGCGCGGCGAAGTCGGCGGTGATGGTGCCGGAACCACAACCCACATCCAACACCGCGGCGCCCCCGGTGAGGTGCGGCTTGAGATAAGCGGCGGAGTTGTCCAGGGTACGCCAGCGGTGCGAGCGCATGACGCTCTCGTGCTGCCCGTGCGTGTACACAACCCGCCTCCCGCTCACACCACGGAGCCTACGCCGCCCGTCCTACTCCTCAGGAAACACTTCTCACCATGCAAGACCGCCTAGGCCCCCCGCAAATCCCTCCCCGCCCACCACCTCCGCACCGATTCGGCCAGCCGGGCGCCGAGCGCGCTCGGCTGGAGCAGATCGTGGTCGCTGGTACACGCCCTGTCGTGTACCAGCGACCATGATCTGCGGGATCGCATGGCTGAGGCGGTGGGCGGCGGACGGATTGGGACGAACTGGGGCTGATTGCGGGTTGCTGGAGGGTCGCGTGGTTGGCTGGGTGGTCCTTCGGCGGCGTGGGAACCTCCGGCGGCCGACCTGGTTGCGGCGCGGCGCGGCCGGATGCGGCGCGAGGAGCATGGCGTCGGTGGTGGTTGGGGTGGAGTGATCGGCTGTGGCGCCATGTCTGGCCGACTGGTGCGGTTTTCGGGGCGAGGTGGGGCTGAGAGAGGGGGTTCGGAGTGGGGGGCGCCGCGGATGGGTGGGTGAGGGGAAGTAGACAGCCGGCCAGCCTGGGGGGTTCCGGCGCCGAAGTCCTGTCGCACGTGCAGATGGCAGGCGGCACCTGGCGCCTGTTCCACGAGTGGGAGGACCGACAATGAGCACAGACTCAGGTCCGCCGGTGCGGCGGTTCACCGCCCGGCGGGCAGGCGCGGCGCTCGCCGCGGTCGGTGTCGCGCTGACCGCCGGGCTGGCCGGACTGGGACCGAGCAACGCGCTGGCGTCAAGCCACCGCGAGGCTCCCCTGGTGGCCGCCGACCCGGCGATCGACAACACCGACGTGTACGCGTTCGTCAGCCCGGAGCGGCCGGGCTACGTGACGTTCATCGCGAACTGGATCCCGTTCGAGGAGCCCAACGGCGGCCCGAACTTCTATCCATTCGCGACAGACGCGGCGTACAACATCTACGTCGACAACGACGGCGACGCCAAGCCGGACGCCACGTTCCAGTTCAGCTTCAAGAGCATCGACAAGCGGGGCGGGAAGACGTTCCTGTACAACAACGGGCCGGTCACCTCGGTCGACGACGAGAACCTGCTGTTCCGCCAGACGTACACGCTCAAGTCGTCGTTCGACGGCAAGCCGTTCAAGACCCGGATCTCCGACGCGCCGGTCGCGCCGTCCCGGGTCGGCCCGGCGTCCATGCCGGACTACGGCAAGCTGCGCCAGCAGGCGACCACCACCCTGCCCGGTGGCTGGAAGATCTTCGCCGGCCAGGCGGACGACCCGTTCTTCCTCGACCTGCGCGTCTTCGACCTGCTCTACGGCGGGAACCTGAGCGAGGTCGGCCAGGACACGCTGGCCGGGTACAACGTGAACACCATCGCGCTGCAGGTGCCGTTCAAGGACGTGGCAGTCAAGGGCGACGCGGGTCGCAACCCGGTCATCGGCGTCTGGTCGACGACCGACCGGGCCCGGGTGCGCATCAGCGGCCAGCCGGCGGGCAACGGGCCCGGCAACGACCGCGTGCAGGTGTCGCGGCTGGGCAACCCGCTGGTCAACGAGGTGGTCGTACCGGCCGGGCTGAAGGACGCGTTCAACTCGCTGTCGCCGGACAAGGACGCCTCCATCCCGCAGGTCGTGCAGCGGGTCACCGATCCTGAGGTGCCCAAGCTGATCCAGGCCATCTACGGGATACCGGCTCCGCCGGCGCCGCGCAACGACATCGCGGAGATCTTCCTGACGGGCATCACGACCAAGGCCAACGGGCCCATCAAGGCGGACCTCAACTCGCAGCTGATGAACAAGGACGTGTACCCGCAGGCGTTCCGCCCCGCCGAGATGCTGCGGCTGAACCTGTCCGTCAAGCCGGTCGCCTCGCCCAACCGGCTGGGTGTACTGGCCGGGGATCTGCAGGGCTTCCCGAACGGCCGGCGGCTGACCGACGACGTCGTCGACATCGAGGTGCAGGCGCTGGAGGGCGCGGCGCAGACCGGCAAGCTGGTCGACGCGCTGGCCAGCGGCGACAAGGTGGACGCCAACGACAACGGCTTCAGCGGCTTCTTCCCGTACCTGGCCCTGCCCAACGTGGGCGCGGTCAACAAGGGTGGCGGTACCGGCGCCGGAGCGGCTGCCGCGCAGGGCGCGCCGGCCACCGAGCCCGGCAACCCGAGCACGGCACCGGCCGCGTTCTCCCGGCCGGACCCGGGTCCCACGACGATCGTCGCGGTCGCCGCGTCGGCCGTCGCGGTCAGCCTGGCGCTGCTGCTGTTCGTCAGCTGGCGGCAGCGCCGCCGGTTCACACCGGCAACCGTCGCACGGTCGGGCGGCGCCGCAGCGACCTACCGGTCCGGCCGCACGGCCGGCGCCGGTCCGGACGACGCAACCGTCCAGCTTTGATCCCCCGGGCCGGGGGCGCCGCGGCGCCCCCGGCCCCACCACTCCCGGAGGACCGTGATGGCCCGGATTCCCAGACTCCGCATGCGACAGCTCGTGTTCGTCGGGCTGGCCGCCGCGGTCCTGTTGACGATCGGGGGCGTGCTGGGCACCCGCTCGTCCACGCCGCCCCACCCGACCACGACACCGGCCGCGCAGAGCCAGGCGACGCCGGCCAAGGACCGCCTGACCGCCGCGATCGAACGCGCACAGCAGCGGCTGCGCCTGGTGCCCGGCGACTACGTCACCTGGGCCTCGCTCGGCTCGGCATACCTGGAACAGGCCCGGGTCACCGCGGACGCGAGCTGGTACCCCAAGGCGCAAGGCGCGCTGAACCACTCGCTGCGGTTGCGCGGCAGGGACAACGCGGCCGCGCTGGCCGGCCTCGGCGCGCTCGCCAACGCGCGGCACGACTTCGCGGGCGCCGGCGGCTGGGCGCGGCGCGCGCTGGGCGAGGATCCCTACGACGCGGACGCGTACGGCGTGCTCGCCGACGCGCAGACGCAACTGGGCAACGCGGCCGGCGCGACCGGGGCGGTGCAGCACATGCTCGACCTGCGCCCCGGCCTGGCCGCCTATGCCCGCGCCTCCTACGACCTGGAGCAGCACGGCCGCATCGACGAGGCGGGCGACCTGATGCGCCAGGCGACAGGCGCGGCCGTCGACCCCGCGGACATCGCGTTCTGCCGCTACCAGCTGGGCGAGCTGGCCTGGCAGGCCGGGCACCTGGACGTCGCCGAGCGCGAGTACGCCGCCGGCCTTGCGGCCGACCCGTCGTACCTGCCGCTGCGGCAGGGCCGCGCCAAGGTCGAGGCCGCGCGTGGCCAGACCGAGGCGGCCCTCGCCGACTTCGCCGACATCACCGGCCGATACCCGTCACCGGGCTATTTCATCGAGTACGCGGAGCTGCTGCGCGCGGCCGGACAGGCGCCGCAGGCGCAGACCCAGCTCGCGCTCGCCGACGCCGCACAGCGCCTCTTCACCGCCAACGGCGGCGCCGACGACCTCACCGGCGCAATCCTGGCGCTGGCGGAGAACCAGCCGGCACAGGGGCTGCGGCTCGCGCGGCAGGAGTGGCGGCGGCGCCAGCACGCGGACGTCGCCGACGTGCTCGCCTGGGCGCTGCACGCGAACGGCCAGGACGCGCAGGCGCTGCGGTACGCCACGATGGCCGGCGCGCCCGGCGCCCGCAACGCGAAATACGCCTACCACCTCGGGATGATCGAACTCGGACTCGGCGACAAGGCGGGCGCCGGCCGGGACCTGCGCCGCGCGCTGTCCACCAACAAGTACTTCTCCCCCGTGGACGCGCCGCTGGCCGCGCGTGTCCTGACCGGATTGGCTGCCTGATGAGGAAGATTCTCGGTATCGGCGCGGCGGTGGCCGCCGGCCTGATGGTCGCGCTGGCCACACCGGCGCACCCCGCATCCGCCCACCCGCTGGGCAACTTCTCCGTCAACCAGCTGGCGGCGCTGGACCTCTACCGCGACCGGGTACAGGTCACCGCGATCGTGGACATCGCGGAGCTGCCGACGCTGCAGGAGCGCTCCACTGTGGATACCGACCGCGACGGGACCGCGAGCGACGCCGAGCGGGCCGGGTTCGCCGCGACGACCTGTGCCGCACTGGCGGCGCATTTCGCGCTGAGCATCGACGGCCACCGTCTGGAATGGACGGTCGGTGACACGGGCTTCCGGTACGCACCCGGTTCGGCCGGCCTGCAGACGAGCCGGTTGGACTGTGCGCTGCGCTCCGCCGCCCCGCTGGGCGCGCCGGCGACGGTGGACGTGGCCAACGGATTCCGGTCCGACCGCATCGGCTGGCGCGAGCTGACCGCGGCCGGGCACGGTGTCACCCTCGTCGACCCGCCGGTACCCGCGCGCAGCATCAGCAACGGGCTCACCGCGTACCCGAGAGATCTGCTCTCCTCGCCGCTGAGTGAACGCTCAGCGCAACTGCGGGTGCGGCCCGGCGCCGGTGTACCGGCCGCCGCCGCGGCACCGGCGACCGCGGCGCCCGTGTCGTTCACCGTGCGGTGGACCGCCGGTGCCGAGTCGGCACTGCGGCAGATGGTCGGCAGCCGGCACCTCGGACCGCTCGTCGGGCTCCTCGCGGTGCTCCTCGCGCTGGTGCTCGGCGCCGCGCACGCGGCCCTGCCCGGGCACGGCAAGACGGTGATGGCCGCGTACCTCGCGGGTCGCGCCGGCCGGCCGCGGGACGCGCTCGTCGTCGGGGCGACCGTGACGCTGACCCACACCGGCGGGGTCCTGCTGCTCGGCCTGCTGCTGACCACGGTGGCGGGGGTGGCCGGCGAGACGGTGCTCGGCTGGCTCGGCGTGGTCAGCGGCGCGCTGGTAGCCACGGTGGGCATCGCGATGCTGACGGGTGCGCTGCGCCGCCGCGGCCGCCCGGCGCAGCACCGTCACCCGCACCATGGCCGCAGCCACGAGCACCACATCCACAGCCACGGCCCGGACGAGGCCCACGACCACGACCACCACGGACTCGGCGACGCTCACGGTCATGACCAGGAGCGCGCGAAGCCGGGCCGGTTGGCCACCGTGGGCATGGGGATCGCCGGCGGCCTGGTGCCCAGCCCGTCCGCGCTGATCATCCTGCTCGGCGCGATCGGCCTGGGCCGCACCGCTTTCGGCGTCCTGCTGGTACTCGGGTACGGGCTCGGCATGGCGGCCACGCTGACCGCGGCCGGGTTCGCGCTGATCCGGCTGCGCGACCGGTTGGCGCAGCGGCAGGGCGTCGCGCACCGGCTCGCGGGCCGGCTGTCCGCGGTGCTCCCGACCGGTACCGCGGCGGTGGTGCTGCTCGTCGGCATCGGCCTCGCCGGCCGCGCCCTCGCCACGCTCTGACGAATCTCGAAGTCGCAGGTTCGGCTCAGCCACAGACGGCGGCGGCGCATCGGGGGACGGCTGGCGACACAGGAACAGTGCACCTTTGCTGGTGCAGCCAACCGCACAGCTGCTTTGGCGATCTTGATGGTGTCGCCAACCTTGATCGGCGGGGTCATCGCGCCCGCGCCGCCTGGTGCTCGCGGTGGTACTTCAGGCTGACGGTCGACGCGCCGCATTGCTCGCACCAACGTTCCTTCTTCTTGAACCCGAAGAACCCGGCCAAGAAGCCCAGCACCAACGCCGACACCACGGCACCGACGAACATCCCGCCCTCCCTGGGCCAGCGCGTTGCTGCTTCGCACCGAAGGTAGGAGGGGCCCCGGTAGACAGTCCATGGTGTTGCGAAAGGTTGCGCTAAGCCAACTCGTCCATCGTGTGCCGGATGATCGCCCGCGCGTCCGGGCCGTACACGGCGGAGGTTTGCAGCCGTTCAAACATGCGGCCGTACAACTCGATCTCATTCGGCCGGGTGACTTCGAGGCTGGCGGTCGGCGTCTCCAGCGCGGTCAAGGAGTTGTCGAATATCCAGAAGCCGGCCGAGGGCACGGCCGCCCGCTCGACCATCAGCGGCACGATGCCGACCGAGACGTTAGGCAGCGACATCACGGCCAACAGCCGGTCGAGTTGCGCTGCTTGCGTTGCGGCGTCACCAAACCAGGTCCTCAGCGCTTGTTCTTCGAGTACCACGGCAAACCGCTTGCCCCGCTGGTAAATCACCCTCTGGCGCTCAATGCGGACGGCCACCGCTTGGTCAAGGTCGTTCGGTGTTTCCAGGAAGTCAATCCAAAACGACAGCATGGCCGCCGAGTAGTCGGCGGTCTGGAACAATCCCGGTATCACGTTGTGCTCGTAGATGCGAAACAATGAGGTTTGTTCGTAGAGGGAAGCGGTATGAGCGCCGAGTACGCGCTTCACGCCGGAGCGGGCCTGGCGGCGAAACTCAAGGTACGCCGATTCAACGGCGCGCAGGGTGGCGATTAAGTCCGGGATTTGGTCTTCGGCGCCGCAGGCCCGGCACCACTCGCGGATGTCGGCATCGCTTGGCGGCTGTACCCCATGCTCGATCTTGCTCACGCGAGTGAAATGCTGGCCGGTTGCCGCCGCGAGCGTCCGCCCCGTGAAGCCGGCATCTTTGCGCAGCTCACGGAGGCGGACGCCCAGAGCTTCCTGTGCCTGGCGGGCGGCGCTAGACGGGCTTGTAGTCACGGTGCGGGATGGCCAGCCGCCAGACGGCGTCAAAGGCCGAACGGCAGAGCTTGATGTCGGCCGGGTCGGTGGTAGTTGCGCGGTCTACCGCCAGGCCGTTGCCCGCGTACAGCAAGAACACCACTAACCGGTCATCGAACAGATAGAAGTCGTTGCCCGGCATGGCAATGGACGACACCAGCCGGCGCGGCACCCAGCGAATGTCTTCGCCAGCCTCGACCATCGGGTGGGCGATGCTGTACGACCACCGCTGATAATCGCTGAGCGGCTCCGACGCGATGCGTGCGCGGCGTACAGTTCTGCCGGCCGCGAGATGCCAGCGCAACGTGTCGCACCACCCTTGTAGCCACGCCAAGTCGTCGGGTTCCCCCGCCGCCCATCTGGCCATGTGCGGCAGCTCCACGGCCGTGCCGTAGGCGTCGCGGATTTCCAGGTGATCGGAGGAGCGCTCGAAGGTGGTCAGCAGCTTTCCGAAATCCGCTTCACTTATGGAAATCATTTCTCGGCAAAGAACTGAAGCATCCTGTCGGGGATCTCGACACACGTTTCACCCTCCGGGATGTCCATGTGCGCGAGCGCGTCAGGGTCTGTGACGACCCAGCCCTGTACTACCCGGCTCCCGTGATCTGTCCGGTAGACAGTCGGTGAGCCGGTCGGGTTGGAATCCGGGTCCTTGCCGATCAACGTCAGGTACATGGCGGCCTCCCTGTCCTGCTGGTTGCGGAGAGTTGCGACGCCCGTTCATCCTGGTTGCCCGCCGTCTGGCGCGTCAAGGTGTAGTAGTCGATTGGGCACAAGAGCACAATCAACCCCGCTCCAGCAGCCGCATCGACGAAACGCAGTCGGTGGATCTGATGCCTGTGCCAGCCCGGACTGGGCGATCCGGTCATGGCAGCGTCACCTTCACCGCACACGACCTGGTCGACCCGGTGGCCGCGACCCGGGCGCTCAACCACGCCGGCATCACTGGGCGGGTGTTCAACGAGACCGATCCGCGCGGAGCCGGGCCGTGCGGCAGCATCAACCCGGACGACATCCTCGGGCCGGTCTTCAAGGGCGGCGTCGGCTGGAAGGGCGCGGACAGCATCACGGTCCGGCCGCGAGAGCGCGTGGGTGGCCGCGATCACGGTCGGCAGTGGATCGTGGTCGGCTGTACACGCTGGAGCCGGTAGGAACGACCATGATCTGGCGGATCGTGGGCGCCTGGGCACCACGTGAGCCGGAGCTGATCACAGCAGCGGGACCTTCTGGACCACCGTGCCCGGCGTTGTCACCGGTGTGGTCACCTGCTCCTCGGAGACGGCGAAGGTGGGGGCGCCGTGCCGGTCGGTGAACAACTGCCGGCCGGTGCCGGACCGCAGCACGCCGACGTTGACGGTTTGCCCGGGCGGCAGCAGCCAGAGCTGGTACGAGTGGCCGGCGGCCAGCGTGGGCAGGTCGGACAGGACCGCGACGCCCTCGCGCAGCGCGTCGGAGACCACCACCTTCACCTGGCCACCGCCGGTCACCGGCTCGGAACGCACCCGCGCATCTCGGGCGCCCAGGACCGCCGCGATCGTGCTCGCCTCGGCCGCCGCCGCGCGCGCGTCGCGTACCCGATGCTCCTCCTGCACCGCGAAGGTGCCGGCGCCGGCCGCGACCACCACGGCCGCCGCGACAGCCACGGCCACCCGCCGCCACCGCGCCTGCCCGGCGGGTGCCCCGGCGTCGCGGCGCCACGGCCCGACCTGCCGGGTCTGCCCGATCTGGCCCAGCACCGCGCCGCGCATCCAGGCCGGCGGCGCCACGGCGACCATGTCGGCCAGCCGGGCGGCGGTCGCCTGCAACTCGGCGACCTCCTGCGCACAGGCGGGGCACTGCGCCATGTGCCGGGCGAACTCGGCCCGCTCGATGTCGTTGACCGCGTCCAGCGCGTACGCGCCGGCGAGCGTGTGCACCTCGGGGCTCATCCGAAGCTCACCCCAAGACAGTCACGCAGCCGGATCAACCCGTCCCGCGTGCGCGTCTTGATCGTCGGCAGCGCGGTGTCGAGCAGCTCGGCAACTTCGCGATACGTGTGCCCGCCGTAGTAGGCCATCGTGATCGCCTCCCGCTGCAGCTCGGTCAGGCCCTTGAGGCACCGCCGCACCTGCTGCTGCTCCACCCGCGCGGTGGCCTCCTCGACCACCTCGTCGAAGGGCACCTCCTGGGTGGCGGTGCGCCGGATCCGGTCGGCCGCGGCCTGCTCGGAGCGCACCCGGTCGATCGCGCGCCGGCGGGCGATCGTGAACAGCCAGCCGGCGGCCGACCCCCTGGACGCGTCGTACCGCGCGGCGGTGCGCCACACCTCGACCAGCGCCTCCTGGGTCACCTCCTCGGCCTGGGCCGAGTCCCGGACCACCCGCTTGACCAGGCCGAAGACCCGGGGAGCCACCTGGTCGTACAGCGCCCCGAAGGCCGCTTCGTCGCCCCGCGCCACCCGCCTGAGCAGGTCGTCGAGCTCCGGCGCGGCGCTACCGGGCGCCGGCACGGAGCCGAGATGGCGGGGGCTGTCCCGCGGCGGAGTCATCTGCACCAGCCTTTCGACACGCCAGTCCACATCCGACACCAAGGGGTTCGGAGCGCGGTCGCCGCCGGATGGCTCAGGCCTGGAGCCGCAGGGTCATTGTGGTCCACGCGCCGAGGTGGATGCGGTCCCCGTCGCCCACCGGTACCGGCACATTCGCCTCGATCGGGTCGGTGCCGTCGTTCACGTACGTGCCGTTCGCCGAGTCCAGGTCCACCACGGCCCAGCCCTCGGGCACCGCGACCAGCAGCGCGTGCGCGTGCGAGACGGCGGCGTCCTCGGGCGGCCCGGTCAGGTCGATGTCCGGCTCGATGCCGCGGGAGCGGCTGCGCCGGCCGATGAGCACCTGCTGGTTGGGCAGCGCGAAGCGGCGCTCCGGGCAGAAGGCGGGGAACTGGACCGGCGCGGCGTCGGGCACCGCCACGGCCTGCATGCGCGTGTGGTACTCGCGGTCGGCGGTCACCACGACCCGCCAGGCGGCCACCGGCTCGTTCCGGCGGGGCAGCCCGCTGTCGGGCGGCAAGGCCGGGGAGGAAGGGGCTGGAGAGGACGGGGCCGGAGAGGACGGGGGCGGAGAGGACGGGGGCGGGGAGGAAGGGGCTGGAGAGGACGGGGCCGGAGAGGAC
>JBBWZQ010000115.1:0-12023 GCA_039649115.1 Micromonosporaceae bacterium | reverse complement strand
CGACACCGTCACCAGCCACGAGGCCTGGGGGTTGGGCAGCTACTGCTACTTCAACGTGAACCCGTCGATCCACGCCGACCGGGGCTTCGAGGCACCGAACAACGCCGGCGTGCGGTTCCACGACCTGTTGACCGTCTCCCTGGGCGGCAACGGAACCATCGACCACGTCATCAACACCACCGGCGGGGCTGCCACCGGCACCGCCACCGTACCGGTGAACGTGGTCAGCTACCCCTGATCCGTCCACTGTAGACCCCGGCCCGCGCTGTACACCCCTGGCGCGGGCCGGACGGACGCCTGCCGGCTGAAAGGTGAGGGTGCCGAACCCGAGCCGGTCAGGGCGCGACGGCGCCGGGGTGGGCGGGTCAGGGGACGGTTCCCTTGGCCTCGCCGACGTAGAGGGATACCAGGCGCTCGTCGCGCCGGATGTCCGCGGGGGTGCCGGTCAGGGCGATCCGGCCCTTTTCCAGGACGGCGACGTGGTCGGCGAGCGCCAGGCCCCGCTCCACGTTCTGCTCGATGACGATCATGGCGACGCCGGTACCGTTGATCTCGGCGAGGGCCTGGTAGAGCCGGTCCACCATGATGGGGGCCAGGCCGAGCGAGATCTCGTCGAAGATGACCAGGCGGGGCGCGGCCATCAGTGCCCGGCCGATCGCGAGCATCTGCTGCTGGCCGCCGGACAACGCCGCGCCGGAGTTGGCGCGCCGCTCGCGCAGCGCCTCGAAGAGCGCGTACACCTCGTCCAGCCGGCGCCGGCGCTCCGGGGTGGAGGTCGTGTTGCGGGCACCGAGGAGGAGGTTCTCCTCGACCGTGAGGTCGGCGAAGATGCGCCGGCCCTCCATGCAGTGCGCGATGCCCAGGCGCACCACCTCGTGCGCGCGGCGGCCGTCCACCCGCCGGCCGTCGAACCAGATCTCGCCCTGGCTGGTGGGCAGCATCCCGCTGAGGGTACGGGCGGTGGTCGTCTTGCCGGCGCCGTTGGAGCCGAGCAGTGCCAGCACCTCGCCGGCACCGACCTGGAAGGACACGTCGTGCAGGGCGCGGAAGGCCCCGTACTGCGCGGCGACGCCCTTGACGTCGAGGACCGGCCGGTCGGTACGGGCGGCGCGGCTGCGGGGCGGGGCCACCTCCTGCCCGCCGGAGGTACCGAGATAGACGGTGGCCACCTGCTCGTCGCGCAGCACCTCGGCCGGGTTGCCGCTCACCAGGACGCGGCCGCGGTCCAGGACGACGAGGCGGTCGCAGCATTCCCGGATGACGTCGAGCACGTGCTCGACGATCAGGATCGCGTCGACCTCGTCGCGCAGTGACCGGATCAGGCTGATCAGCTCGCGCAGCTCGTTCTCGACCAGGCCGGCGCCGATCTCGTCGAGCAGCAGGATCCGCGGCGCCACCGCGAGCGCCCGGGCCAGCTCCAACCGCTTGAGCCGCAACAGGCCCAGCTCGGAGGCTGGTACGCCGGCGAACTCCAGCAGGTCGCAGCGGGCGAGGATGCGGCGGCACTCGGCGCGCGCCGCCCGCTTGCCCTTGGCCGCCCCGTGCATCTGGGCGACCATGAGGTTCTCCATCACGGTCAACCCGGCGAACGGCCGGGGTACCTGGTGGGTGCGGCCGATGCCCCGCCGGGCCCGGACCGCCGCGCCGAGCCCGGTCGCGTCCTCGCCGAACAGCTCCACCCGCCCGTCGCCGCCCAGCGCCCCGGACAGCAGGCCGATCAGCGTGCTCTTCCCGGCGCCGTTGGGGCCGACGACGCCGAGCACCTCGCCGGCGCGCAGCTCGAGGTCCACCCCGTCGACGGCGCGGACGCCGCCGTAGGTCTTGCCCACGCCGTCCGCGCGCAGCAGCACCCGGCCGGCCTCGGTCATCACCCGTGGCGCGCCAGGCGCGGTGGTGACGGGTTCCGCGGCGGGCTGCTCGGGCGCACCCGGCCGGGCGCGGCGGCGAGTGCGCGGCAGCAGCCGCTGCGCGGCGCCCCAGACACCGTCGGGTGCCACCCTGATGATGAGGATGAGCAGCCCACCGATGAGTGCGACGTGCAGTTCCGGGTAGTTGGCCAGCCGTTCGGACAGCGCCACCGACACGGCCGCGCCCAGCACCGGGCCGACGATCGTGCCGACCCCGCCGATGATGGCGGCGTTGATGGTCTCGATGGTCCAGCTCAGCGCGAAGGAGCCGGCCGGCTCGACGTACCCGACGCGCTGGGCCTGTACCCCGCCGACCAGGCCCATGATGAACGCCGCGAGCACGAAGGCGGCCAGCTTGGTGCGGAACGTGGCGACACCCACCCGTTCGGCGACGTCCTGGTCGTCCCGGATGGCCATCAGCCCGAGCCCGAGCCGGCTGCGGGCGATCCAGGCCGCCGACCCGACGGCCACGGCGGCGATCGCGAGCGACAGCTCGTACGCGGCGCCGATGCTGGGTGCGGTGCCGGACAGGGTGATCCCCTGGTTGCCGCCCAGGCCGTTGTAGTTGGACATGAACAGGGCCAGGGCCGAGGCGAGCACGAGCGAACCGATGGTGAAGTACAGGCCGCGGAAGCGGAACATCGGTACCGAGACCAACAGCGCGAACGCGACGGCGAACAGCCCGCCGGCCAGCACGCCGGGCACCAGTCCCAGGCCGGCCGCGGCGGACAGCTTCGCGGTCGCGTACGAGCCCACGCCGACGAAGGCGGCCACCGCCAGCGACACCACGCCGCCGAACCCGGCCAGGATGCTCCACCCCTGGGCGAGTGCCGCGAGCTGTGCCACCTCGAACCCGACCAGCAGCCAGTAGTCGGTGGCCCAGCCGGGCCCCAGGGCGAGCGCGACCGCCAGCACGCCCAGCGCGACGAGGGCGGCCAACCGGTGCCGGGTCATTGCACCGCCACCCTTCCGAAGAGGCCCTGCGGCCGGATGGACAGGACGATCAGGAAGGCCACGAAGCCGATGAAGTCGCGGTAGCCGTCGCCGACGAAGGCGCCGCCGACGCTCTCGACGACGCCGAGCAGGAGGGCACCGAGCAGGGTGCCCTTGACGGAGCCGAGGCCGCCGAGAACCACGACGACGAACCCGGTCAGCAGGTAGGTCAGGCCGGTGGTGGGGGTGAAGTCGAAGGTGGTGCCCAGCAGGACACCGCCGACGGCCGCGCACGCGGCGGCCAGTCCGTACACGAAGATCCGGACCCTCGGCACGTCCACGCCGAGCGCCGCCGCGGCCTCGGGGTCCTCGGAGCTGGCCCGGATGGCGCGGCCGAGGCCGGTGCGCTGCACCAGGACGTGGACGGCACCGCACAGCGCCAGCCCGATGCCGAAGGAGATGAGGTACATGACGGGTACGTGGATGCCGAAGATCTTCAGCGAGTCGGTGGCGTAGCCCGCCTTCAGCGTCTGCGTGTCGCCCGACCAGATCAGGATGAACACGTTCTGCGCGATGACGGACAGGCCGAACGTGGTGAGCAGCGCCGGCTCCGGACCCTTGGCCTGCAACGGTTCCAGCAGCAGCCGCTGGATCGGCACGGCGATGATGAACAGCGCCGGCGCCACCACGAGGATGGTCAGCAGCGGATCCAGCCCGGTGCGCCGGATCAGTTCCAGGGACAGGTACGCGCCGAGGACGATCAGCTCGCCGTGTACCAGGTTGATCAGGCGCATGACGCCGAAGACCAGGGACAGCCCCAGCGCCGTGACGGCGAACAGGCCGCCGAGCAGCACGCCGGCGATGAGGGCGTTGACGAGCTCGTAGGCACCGGGCAGGTTCATCCGATGATCATCCCTTTCGGAGGCCCGCCTGCGCCTCCACGGCGGCCAGGATGGCGGAGTGGTCCTCGCCGCCCCGCCCGGCGGCGCGCAGCTGGCGCAGCAACTGCTGGCTGAGGGCGGCCAGCGGCATCGGCACGTTCACCAGGCCGGCGCTGGACAGCGCGATCTCCAGGTCCTTGTGGTGCAGGTCGACGCGGAACCCGGGGGTGAACCGGTGCTCGAGGAAGTTGTCCCGGCGTACCTCCATCACCCGGTTGGCGGCCAGGCCGGCGGACAGGACGTCGAGCACGGTGGCCGCGGCGACGCCGTGCCGGGCGGCCAGGACCAGCGCCTCGCTGACGCCGGCGATGGTCACCGCGACGAGTACCTGGTTGCAGGCCTTGACCACCTGGCCGGTGCCGGCCGGCCCGACGTGCACCACGCTGCCGCCGAGGATCGACAGCAGCGGCCGGGCCCGGTCCAGGTCCGCCGCCCGGCCGCCGACCATGATGGACAGGGTCCCGTTGCGGGCGCCCACGTCCCCGCCGCTGACCGGAGCGTCCAGCATCGCCACGCCACGCGCCGTGGCCAGCTCGTCGAGCTCCCGGCTGAGCGCGGGCGACACGGTACTCATGTCGATGATCAACGAGCCGGGCCTGGCGGCGGGCAGCAGTTGGCCGGCCACGACCTCGCGTACCGCAGGGTCGTCCGGAAGCATGGTGACCACGACGCCGGCCCTCGCCGCGACCTCGGCCGCGGAGCCGGCGGCGACCGCACCGCGCTCGACCAGGACATCGCGGGCGGCGGCGCTGCGGTTGGCGACCACCAGGGGGACGCCGGCGGCGAGCAGGTTCTCGGCCATCGGGCGACCCATCACGCCGAGCCCGATGAACCCCACTGTTTCGGTCACGACGCCCCCGGTGGATCCGGCGGCGTGCCCGCCTGCGCCACACCCGGGCTCGGGCTGCGCCCGCCCCGTGCCAATCCCATGGCGTCCAGCCAGCCGAAGGACTTGTCGGCGTCGCCGGTGGACGGCCGGTACTCCAGCCCGATGTAGCCCTGGTAACCCTTGCGGTCGATGTGGTCGAGCAGGAACGCGTAGTTGATCTCGCCGGTGCCGGGTTCGTTGCGGCCGGGGCAGTCGGCGATCTGGATGTGCCCGATCAGCGGCCAGTGGGCGTCGATGGTCGTGGCGAGGTTCCCCTCCATGCGCTGCATGTGATAGGCGTCGTACTGCAGCCGCACGTTGGGCCGGTCCACGGCGCGGATGAACTGCGCCGCCGCGGCGGTCGTGGTGAGCAGGTACGGGCCGTTCTCGGCGGTGTTCACCGCCTCGATCATGACGCTCGCCCCGATCGTGGCCGCCCGGTCGGCCGCCCAGGCGACGTGTTGCCGGGCCAGCCGGATCTGGTCCACCAGCGGCTGGTTCCCCTGGCGCAGGCCGACCAGCAGGTTCAGCCGCTGGCATCCGCAGTCGCGGGCGATGGGCAGCGTCATGGTGACATTCGCCCGCAGCCGGCCCGCCTGGGCCGGGTCGGCGGCCAGGCCGCGGTCCCCGGCCGCCATGTCGCCGGCGTCGAAGTTGAGCAGAGCAAGCCGCAGACCCGACCGGCTGACCAGGTCGGGCAGCTGCCGGGCGGCCGCGTCGCCGGGCCACCACATCTCCACCGCGGAGAATCCGGCATCGGCCGCCCGCGCGAACCGCTCGGCGAGCGGCGACGACGCCCACAGCAACGAGAGGTTGGCGGCGAAGCGCAGCGTCATGGGCGTGTCCCCTTCGTCGTGCCCTCGTGGCCCTCGCTCCGCTCGGTGCGCCCGGTCACGACACAGCCTCTTCGCGGTAGAGCGCCGGGAGGAAGCCGGTCAGATAGGCAAACTCTTCGTGTACGTGCCGCAGCCGCCCCTTGGTCACCAGGTCCCGGTCGGTGTCCTCGCCGACCGTGAGCCACCAGCAACTGCGCAGTTCGGTGCCGTACCCGGTGCGCCTGGCGACGTGCACGAACCGGGCCACCTCCCCGGGCTGGGGCCGGTCCTGTTCGTCGAGCGCGTGCACCACGGCGCAGACGGCGATGTCGGGCAGTTCCGGGGGTGGCAGGAAGGTGATCTCGGTACGCAGCACCGGGCTGGGCGGCCCGCCGTAGCAGTGGTACGTCAGGTGCGTCGCGCCCACGTACCGCCCCGGCTCCTTGCCGCGTACCCACGCGAACTTCCGGTGGTCCACCGGGTGGAACCGGTGGTAGGTCTCCCGATCCATCCGGCCGAACCACCAGTCGATCATCTCGGGCGTGACGCCGCCGAGCCGGTCCACCGCGGCGACCCGGATCCGGCCGGGACCGGGCACCTCGATCCCGTCCTGCCACTCGGGCGCGGCTGCCACGGCCGCGGCGTCCACCGTCACCACGTGCTGTGCCCGGCGTCGACCGGGACCACCGCGCCGGTCATGAACGAGGACTCGTCGCTGGCGAGGAAGACCACCACGTCGGCGATCTCCCGCGGCTGGGCGTACCGCTTGAGCAACTGCCGCCCGGTGAGCCGGCGGCCGGCCTCCTCCTTGTCGACGAAGCTGGCCATGTGCTCGGTGGCCATCGGGGTGTCCACGCCGCCCGGGCAGATCGCGTTGCACCGGATGTCCGGCGCGAACTCGTACGCCGCCGACCGGGTCAGCCCGAGAACCGCCGACTTGGAGGCGCAGTACGCGCTCACGTTGGGCAGCGCGACCAGCGCGCCGACGGACGCGACGTTGATGATGGACCCGCCGCCGGCCCGGCGCATCTCCGGCACCACCCGCTGGATGGCGAGCAACTGGGACAGGCAGTTGACGTGCATGAGCCGGTCGAAGTCGGCCGGCGTGGTGTCGAGCAGCGACTTGAGAACCACGATGCCGACGTTGTTGAGCAGCGCGTCGATCCGGCCGAACCGGTCGACCGCCTGGCTGGCGAGCGCGTCGACGGTGGCCGGATCGACCGCGTCGCCGGCCACGCTCACGACCGCACCGCCGACCATCTTCGCGGTCTCCTCCAGGCGCTCGGGATCCAGGTCGGTGATGGCGACCAGAGCGCCCTCCTCGGCCAGGCGCAGCGCGGCGGCGCGGCCGATGCCGCTGCCCGCCCCGGTCACCAGGGCCACCTTGCCGGCAAGTCTCATCAGATACCCCCAGTTCTGCGGCGGGCGGCCGCGACCAGTTCCCGGGTGATTTCGGCCCGCCGGGCCTGCGCCTCGCCGGCCGCCCAGTCGCGGAACCCGCGCCCGGCGGCGGCGCCGGTCTCGCCACGCTCCACTTTGGACACAAGGTACGGGTGCGCGACGGCGGTGCGGTCCAGCGACGGCATGAGTACCTCGTGGATGGCCAGGGTGAGCCGCAGGCCGCTCAGGTCGGCCTGTTCCAGCGGGCCGACGATGCCCAGCCGGGCGCCGAACCCGAAGCGGGTCACCGTGTCGACCGTCTCCGCGTCGCACACCCCGTCCGCGACGAGCGCGATCGCCTCGCGCTTGAGCGCGTGCTGCAGGCGGTTGCCCACGAAGCCCGGTACGTCGCTGCGCACGTGTACCGGCTTCATCCCGGCCCGGCCCAGCAGCTCGATCGTCCACTGTATACAGTCCGGGTCGCTCGCCGGCGCCTGTACCACCTCGACGAGCGGTACCAGGTACGGCGGGTTCCAGAAGTGGGTACCGATGACCCGCCCGGCGCGCCGGACGTCCCGGGCGATGTCCCCGATCGGGATGGCCGACGTGTTACTCGCGAGAACAACGGTCGATGGGGTCAACCGGTCGAGGTCGGCGAAGATCTGCCGCTTGACGGCGAGGTGCTCCGGACCGGCCTCGATCACCAGGTGCGCGCCGTCCACCGCGCCGGCCAGGTCGCCGGCCACCGTCAGCCGGTCCAGCGCCGGACCGGCGGGGACGTCCAGCAGGTCCAGGCCGGTGCGCAGTCGGGCCGGGAGCGAGCCGAGCACGGCCGGGTCCGGGTCGTACACCGAGACGCTCAGGTCGCAGGACAGGAAGACGTGGGCGATGCCCGCCCCCATCACCCCGCCGCCGACGACCGCCACCCGTTGCGTCATCCCGCCGTGTACCCCCCGTCCACGTAGATGATCTGGCCGGTGACGAAGTCGGACGCGGCGGACAGCAGGTAGAGCGAGATGCCCACGAAGTCCTCGGGCTCGCCGAGGCGCTTCATCGCGATGCGCTCCAGGTTGCGCTCGCGCGTGACGCGACCCGCCTCGGTGTCCGCGTAGATCCATTCGGTGAGCGTGGACCGGAAGACGGTGGGCGCGATCGCGTTCACGTTGATCCCGTGCGGGCCCCACTCGGTGGCGAGCGTCTTGGTCAGCGCGTCGACCGCCCCCTTGGACGTGCAGTACGCGGTGTACCCGGACGGCGAGCCGTGCCGGCCGCGTACCGAGGAGACCAGGACCATCCGGCCCCGGCCGCCGCGGCGCTGAGAAGGTGGCGCGTGCCCGCCGCCGCCAGCCGCCGCCTCCGCCCGCGCCCGCCCGATGGCGTGCGTACCGAATGCCTTGGCCAGAAACCACGGCCCGCGCACGTTGGCGTCCATCACGGCCTGCCAGTCCGCGTAGGCCATGTCCACGATCGGCGCGGGCTTGTTGTACCCGGACGCGACGAAGACCGAGTCCACCGCGCCGAACCGGCTGATCCCGGTGTCCACAATGGCCTGTGCGTCCTGGAGCGAGTCGGGCCGGCGCACCAGGGTCGCCACGGTGCCGCCGGCCGCCCGGGCCTGCTCGGCGACCTCCTCCAGCCCGTCGACCGAGCCGGAGGCCAGCACCAGCTTGGCGCCCAGCGCGCCGAGCGCGACCGCCACCACCCGGCCCAGCGCACCGGAGGCACCGGTGATGACCGTGACCTGGCCGGAGACGTCGAACAGGGACATCGGGTAGTCCGTCATGCCGGCGCCCCCGTCGGGATCCGGAACCGCTGCTCCGGGTCGACCACCGCGACGATGCGCACCGAACAGCCGTCGCCGTCGCGCAGCCGCCACGGGAACACCATGAAGGTGCAGCGTCTGCCGGTCACCGCGTCCAGTTCCCCGCCCACGTTCTCGACGGCCGGGATGCCGGCACCCAGCATCGCCTTGTGCGACGGCTCCCAGTGCGGGAAGTCCGCCAGCACCTCGCGGCCGGTCTCCGCGCGGTACTCGTCCTCCAGGTGCGGGTGCGAGGGCCCCGGCCCGTGGGTGACCATCTTGGTGCCCAGCGGGTGGTCGTTGGACTGCACGTCGATGCCGACCAGCTTCACGCGCCGTTGCACCAGCCACTCCGCCGCCTCCTTGTACAGCCCGGGCGAGTAGGCGAAGTAGGTGTCGTTGTCGCCCCAGTTGCGGTGGCTTCCAGTATTGATCATCACGATGTCGTTCGGCTGGATTTCCGGCCGGGCGCGCTCCAGATCGTCCGGGGTGATCACGCCCCACTTCCCCTTCGGGACGGACACCGCGACCCCGGTACCGAAGAACCGCCACAGCTCGAAGCTGTCCAGGTACGGCAGGCCGGCGGTCACGTGGACCGGCGCGTCCATGTGCGTGCCGCGGTGCATGATGCCGTCCCACTCCTGGGTGCAGAAGTCGTGCATCGCGTGGTAGTGCAGCCGGGTGATGGCCAGCACGGTGGCCGAGGTGGACGGCCACTGTGGCATGTTGTGCCCCCAGCGGTGGCTCAGGCTGTGGAAGCGCAGGCCGTCGGTTGTCACACGCCACTCTCCAGTCGGTAGCCGCCCGCGGGGTCGAGGATGGCCACCAGCCGGACCACGCAGGCGTCGCCCTCCGGCCAGTCCCAGGGGAACGCCTGGAACGCGCAGCGCCTGCCGTTGACGGAGTCCACCTCGCCGCCCACGTTCTCGATGGTGGGGATGCCCGCGCGCAGCAGCGTCCGGTGCGCCGGGTTCCAGTCCGGGAAGTCCTCGACCGGCTGCCGGCCGGTGCGCTGCCGGTACCGGCGGGGCAGTTCGACGATCAGCGGACCGATGCCGCGGTGGCGGCGGGCGAGCGTGGTCGCGAGCGGGTGGTCCACGGTCGGCGTATCGATGCCGACCAGCTTCACGCCGCGCGCCACCAGCCACCGGGCGGCGGCTTCGGACAGGCCCGGGCCGTGGCCGAAATACTCCATGTTGTCGCCGTACCCGTGGTGCCAACCCGTGTTGATCAGGACGATGTCGCCCTCGCCTACCGCCGGCCGGGCGGCCGCCAGGTCGGCGGGCTCGATGTACTCCCACTCCCCCTTGGGCACCGACAGCACCGCGCCGGTGCCGAAGAACCGGTCCAGCGGCAGTTCCCCGATGCCGGCGCCGCCCTGCACCAGGTGCAGCGGCGCGTTGACGTGGGTGCCGTGGTGCATCACGGTCACGTAGCGCTGGCTGAGCACGCCGTGTGCGCCGTGCGTGGAGACCCGCTGCACGAGGATGTCGCGGTAACCGGGAAAGACCGGAGTGTGCGCGCCCCACTCATGGCTGAGCTCGACGAACACGAGTCCCGTCGCGGGCTCGGTCAGGGGCATGGGCCGGTCACCTCCATGTGTTCCGGGATACGGTCTGTACTAGCCGTATGGCGAGACAGTAGGGAGGCGCTCCATGGCTTGTCAATACTGCTCAGGCGCTCCTGCGTGACGTTGACGAAACTCAAACGTCGACCCATAGTGTTCTGCGATGAGGGCGCGATGTGCTGCATCGTGGACAAACTGGGAGGCACTTGTGAGGCTGTGCACGTTCCGTCCGCGCGCCGGCGGACCCGCCGGGCCGGGCCGCCTGGACGGTGCCACGGTACGGCGGCTGGCCGCGCCCACGCTGCTCGACCACCTCGCCGATCCCGACCGGTGGCCGGCCGACCCCGGACCGGCCCTCCCCCTCGCGGACGTGCACCTGCTGGCACCGGTCCCGCGGCCCCCCTCGATACGCGACTTCTTCGCCTTCGAGGCCCACGTGGCCACCACCCGGGCCCGGCGTGGCGCGCAGGTGCCGTCCGAGTGGTACCAGATCCCGGTCTTCTACTTCACCAACCCGGCGGCCGTCGTCGGCCCGGACGCGACGGTGGCCTATCCGGACGGCACCGCCGAACTGGACTACGAGCTGGAGGTCGCCGCCGTCATCGGCGCGGGTGGCGCCATCGCCGGGTTCACCGTCATGAATGACTGGTCGGCCCGGGACCTGCAGCGTCTGGAGACGCGCGTGGGACTCGGACCGGCCAAGGGCAAGGACTTCGCCACCAGCCTCGGGCCGGTGCTCGTCACCGTCGACGAGTTCGACGGTGCCACGGCCGCGATGGTGGCGCGGGTCAACGGCGAGGAACGGTCCCGGGGCAACCTCGCCGACCTGTACCACCCGTGGCCGGCGCTGCTGGCCCAGGCCGCCCGCAACACCGAGTTGCGGCCGGGCGACGTCCTCGGCTCGGGTACGGTCGGCACCGGCTGCATCCTGGAACACGGCGACGGGCGTTGGCTGCGCCCCGGTGACCTCGTCGAACTGGAGGTGGCCGGCATCGGCGTGCTCAGCAACCGGATCGGCCCGCGCCGACCATGACCACGGCCAGGGTGGCGGGTTGCGTGCCGAGGTTGCGCCAGGCGTGCCGGGTGCCGTTCTGCACCACCGTGTCGCCCCGCCCCAGCTCGACCAGCTTCCCGTCGTCGAGTTCGAGCCAGATCCGGCCGTCCAGCACGACCGCGTAGTCGACCGTGGCCGTGGCATGCATGCCCGGTTCGTCGCGCTCGAACAGCTCCGCCAGGCCGGGTGACACGACGCGCTGCTCCGCCTCGGCTGCCGCGCGGTCGAAGCCGGGGTCGCCGAACACCGAGTCGGGCGGGAAGCGCACCACGACGAAGCAGGTGCCGCCGGGCTCCGGTACCTGGCTGCGTACGCCGGGAGTCGGGTCCGCGCCGCCCAGCCGGATCGGTTCGCCGGGTCGGGTGGCCCAGACCATCGCGGAGCCCATACCGGGGATGTGTTCGAGGTCGTGGCTCCGCGGTACCGGCGAGTCGCTGGCCACCACCGCCCGGCCGGCCGGGTCGTGGCCGGTGACCACCCGGCGTACCCGCATGGCCGCACGCTCCTTCCTCAAAGCTCACGGTGTGGCCGGGCAGCGGTCGCCGCCCGGCCACACCGGTCCTGGCTCAGCTCGCGGGCAGCGGGAAGATGATCTGTGCGGTGGCCCGGTCCTTCGGCGCGACCACCACGCTCTTGCCGTCCTGCCACTGCTCCTCGACCATCGGCAGCGTCGAGGTGTGGTCCGCACCGAACTTGATCGCCCCGGCCACATACGTCTTGTCCGTCTTCGCGATCTCACCATTGATCTTCTTCTTGT
>JBBWZQ010000238.1:0-7030 GCA_039649115.1 Micromonosporaceae bacterium | reverse complement strand
GGCCACGGGCACGGCGGCCACGGGCACGGCGGCCACTGACGGATCAGGGCGGCGGGACCCCTCTGTCGGGCCTCGCCGCCCTGCTCCATGCCGCCACCCTGTGCAACTCTCAGCCGATGACAGTCCTGGACAGCTTTCGCCTGGACGGCAAGGTCGCCGTGGTCACCGGAGGGAACCGCGGCCTGGGTCGTGCCTTCGCGCACGCGCTCGGGGAGGCCGGCGCGACCGTCGCCATCGTGGCGCGCGATGCCGCGGCGAGCAGCACGGTTGTCGACGAGCTGACCGCTGCGGGCGTCCGGGCCAGCGCCTTTCGCGCCGATGTGGTCGACCGAGGGTCCGTCGTGGCGGTCGCCCAGCAGATCGCGAGGGAACTGGGGCAGGTCGACGTGCTGGTCAACAACGCCGGCATCTGCATCCATCGGCCGGCGCTCGAGGTGACCGAGGATGAGTGGGACGAGGTGATGCGGGTCAACGTGAACGGCGTCTGGCACGGCTGCCAGGTCTTCGGCGAGCAGATGATCGGCGCGGGCGGAGGTGTGATCGTCAACATCGGGTCCATGTCCGGGCAGATCGTGAACCGCCCGCAGTGGCAGCCGGCCTACAACGCGTCCAAGGCGGCGGTACACCAGCTCACGAAGTCCCTCGCCGCCGAGTGGGCCCCGCTGGGCATCCGGGTCAACGCGCTGGCGCCCGGTTACGTCAAGACCGAGATGGCGCCGGTCGACCGTCCCGAGTTCCGCCGGCACTGGATCGACGACGCGCCCATGCAGCGGTACGCGACGCCCGAGGAGATCGCCCCGAGCCTGCTCTACCTGGCCAGTGACGCGTCCGCCTTCATGACCGGTGCGGTACTGGTGATCGACGGCGGCTACACGGTGTTCTGAGTGGACAGCTCACGGGGTGCGGTCACCCCGTGCCGAAGCTTCAGCCCAGCTCGATGATGAGGTCGCCGCCCTCCACCTGCTGGACCCGGCTGATCGCCAGGCGCTTGACCACGGCCGCCTTCGGCGAGGTGATGGCGGCCTCCATCTTCATCGCCTCGATGGTGGCCACCGTCTGGCCGGCGTCGACCTTGTCGCCCTGCGCCGCGGTCAGGGTCACCACGCCGGCGAACGGCGCGGCGATGTGGTCCGGGTTGCCGCGCTCGGCCCGCTCCGCGGCCGGTACGTCCACCGCGACCGACCGGTCGCGCACCCGGACCGGTCGCAGCTGGCCGTTGAGCGTGGTCATGACCGTGCGCATCCCGCGCGCGTCGGTGTCGCCGATGGCCTCCAGGCCGAACAGGAGCCGGACGCCGGGTTCCAGGTCGACCTGGTGCTCCTCACCCGGCCGCAGGCCGTAGAAGAACTCGGCGGTACCCAGCTTGGAGGTGTCGCCGTACGCGTCGCGGTGGGTGGCGAACTCCTGTGCGGGGCCCGGGAACAGCAGGCGGTTCAAGGTACGCCGCCGATCGTCGCGCAGCGCGTCGCGGTCGGCTGCGGTCAGCGGCGGCGCGGCGGGCCGCCCGTCCCGCCCGGCGAGCGCCTTGGTGCGGAACGGCTCGGGCCAGCCGCCCGGCGGGTCGCCCAGCTCGCCACGGAGGAACCCGACGACCGAGTCGGGGATGTCGTACCGGCCGGGGTCGGCCTCGAACTCCACCGGGGACACGTCCGCGCCGACCAGGTGCAGGGCCAGGTCACCGACGACCTTCGAGGACGGGGTCACCTTCACCAGGCGGCCGAGGATCCGGTCGGCGGCGGCGTAGGTCAGCTCGACGTCCTCGAACCGGTCGCCGAGGCCCAGCGCGATCGCCTGCTGGCGCAGGTTGGACAGCTGGCCGCCGGGGATCTCGTGCCGGTACACCCGCCCGGTCGGCGACAGCAGCCCGGACTCGAACGGCGCGTACAGCTGCCGCACGGCCGCCCAGTACGGTTCCAGGTCGCACACCGCCCGCAGGTCCAGCCCGCTGGCGTGTTCGGTGTGGTCGGTGGCGGCCACGATCGCGGACAGCGCCGGCTGCGAGGTCATGCCGGCCAGCGTGGCACTGGCCCCGTCGACCGCGTCCGCGCCGGCCGCGATCGCCGCCAGGTAGGTCGCCAGCTGGCCGCCCGGCGTGTCGTGGGTGTGCACGTGGATGGGCAGGTCGAAGTCGCGGCGCAGGGCGGCCACCAGCCGGGCGGCGGCGGGCGGGCGCAGCAGGCCGGCCATGTCCTTGATGGCCAGGATGTGCGCGCCGCTCGCCGCGATGCGCTCGGCCAGCCGCAGGTAATAGTCCAGTGTGTACAGCCGCTCGCCCGGGTCGGACAGGTCGCCGGTGTAGCACATGGCGACCTCGGCGACCGCGGTACCGGTCGCGCACACCGCGTCGATCGCCGGTCGCATCTGCTCGATGTCGTTGAGCGCGTCGAAGACGCGGAAGATGTCCAGGCCGCTGGCCACCGCCTCGTCCACGAAGGCCCGGGTCACCTCCGCCGGGTACGGCGTGTAGCCGACGGTGTTGCGCCCGCGCAGCAGCATCTGCAGGCAGACGTTCGGGATGGCCGCGCGCAGGGTGGCCAGCCGCTCCCACGGGTCCTCGGCGAGGAAGCGCAGCGCCACGTCGTAGGTGGCGCCGCCCCAGCACTCGACCGACAGCAGCTGGGGCGTCAGCCGGGCCAGGTGGGGCGCCACCTCCAGCAGGTCCCGGGTGCGCAGCCGGGTGGCGAGCAGGGACTGGTGCGCGTCGCGGAACGTGGTGTCGGTCAGGCCCACCGCGGCCTGCGCGCGCAGCCGGTCGGCGAAGCCCTGCGGGCCGTGCGCCAGCAGCACCTGCCGCGAGCCGGCCGGCGGCGCGGCGCTCACGTCGACCGCGGGCAGCTTCGCGGCCGGGGGAGTGTGCACCGGGCGCGGCCCGTGCGGCCGGTTCACCGTCACGTCGGCCAGGTAGGTCAGCATCCGGGTGCCCCGGTCGGCCGACGGCCGCGCGGTGAGCAGGTGCGGGCGTTCGGCGATGAACGCGGTGGACAGGCGGCCGGCCTGGAAGTCGGGATCGGCGAGGACCGCCTGCAGGAACGCGATGTTGGTGGCCACGCCGCGTACCCGGAACTCGGCGACGGCGCGCTGGGCGCGGCGTACCGCCGAGGGGAAGTCGTGGCCGCGGCAGGTCAGCTTGACCAGCAGCGAGTCGAAGTGCGCGCTGACCGTGGTACCGGCGTGGGTGGTGCCGCCGTCCAGCCGGATGCCGGCGCCGCCGGGTGACCGGTACGCGCTGATCAGCCCGGTGTCCGGCCGGAAGCCGTTGGCCGGGTCCTCGGTGGTGATCCGGCACTGCAGCGCCCAGCCGCGCGGCCGGAGGTCCGGCTGCGCCAGGCCCAGGCCGGCCAGGGTCTCGCCGGCCGCGATCCGCAGTTGCGCCTGCACCAGGTCGACGTCGGTCACCTCCTCGGTCACCGTGTGCTCGACCTGGATGCGCGGGTTCATCTCCAGGAACACGTGCCCGCCGTCCGGCTCCACCAGGAACTCGACCGTGCCGGCGTTGACGTAGCCGATGTGCCGGGCGAAGGCGACCGCGTCGGCGCAGATCCGGTCGCGCAGGCCGGGATCCAGGTTGGGCGCGGGCGCGATCTCCACCACCTTCTGGTGCCGCCGCTGCACCGAGCAATCCCGCTCGTACAGGTGCAGCACCTCGCCGGTGCCGTCGCCGAGCACCTGCACCTCGATGTGGCGGGGCCGGACGACGGCGCGGGTCAGGAAGACCGTCGGGTCGCCGAAGGCCGACTCGCCCTCGCGCATCGCCGCCTCGGCCAGCTCGGCCAGCTTCGCCGGATCGTCGACCTGCCGCATGCCGCGCCCGCCGCCGCCGGACACCGCCTTGACGAACAGCGGGAAGCCGATCTGCCCGGCGGCGGCGACCAGCTCGTCGATGTCGGCCGTGGGCGCCGTGGACGGCAGGACCGGCAGCCCGGCGGCGGACGCGGCGGCCACCGCGTGCGCCTTGTTGCCGGTCAGCGCCAGCAATTCGGCGCCGGGACCGATGAAGGTGATCCCGGCCTCCTGGCAGGCGCGCGCCAGGTCCGCGCTCTCGGAAAGGAACCCGTAGCCCGGGTAGAGGGCGTCCGCGCCGGTGCGCAGCGCCGCGTTCACCAGCTCCTCGACCGAGAGGTACGCGCGCACCGGGTGCCCGGGCTCGCCGATCTCGTACGACTCGTCGGCCTTCAGCCGGTGCAGCGAGTTGCGGTCCTCCCGGGGGAACACCGCCACGGTACGGACGCCGAGCTCGTAGGCGGCGCGGCAGGCCCGGATCGCGATCTCGCCCCGGTTGGCGATGAGCACCTTGCGAAACATGGCGTAATGGTGTCACCACCGGCCCACACCACGCACGGCTGCGGCACAAAGCCGGTGCGCTGCCGTCGCCCGTCCGGTTATCGTGACGCCATGCCAGGTTGACGTGGGAGGTTGCCCGCTGCCCGGTGGCCTCGGGCTCCGCCTTCTGCCGTTCCAGCGCGCTCATCAGCCGAATGGGACGGAAGGAAGGCTATGGAGATCAGAAGGATTCGCGAGCACGAGGGCGATGCGGTCGGCGGTCTGTGGGACCGCATGTGCCGTGAGGTCGAGGACGGCGGCCCACTCACCCAGGTGGGACGCCGGAACCTGTCGCGGATGCTCGCCATGTCGGCGTGGCACCGCGACGCGTTCTGCCTGGTGGCCGTCGATGGTGAGAAGGTCGTCGGGTTCGTCAACGGGCGGCTCAGCATCGGGGACGGGCTGCTGCCCTGCACACTCGGGGAAATCGAATCCCTGTTCGTGCTGCCCGAGGAGCGTGGCAAGGGGACCAGCAAGGCGCTCGCCGATGCCGCGATCGAGTGGCTCCGGGATGGGGGTGCAGCCACGGTCCGGTACCAGAGCTGCGTCGATGCTGTCGACGACCACCAGTTCTGGCAGGGACTGGGCTTCGAGCTCGACGTGGTCTGCCTGTCGCTGTACCGGGATGATTGACGCCGAACGCGGGAACGTGCTCAGCGGGCGCGCATCTGGTTGTTCCTCGCCTCGTGCGTGATCTCCGCCTTGCCGAGCGCCTCCAGCAGGGGCGGCAGGTAGACCCCGAACCGGCCGCGCAGCCCCTTCTTCAGGCCGTACCAGCCGCCGACCGGGTTGTCCGGTGAGCGTCCCCACGCCTCGACCGTCCCGTCCGGTGCCGGTTTCTGCTCGTCGGCTCCGCCCAGCGGCATCCAGTCGCCGTGCGCGACGAGCATCGCGTGCAGGTCCTCGATCGCCCGCAGGTGGTAGCGCAACTGCGTGCCGCCGACCTGGCAGACCAGGGCGGGCGGGTCGGCGCCGGCGTCCAGCCACATCTGGTATCCGGCCTTGCCGGGCGGCGTGGTCAGCTGCCACGGGTCGGCGGCGGTGCCCGAGCCCGGCGCGGTCACTCGTACGCTCCCACGATCGTCGCCTGGCTCGGCACCGGCTGCTCGACGCAGCGACCCGCCAGCTCACGCTGGAACTCGGCGAAGGCGGGCAGGCTGGCCAGCGGGTTCTCGCCCTCATCGTGGTGCGCGACGTGGAGGAACGTGACGCCGTCGGCGAGCCGGTACGTGGCGTACCGGAAATCCTCGGGCTTCAGCTCGGCGAGCGCCGCGTACACGCCTTCGACCAGACGCGCGTTCTCCTCGGCCGCGTCGGGTCGGGTCCGGTACCGGACGACCACGGTCCTACTCATATGTGCTCCGTTCCTCGTGGATGAAGGTGATGAAGTGCGGCAGCAGACCGCGCCACCCGGCCTGGTTGGCCTGGCGCCAGTCGGGTCCCCCGGCTCCCAGCCGGTCCCAGCCGTCGTGTTCGATGTCCACGCGCGTGCTGGCGTCCCCGTCGTCGACGAACCGGACCTCGACGTCGGTCGCGTCGGCGCGGTCCCGGCGCAGGTGCCACCGGTAGCCCAGCCGCCGCGGCGGCTCCCACACGGTGACCTCACCCCACTCGTGCTCCGTGCCGTCCCCCGTCCGCTCGAAGACGCGCCCGCCGATCCAGGGTTCGAGCACGACGTCCAGGCCGGGCTCCCCACTGACCGTGTGGTCGGCCGGCCACCACTGGGAGATCCTCGCCGTCCACACCCGGAACGCCTGCTCGGCGGAGCAGTTCACGCGGAACGACAGGCGCAGGGGTTCGGTCACCGTTCGGTCCCGTCCGGCTCGTGGATGTTCTCCGCCACCAGGCGGAAGCGGGTCGCCGCGTCCCGCCACACCTGGGCCAGGTACTCCTGCACGGCGGCGACCCCCTCGTCGTGCAGCCGGTAGATGCGGCGGGTGCCGCGCGGCTCCTCGACCACGAGCCGGGCGTCCTTGAGCAGCCGCAGGTGCCGGGAGACGGCCGGCCGGCTGATCGGCAACGCCTCGGCGATCTCGCGTACCGACCGCTCGCCGGCGCCGAGTAGCTCAACGATCGCCCGGCGGTTCGGGTCACCCAGGGCTTCGAACGGATCGCCGGCGAGGCCCGGCGAGCTCATGCCGGCTCCGGCTCGAAGGGACGCAGCCGCCCTTCGCGGGCGCGCCGAGCCTGATGGCTTGCTCGCTGACGCTCGCGCTCCACAGCCGGCCCACCCGCTTCCGTAACAAGAAGAGTACGGTAACAAGAAGGTTACCCTTGTGCAAGAGCCTGAGTCCTGAGTCAGTTCGCGTCGTGCAGGACGAGACCCAGGGTGTGACGACGACCCGAGCGGACCGTGGACACGCCGTGTCGGACCGGCGCTGCCGACCAGCCGCGCGCCGAGGCGACGGGCCGGTCGCGGGTGGTGAACACGAGACCGTGTCCCTGGGGGATGAGGGTGGCTGTGCCGCGGGACTGCGCCCGGGGTCGCTGCTCCACCAGGAGGAACTCGCCACCCGTGTGATCGACGCCCGGGTCGTTCAGGTTGATCACGACCTGGAGCGGGAACACCTTGTCCCCGTACAGGTCGCGGTGCAGGGCGTTCCAGCCGCCGGCGTCGTAGCGCAGCAGGATCGGCGTCGGCCGGGTCTGCCCGGCCGCGTGGCAGATCTCCAGCCACTCCGCCAGCGTGTCCGGCCAGTGCTCGGTACGG
>JBBWZQ010000230.1:0-4346 GCA_039649115.1 Micromonosporaceae bacterium | reverse complement strand
CGCCCCGCGCGGGCGCAGCCGGCCGCCGCGAGCGCCGCGGCGAGCAGCACGGCGACGGCGCCGCCGGCGTGCGTCCCAGGCCGCCCCACGCTCAACCTCACCCCGTCACGAATGTTGGTCGCATCGTAGGCGGATCACGCCACTACCCGGGGGATGTTCGCTTATCCGCCGGTACCGGGGGTAGACGCGCCCTGTGATCGGACACGACCAGGAAGTATGGGTGCGGCTCGGCGACCTGGCCCTGCCCGCCACGGTAGGGGGAGCCGGGCGGACGCACGGGACGGTCCTGTTCGCGCACGGCTCCGGCAGCTCCCGGCAGAGCCCGCGCAACCAGATGGTGGCCCGGCACCTGCAGGACTGCGGCTTCGCGACGGTGCTGCTCGACCTGCTGAGCGAGCAGGAGGAGGTGGGCGACGCGAAGACCGGCCGGTACCGGTTCGACGTCGGGATGCTCACCGACCGGCTGACCGCCGCCATCGACTGGCTGCTGGCCAGGCCCGAGCAGTACCCCGGCAACCTGGGTCTGTTCGGGGCGAGCACCGGCGCCGCGGCGGCCCTGGCCGCGGCCGCGCGCCGCCCGGAGGCGGTACGCGCCGTGGTCAGCCGCGGCGGCCGCCCGGACCTCGCCGATCAGGCCCTGGCCCAGGTATGGGCGCCCACCCTGCTCATCGTCGGCGGTGCGGACCAGGCGATCCTCGAACTGAACCGGCAGGCCGAGGCGGTGCTCGGCGACCGGGCCCGGCTGGTCGTCGTGCCGGGCGCCACACACCTGTTCGTCGAGCCCGGCGCGCTGGAGCAGGTGGCGGATCTCGCGGGCGACTGGTTCGACCTGTACCTCGACCCGGACGGGCCGGTGCTGGACGACTTCCCCGAGGTGAGCCGCTGACGCACGGGCGGGACGCCCGGGATGCCCGGCACACCCGCACCGCCGACCGGGCCGCCGGCGGGGCGGGTGTGCCGGGCGCGCCACCCCCGGTCGCGCGGAGGAGGGCGCGTGGGGCGGCGGTGATCGGTTTAAAGCTTGAGAGCGTTAAAGCTTTAGAGCATTGCCCGACCGCTGCGTGGGTACTGCGTACTATCGCGCGCGGGGGTCGAGGTGTTACACACCCCGTGTGGTGAACTCGTCGCGATCCGGCTACCGTGCAGAAACTGTGCATGGGGAGGGCGCAAGGCGATGACCGCACCAGAGGTGGATCTGGTCCAGCGCGCGGTCCGAGGTGACCCCGAGGCCACCGCGGCACTGCTTGAGCTGCTCCGGCCCGGGATCGTGCGGTACTGCCGGGCACACCTCGGGCGGGTGGGCGGCCGGTACACCACCGCCGACGACGTCGCGCAGGAGGTCTGCCTGGCCGTGCTCAACGCGCTGCCGCGCTTCCGCGAGCAGGGTCGACCGTTCGCGGCCTTCATCTACGGGATCGCCGCCCACAAGATCACTGATGCGCAGCGCGCCGCGGTCCGCCACCTCAACGTCTCGCCGGACGACACGCTGGCCGAACACCAGGACAGCGCACCCGGGCCGGAGCAGCAGGCGATCGCGCGGGACCTGGGGCGGCGGCTGTCCCGGCTGCTGCGACACCTGCCTGACCTGCACCGGGAGATCGTCGTGCTGCGCGTGGCGGTCGGGCTGTCCGCCGAAGAGGTGGGCCGGACGCTGGACATGTCGCCAGGTGCGGTACGAGTGGCCCAGTCCCGTGCCCTGGCCCGGCTGCGTACCCTGGCGAATACGACGTTTGACGAGGTGCCGGCATGACCGAACGCACGGAAGGCCACGATCTCGAGTGGATCCGCGCTGACGACCTGCTGCTCGACGCGCTCGGTCGGGGTGAACCCGGGCCGGACGACGACGAGGTGGCGGCGATGCTCGCCGCGTGGCGCGCCGACCTCGCCGACGAACTGCCCTCGGTGCGGGCCGCCGCACCGGCCGCGGCGGCCTCCGCGACGGCGGTCGCCATCGACGGGCAGACGGTGCCCATTTCAGTGGTACGCGCCCGGCGCCGGCTCGGCCGCCCCCGCGCGCTCGCGGTGGCCGCGTCGCTGACGCTCATCGCCGCGCTCGGCGGGGTCTTCGTCGCCGCGCTCGACGCGACCCCCGGCAGCCCGCTGTGGCCGATCAGCCAGATCCTCAACCCGGACCGGGCCGACGTGCTCGCCGCCCGGGAGGCGATCGGCAAGGTGCGGGTGGCCGTCGCCCAGCATCGGTACGGTGACGCGACCCGGCTCATCACCCAGGCCCAGGCCCTGGTCGACAAGGTGCACGCCGCCACGGACAGGCAGCGGCTGCAGGCCGACCTGGACGTGCTGGTGCGCGAGCTGGCCGCGAAGGTCTCGGGCAGCGGCATCACGCCATCGGGCCCGGCGAGCGCCACGCCCACCCCGACGCCCGCGCCCACCCAGGCTCCCGCCCCGGGAGCGACGGGCAACGGTGGCGGTGGCGCGCCGGCGCACAGCCCCACCGCGAACGGCGGCGGTGGCCTGCCGGGGCTGCCGCTGCCCAGCCTCCCGCTGCCCAGCCTGCCGCTGCCCAAGCTGCCGTTGCCGAGCCTGCCGCTGCCCAGCCTGCCCATCCACATCCCCTAGATGATCGACGCGGTGGTTTCCGACCACCGGCGAGGGGGCGTGGCGCGCCGGCTGGCCGGGCTGGACCAGCCGCGGATCAGCCGCGTTCGGCGGCCACCTGGGTGCGGACCGCCGGCACGATCTCCTCGGCGAAGCGCTCCAGTTGCCGGTCGCCCTCGGCCCACATGACGAAGGTGTCGAAGCCGGATCCGAGCGCGAGGTCGCTGAGCTCCTCGACCCACTGCGACACCGGCCCGTGCAGCACGCCCGCCGAGGCACCGTCGGTGATCTGCCCGCTCACGTTCAGCACCCGCCGGATCTGCCCCGGCTCGCGCCCCGCGCTCCGGGCCGCCTCGTCCAGCGTCGCGCTCATCGAGGTGATGGCGGCCATGTCGCCGCGGAACGACGGTACCCAGCCGTCCGCCACCCGCCCGGTGAGCGCCAGCGCGCGGGGACCGTACACGCCGAGCCAGATCCCGATCGGGTGCGCCGGGACCGGCCCGGACTGCGCGCCGGCCAGCCGGTAGTGCCGCCCCTCGAAGCGCAGGTTGCGCTCCCCGCTCCAGATCCGCCGGATCACCTCGACCGCCTCGCCCAGCGCACCGAGCGCCTCGGCCGGGGTGCGGCGCCGGCCGCCGTACGCCTCGATCGCGTCCCAGAAGCCGCCGGCGCCCAGGCCCAGCTCGACCCGGCCGCCGCAGAGCACGTCCAGGCTGGCGGCGGCCTTCGCCAGTACCGCGGGTGGGCGCAGCGGCAGGTTGGCGACGTCGGGGAACAGGCTCACCCGCTCGGTGACCGCCGCGATCATGCTGAGCAGGGTCCAGGTGTCGACGAAGCGCCGCTGGTACGGGTGGTCCTGCACGGCGACGTAGTCCAACCCGCGCCGCTCCACCTCGCTGGCCGTGGCCAGCAACGGGGAAGCCGCCTCGGGGACCAGGAAGTAGCCGAACTTGAGATCACGACCGTAGTCACCCACGAGGGCCACGATAATGGCCGGGTAGGGTTCGCATATGCCTTCTGACCCGCAGCCACCGGCCAGCCACGTGGATCTGCTCGAACGGCCGGTCGTCGCGCACCTGGCGACGGTACGGCCGGACGGCTCGCCGCAGAGCAACGTGATGTGGTTCGACTGGGACGGCGGGCGGATCAGGATGACCCACACGAAGAGCCGGCAGAAGTACCGCAACCTGCACCGGGAGCCGCGGGTCGCGCTGTCCGTCGCCGACCCGGCCGACCCGTACCGGTTCCTCGAGGTGCGCGGCGTGGTGGAGAGCATCGAGGACGACGACGAGCAGGCGTCCTTCTACCGGTCCCTGCAGAAGCGGTACGGCCAGGAGTACGAGATCCACGACGCGCCGGAGCGGGTGGTCGTCACCATCCGGCCGCTGCGCTTCGTCGCCGTCAAGGACGGCTTCGTCCGGAAGTGATCACGGCGCGGCCCGGCTGGGCGGCGACAGGCGCTTGGCGGTGCGGGTGGTCACGCTCAACCGGCCGTCCGCCTCCATGTAGACGGCGGCCACCTCCTCCAACCGCCGCACGCCCTGCTCGCGCAGGTTGGCCATGAGCTCGTCCTCGGTGAGCAGCTCGCGCCGCATGGCCTGGGGCAGCACCTTGCCGTTGCGCACCAGCAGCAGCGGTCGGGGGCGGATGATCCGGGCCGCCCTCGGCGACGCGAAGGCCACGAGGTTGAGCAGCCAGGACCAGAAGATGATCGTGCCGACCAGCACCACGCCGTCGGTGACGCTGGTGTAGCTGCCCGACATGGCGTTCTGCGCGGCGTCGGCGAGCAG
>JBBWZQ010000348.1:0-22769 GCA_039649115.1 Micromonosporaceae bacterium | reverse complement strand
GCCCGGCGCGTTGCCGGCGGCGCAGCGGTGGCAGGGCACCTCGCCCGGCACCGGTTCCCGCTCCGGCGCGGGCCGGGGCACGGGCCGGCGCTCCTCGCCCGGCTGCCTCACCTCCGGCGTGGACGCGGTGGGCGCCGCCACGCCGGCCGCCGGCGCCGCGGTGGCCGGTGCCCCGGTCCACTCCAGGAACTCACCGCAGCCGCCGCAGAAGTCCGTGCCGTCCTCGTTCCCGGTGCCACACTGTCCACATTGGATCAACGTTACCTCCGTTGGACGAAGTCGCGGGGCTGCTGGCCCGGTGGTACCACCAGGAACGCGGCGGTCACCGGCCCGAACCCGGCGCCGCCGGCCACCGCGGCGCGCGGCCCGAGCTGGTCGTGGTGGAACACCAGGAGCTGCGTCTGGAAGGTGCCGTCGGCGCGGACGGCGACCCGGGTCGGTGCGGAGATGCCGGGCCGCCAGGCGAGGCCCACCGTCACGCCCGGCGGGAAGTGCGCGCCGGTCACGACGGCGACGAAGCCGGGCGGTCCGATGCCCGGGTCCACCCGCAGGACCGGCTGGATGACCCGCACGGCCGCCTGTGCCACCACGGTGAGCGGCAGCCCGCCCGGGAAGACCGCGTGCAGCGCCCCGTGTGCCGCCGCGTCGAGCGCGGCGGTCGAGGGCACCGTCAGCGTGACGGTCACACCGGCACCCGGTGCGAGGGTGCCCAGCAGTGTCGCTTGTGGAGCGACGCCGGGTGCGTCGGCCGCCAGCCAGGCGCGCCCGGCCGGCACCCCGGCGGTGTTGCGGGCGGTGACGGTCACCCGCACGCCGGCGCCGCCCACGTACGTGGGCTGCGGCGCCGCGGCGACGGTCAGCGACAGGCCCGCGCGCAGTGGCCAGAACGCCGGCTGGAAGGCGTCCCCGGGTGTGTCGACCACGGTCGTCGGGGCGCCACCGGTGGCCGGTACGGTCCGGATGGACTGCCTGGTGCTCTCGTCGCTCTGCGGCACCGCCCAGGCGTACCCGAGCAGCGCGCCGTCCGGCGACCAGGCGGGATCGCGCACCTCCTCGCCGCCCGCCGGGACGACGAGCGCCCGCGCGTGACCGCCGGCCGGGTCGACCAGGCACAGCACGCCCACCGCGGTGAACGCGACCGCGCCGCCGTCCGGCGACCACGCGGGCGCCTCGTCCCGGCGCCGCGCCGGGCACGCCGGCCCGACGTGTTCACTCAGGTCCACCTGCGAAGCGAGGGTGAGCTGCGTGACGGCGAGCTGGCCCGGCAGCGTGGCCACCCAGATCCGCGGGGAGCTGCCCGCCCGGGCGTCGAGCACCGAGATCCGCGCGGTGTCCCGGCCCACCCGCCCGGCTGCGTCGGTCGCGGTACACGTGACGATCGTCTGCCCGACCGGGAACCGGGAGCCGGCGGGCGGTGCGCACACCGGTGCCAGCGGGCGGCCGGACCGGTCGACGGCGGTCGCCGCGAAGGTGACCACCGCGCCGTCCGGCCCGGGTGCGGTCACCGTCACGTCGTCCACGGTCACCACCGGCAGCCGGGGATCGCCGATCCGGACCACGATGCCGACCACGAAGTCGCTGCCGCCCGGGTTGGGGGACAGCTGGTAGGCGACGGTGCAGCGCAGCGTGGATCCGGGCGCCGCGCCGGCCGCCACGGTCACCGTCTGTCCATAGTGCACCACCTGACCACCGGTGACCGTGGTCGGGCGGTCGGGCGTGAAGGTCACCGACAGGCCGGCGTCACACGCATGTACCGACGGGGTGACCGTCACGTCGAGGGTGTGCAGTCCACTGAGGATGGCGCTGGAGACGGCATCCGGCGTGTTGGCCGTGACCAGTTGGCCGGCGGTCGCGTCGACCACCCTGGTCGCCTGGCCGCTGCCGTCCAGCCCGGAGCCGCCACCCTCGCCGCCACCACTGTCCACCGCCACCGCGACCACCCGCGCCCGTGTGCCCTGCAGCGCGGCGATCGCCTGGCCCAGCGGGTGCCCGTTGCTGGGGTCGTGGCTCGGCGCGTCACCGATCAGGGCGACGATGCGGCTGCTGCCCGGCCGGAACGCGATGGCGCCGCTGGCGACCTGGAACAGGCCGTTGACCCAGGCCTCGGGAGTGTCCCCGCCGCCGCCGGAGGCCAGCCCGTCGACGGCGGCCTGGACGGACGCCTCGGTGGCGGTCAGGTTCTGCCGTACCCGGAACAGTTCGGCACCGTCCCCGGTGTCCCGGAAGCTCGCCACCGCGAAGCGCGCGGTGGGCTGCGCGGCGAGCACGTCCTGCACCACCCGGTGCAGGTTGCGGCGCACGTCGGCGATGGCACTGTCCATGCTGGACGTGGTGTCCACGAGCAGCACGATGTCCGGCGTGGGCGGGATGCTCGGCGTGCGTACCGCCTGGTCGACCGTGAAGCCGCCGCCGGGGTTCGCGATCCGGTCCACCGGCCCGGGCGTGATCGGCGGTACGGGCAGCAGGCTCGCCGAGCGGGAGAAGGCCAGGCGGGTGCCGTCCGGGGACCACGCGGGCTGCCGGTCGCTCACCGCCAGGCCCGCCGGCTCCGGTACGGTGCCGAGGATGGCGCCGTCAGCCACCCGCGCGACGAGCACCGCACCGGATCCCTCGGAGAACTGGCGGGAGAAGGCGATCAGCCCGCCGTCCGGGGACCACGCGGGGTCGTCGTCGAAGCGTCCCGCCGTGAACGCGGTCAGCGGGCGGGGGTTGCCGCCTTCCGCGTCGGCCACCACGATCCGCGAGGACGACCCGGTCGACTCGGTGTACGCCAGCCGCCGCCCGTCACCGGTGAAGGCCGGCGCGGACTCGGCGGTACCCCGCAGGTTCGTGTGGTCCCGGCGCTCCTGCCCGCGCGCGTCGGCGGACCACACGTCCGACTCGAAACGCCCGCCCGCCGGGCCGACCGCGGTGTAGACGAGCGTGTCACCCGCCCATGTGGGATGCGTCTGCGCCTGGTTCGGCGTCCCGGCCGCACCGCGCTGCGGGCCGGCCGCGCCGCCACTGACCGTCGTGGTGGCGATGTCGCCGGACGGGTCGGCGGCCCGGGTGACGAACGCCAGCCGGTTGCCCGCGGGCGACCACGCCGGCTGCTCGCCGGGCAGCAGCCGCCGTGGCGCGGTGCCGGGCGGGGCCAGGAGGGCGATGTCCGGAGCGCCGCGGAATCTCGTGGTGGTGAAGGCGATCGCGCCCGTGCCCGACCACGCCGGCTCGGTGTCGGCGGCCGGGTCGGCGGTCAGCCGGAGCGTCGCGCCGCCGGTCGCCGCGACCGAGTAGATGTCGCCGGCCGGGTCGTCACGGTTGCTGCCGAAGGCGATGCGGTCGCCCGCGGGCGACCAGGTGGGCCAGGTGTCGTCGGCCGGATGGTCGGTGACCCGGCGCGGTCCGGTGCCGTCGACGGCGATGATCCAGATGTCGAACTGCCCGGCCCGGTCGGACTCGAACGCCACCCGGGTGCCGTCCGGGGAGAGCGCGGGGTGCCGGTCGGTGAAGCGGTCCCGGGTCAGCGCGACGGGTGTGGCCGCGCCGGGTGCGAGGTAGGCCAGGTCGGTGTCCACCCGGCCGGGTCGGTGCGTGACGAACACCAGGGCGCCACCCCGGGTGTCCGCCTCGTCCGCGGGCACCGATGCGACCGGCGGGCGCAGCGCCGCGCCGGTGTCCGGGTCGACCGACGCGAGCGCCGGCACGTCCGCGCTGGCAAAGCCGATCCGGTACGGCTGGGCGGCGCCGGTCGCGGTCCCGGCCGGGGACAGCGCCGGCCCGGTACCGCCGGCCGCGCGCCCGGCCGGGCCACTGACGGGCAGCAGCATCAGGGCCAGCGCCACCGCGCCGGCCCCCGCCCGTCTGGCACTCGCGTTCGCCGCCATCCCCCACCGCCTGCCCGGTCATGTAAGGTGGCCGATCACATGCACACACGCGCGCCGGGCGGTCGCGGTTCGGCCCCTTCGGGCCGAGGACAGCGCGCGAAAGGGCCGTCATAGTTGCCCCGACGTGTTCCCGGCCGGCACCTGGTATCGATCTCTGTCGTATCTACGGTCGGCGGGCATGAGCACCTATGCGGCTTTGGAACCGGCGCGGCTGGCCGTCGTCCCGGGTGCGGAGCGGACCTGCCAGCTGACCGTCCGCAACACCAGCGACGTGGTCGAGGCGTACCGGATCGACGTGCTGGGCGACGCCGCCCAGTGGTCTTCCGTGGAACCGTCCACATTGCACGTGTACCCGGGGGCCGAGGGCAGCGCGGTGGTGCGGTTCGCCCCGCCGCGCTCCTCCCGGGTACCGGCCGGCGACGTGCCGTTCGGCGTACGCGTGCTGCCCTCCGAGCGGCCGCAGGACGCCGCCGCGCCGGAGGGCGTGCTCACCGTCGCGCCGTTCACCGCGACCGGAGCGGAGATCCTGCCCCGCACGTCCAAGGGCCGGCGCGGCGCGCGGCACGAGGTGGCCCTGGACAACCGGGGCAACGTACCCCTTCCCGTGGCTCTGTCCGGAGTGGACCCCGACGGCCAGGTGGCGGTGCGGGTACGCCCGGCCACGCTGGTCGTGCCGCCGGGGCAGGCGGCGTTCGCCGCGGTGGCGGTGCGCAACCGGCGCCGGTTGTGGACCGGACCGCCGGTGACGCACCCGTTCCAGGTGGTCCTGGTGCCCGACGGCGGCACACCCATCGGACTGGACGCCAACACGGTGCAGACACCGGTGTTCCCCAAGGGCGCCACCAAGCTCGCCGCCGGCCTGGCCGCGGTCGCGCTGCTGCTCGTCGCGGCCTGGTTCCTGCTCCTCAAGCCCGCGGTGCGCTCGGCGGCCAAGGACGCCGTGGACAAGCCGCTCGCCCAGGTGGCGGCGCAGGCCAGCAGCGCGGCGCAGCAGGCGGCGGTGGCGGGCAGCAAGGCGGACCAACTGTCGAACGGCGGCGGGGCGGGCGCCGCGCCGCAGGCCACCACGGCCCCCGCGGCGCCCGCGGTCAAGACCGTGACAACCCCCGCGACGGTACGGCTGGCGACGACGCTGGCCGCCAGCGGTACGGCCGGCACCAGCACCTACACGGCTCCGGCGAAGACGACGCTCGTCATCACCGACATCGTGCTGGAGAACCCGCAGGGCGACGCCGGCCGGGTGGACGTGCTCGTCGACCACAAGCCGATCCTCACCCTGGCCCTGGTCAACTTCCGCGACCTGGACTACCACTTCGTCTCGCCGATCGAGGTACCGGCCGGCAAGACGCTGAGCATCGGCACCACGTGCCAGGTACCGGGTCCGGCCATCGCGGGTACCGCGAGCGGTCAGTGCCGGGTGTGGCTGCTCGCGAGCGGCTCGACCAGGGTGCTCAGCGCGCCGCTGCAGTGAGGCTAGGTGCGCAGGTCCGACACCACGGCGTAGTGGTCCGACGGGTACACGCCGGCGACCGGGTGGCCGGCCAGGAACGCGCCCTCCACGGCCACGGTGTGCCCCGGGCTGCCGGGGCGGGCCAGGACGTAGTCGATGCGCCGGTCGATCAGCCAGGAGTCGTGTTCGGCGGACGGGTTGCCGGACGACAGGGTGTGCCCGCCGTCGCCGTTGCCGGGCCAGGTGTCCAGCAGCGCGCCGGTGAGCGGGTGCATCTCCGGTGCGTCGGGCGCGGCGTTGAGGTCGGCGGTGAGCAGCACCGGTAGCGGTCCGTCCAGCCGCTGGTCGGACAGCAGGGCGGCGAGTGCCCGGTTCTGGGCGGCCCGCTGCGCGGTGTGGTCGAGCCCGTGGTCCACACAGGACACGGCCACGTGCAACTGGCCGGTCGGGTGGTCGATGGTGGCCAGCAGCGCGACCGGCTCGGGAGCGGCCGCAGCGGGCAGCGGCTCCCGCCGTACCCGCAGAATGGGCCAGCGGCTGAGCAGCGCGACGCCCAGGTCCACCCCGTCCTGGTCCGGACGCTCGGGTGGGGACGGCGGCGCCGGGTAGGACGGCGCCGCGAAGGCGGCGTGCATCCCCAGCGCGGCGGCCAGCCGGTCGGCCTGCGTCGTGCCCTCGTGCGCCCAGACCTCCTGCAGCCCCAACAGATCAGGCCCGACAGTCTCCAGTGTGGACAGAATCGCCGGCTGCCGGGCCTGCCAGTCGGGGCCGAAGCGCCACCACAGGTTCCACGTCATCACGCGCATACCTGCACCATGCCCGGGTATCCGCCGGCCAAACCCCCTCCTGTCAGGCGCCGTCGAGGCTCCAGTCCACTGTGGACATGCCGGCGTCGGCGAGCGCCTTGTCGACAGCGCTGAACGGCCTGCTGCCGAGGAAGCCGCGCGGGTTCATCGGGCTCGGGTGGCCGGCCTCCAGCACCACGTGGGACGGGTTGGTCACCAGTACCGCCTTCCGGCGCGCGTACGCACCCCACAGCACGAACACCACCCGCCGCGGCATCCCGTCCAGCGCCCGGATCGTCGCGTCGGTGAACTCCTCCCAGCCCGCGCCCGCGTGCGAGCCCGGCTTGCCGGCCCGCACCGTGAGGACCGCGTTGAGCAGCAGCACGCCCTGGCGCGCCCAGCCGGTGAGGTCCCCGTGCCCGGCGACCGGCACGGCGAGATCGTCCCGCAGCTCCTTGTAGACGTTGCGCAGCGAGGGCGGTACCGACACGCCGGGCCGCACGCTGAAGCTCAGGCCGTGCGCCTGCCCCGCCCTGACGTACGGGTCCTGCCCGAGGATCAGCACCCGGGTCGCCGCCGGCGGGCACAGCCGGTACGCGGTGAACAGGTCGTCGTGCGGCGGGTACACGGTCTGCTCGGCGTACTCGCGCGCGACGAACTCGCCCAGCCGGGTGGTGCCCGCGGCATCCAGGTGCGGTGCCAGCGCGGTGCGCCACTGCTCGGGCAGCAGGGTCAACAGGTCCATGGCGAACCAGCGTGCCAGAAACCTCGCGCGGCGGGTGAACCGGTCCGGCCGGGCTCCCGTGTGGAGGGTGCCATGAACGCCGCCACCGCCCTCGCCACCCGCCCGTTCGCCGGATGGGGTTCCGGCGGGCGCCGGACTCTGGTACGCAGTACTGCGGGGGCGACGCGGGGGAGGCCGGTGGTGAGCATCGTGGGGCGGTGGTCGCGCCGCGACGACACCTCCCGCGACGAGGCGCTGATCCGGTTCCTCTACGAAGAGCACGGCCGCAGCCTGCTGGCCTACGCGACCCGGCTCACCGGGGACCGGGCCGCCGCCGAGGACGTGGTGCAGGAGACGCTGGTGCGAGCCTGGAAGCACGCCCGGGACCTCGTCGACGAGAAGGGTTCCATCCGCGGATGGTTACTGACCGTCGCGCGAAACATCGTCACCGACCGGATCCGGGCCAGGGCGGCGCGCCCCACCGAGGTGGTCGAGACCCCCACCACCGGGCCCGTCGAGCGGGACCACGCCGACGAGGTGGTGAACGCCATGGTGGTGCTGGAGGCGCTGGAGGCGCTGTCCCCGGAGCACCGCGAGGTGCTGGTGGAGCTGTACTACCGGGGCCGCAGCGTGGTCGAGGCGGCCGAGATCCTGGGCATCCCGCCCGGTACCGTCAAATCCCGGTCCTACTATGCGCTGCGCGCGATGCGCGCCACCATAGGCGGGCCCGGAACGGAGGCGGCGCCATGACAGCGAGTGACTCGCGGCACGCGGGCGAGCTGCTCGGACCGTATGCGCTGGGCGTGCTGGACCCGGCGGAGGCGCACGCCGTCGAGGAGCACCTCGCGTCCTGCGCGCAATGCCGCGCCGAGCTCGCCGACCTCTCGGCCATGGCCCGCGCGCTCGGCGAGGTCCCGCCCGAGGCGTTTCTCGACGGGCCACCGGAGGGCGGCGACCTGCTGCTGCGCCGGACCTTGCGGGCCGTGCGCGGCGAGCAGGAGCAGTCGCGGCGGCGCCGCACCGTGCTGGTCGCCGCGGGGGTCGCGGCGCTGGCCGCCGCCGCGCTGGGCTCCGGCGTCCTGGTGGGCCGGCAGACCGCGGGGCGACCCGCCGCGCTGCCTGCGACCAGCGCCGCGCCGAGCCCCGGGCCGAGCGCGGCGCCGTCGGGCACCCGGGTGGTGTCGGGGCGCGATCCGAGCACCGGCGCCGCGATGGTGGTCAGCGTCATCCCGGCGGCCGGCTGGGTGCGGGTGCACGCCACCGTCACCGGCGTCCGCGCCGGGCAGAAGTGCCAGATCCTGGTGGTACCGCGCGGGGGCGGCGCCGGCGTGAGCGCGGGCAGCTGGCTGGTGTCGGCCAGGGGCGAGCGCAACGGCACCACGCTGGACGGCGCCGCACTGGTCGCGCCCGCCGACGTCAGCGCCGTGCAGGTGGTCACGTTCGACGGCCGCACCCTGGTGTCGGTACCGGTCTGATCCCCGCCCCGCGGAAACTCGAAGGGGTTGCCGCGAGGAAGCGGCGCCGGCAACATCGCCCGAGCCGGTTGCGTCTGGGACTACGCCGGGCGGAGGGCTCTCGTATACTCCCGCCTCGTAGCGGGTGGAACGGGGGTGGCATGGCCGCCGGCTGGATCGTCAATGCCGCGCGCAAGGTGCCGGTGCACCAGGTCGGCCTCGGCGTCGGTGCCCTCGCGCTCGCCGTCTCCGGACTCTTCGGCGGCCTCACGACAGTGCGTGACCAGGTGCCTACGGTCACCGCCAGCGCGGCGACCGACGGCGGCCCGTGGCGCGTCACCGTCATCAGGGCCCGGCTGTTCAACGACCTTCCGCCGCTGTCGCTGCAGAAGGCCGGCGACCGGTGGTTGGTCGTGGTGGCCACCGTCGAGGTCACCGCGGCCGAGAGCCGTGGCGACATGACCGACATTCTTCGGGTACCGGCGGTGCCGGGGCTGCTCACCAAGGAGCCGTCGTACGTGGTGCTGGCCCGCGACAGCACCAACGTGGAGTACCTGAACCCGGGGATGCCGGAGAAGATCGGCTTCTTCTGGGAACAGGCCGCCGGCAGCCCGGCACCGACCGAGGTCGACGTGCGGGTCTACGGCAAAACCCAGCGCCTCGACGCGCTCACCGGCCACCTCAACTGGCTCGACCTCGCGGTACGCGGGCAGGTACACCTCACCGTCGACGACCAGAGGAACAAGTGACCGCCGAGCCCGGCACCGTCCGCAGTCACCGGCGGGTGACCCCCGCCGGCCGGCTCGCCACCGCGGTACTGGCCGCCGGGCTGGTACTGGCCGCCCTGGTCGTGGGCGGTGCCATCACCTCGCAGGTACCCGACACGGACCGGCGGGAGCAGTCCTTCATCCGGTCGGGCGGCGTGGGCAGCCCGGTCGACGCCCGTACCTTCGACGCGACCGTCCTCGGCGTGCGCGGCGGCACCAAGATCAATGGTGGTGGCCAGGCACACGACACGAGCGGCATCTGGGTGCTGGCCCGGATCCGGCTGGTGGCCAGGGCCGAGCCGACACGGGTGGGCTACGCCGTCCTGGTGGACGACCGGGCGCGCGTGTACCGGGCCACCGGCCGGATCACCCAACTGCTCGCCACCGGCGGCCGGATCCTGGAACCCGGCATCCCGGTGGTCGGCGAGATCGCGTTCGAGGTACCGCTGGACGCCGTGACGCGGCTCCGCCTGCGGCTCGCTGGGTCGCAGCTGGACCAGCGGATGGACGCGATGACCGAGTGCCCGCTGCCGGTCGACAGCGCGACACTCCCGCGGTGGAAGGCGCAGACGACGCCGTTGACGCTGGCCGCTCCGGAGATCGCGCCATGACGCCCGGCCAGCCCACCGACCCGCCCCGGCCGCCCGACACACCCTCACCTGGGCCTCCCGGCCCGCCCCTGCCGCCCGACCCGCCCTTGCCGCCCGACCCGCCCTTGCCGCCCGGCCCACCTGGGCCTCTCGGCCCGCCCCTGCCGCCCGGCCCGCCCGGGCCTTCTTGGGTTCAGGCCACGCCCGTCACGCCGGGTCCGGCGGTGCCAACCGAACCGTCTTGGCTGCAGGCCACGCCGGTGATGCCCGGTCCGGCCGTCACACCCCGACCGCCTGCCGTTCAGACCGGGCCGGTCCCGCCGGGTCCACCCGCGGTGCCGGGCGCGTTCGCCGGCCAGCCAGGTCCGCCCGCGCCGGATTGGTCGGGCCCGCCATCCGCGTCACCGGGTCCGCCTGGGCCGGGTTGGCCGGGCCGGGGGCAGCCGGGTTCGCCTCCGCCGCGGTGGCCGGCTCCAGCGTCCGGGCAGCCAGGCCCGCCTGCATCGGGGTGGCCGGGCCAACCGTCCGGGCAGCCGGGTGCGCCTTCGCCGGGGTGGTCGAGCCCGGTGCCTGTGCTACCCGGTCCGCCCGCGCCGGGTTGGCCGGGCCCGGCGCCGGTGCCGCCGGGTACACCGCAGCCGGCGTGGTCCGGCCCGACGGCCGTGCCAGGCTCACCCCCGCACGGGCGGCCGCCGGCTCCGCCCGAGCCACCGCTCCCGCGCGGCGTGCCCTATCCGCCTCACGTGTCTTATCCGCCTCCCGTGTCTTGTCCGCCCGGCGTGATGCTCCCGCCGGGTGTGCCGCACGGGCCGGCCGTGCCGGGTCCGCCGCCGACGGCGCCGGCGTCGCGGCGACCCAGGGCCGGCTGGTGGGCACGCAACTGGTGGGGCCTGCTGCTGCTTCCCGTCGTCCTGGCCGCGGCCCTCTTCCCATCGGTACGGGACGGGTACGACCAGTTCTGGAAGAACCGGCCGCGGGTGCCGGTGACCGCCAGCCCGGGCGGATGGGTGGCCTTCGCCGGTGCCCGGATGCGCGTGCTGCAACTGACCCACCCCGATGAACTGCGGACCTCGAGTGGCCGCGTGGTGACGCTGCCGGACCAGGTACGGTCCTGGCGCGCGACGATCGAGTTCGCCACCGCACACCCCGACGCGATCGGCGGCTGCACGATCGCGCTCGAGGCGACCGGCGGTGCGCTGTACGCGGCGAACCCCGCCGAACTCGACGACCTGTACCTGACGATCGCCGGCTGCGCTCCGCAGGACTCGACCGCGACGCCGGCACCGACCTTCCAGGTCGCCGTCTACTTCGTGCTGCCCAAGTCGGCGCTGCCCGCCGCGGTACGGATCACGCTACGGACCGAGCTGCCCAACTATGCCCGGCTTACTCCGCCGCCCACGTGAGGCTGCCGGCGCGCCGTCACTGATCGCGTTTCCGCCGGAGGACCGTGCCGGGGAGAGCCGGAGGACCGTGCCGGGGAGAGCCGTCGCGCCATGCCCTCCCCGCGCGGCGTGTTCCAACGACGCGGCTCGCCGGGCGCCGAGCCCGGACGGATCCACGGCGGCGGGTTGCGCGGAGCGGACCGTGGTCGCTGCTACCCGCCAGGGCGTGCAGGAATGACCATGATCTGCCGTACCCTCGGTCGCACCGCGAGCGTCGGCGGGAAATGTCCGTATGAGGGTGCGATCATGCGGGGTAGGCCTTGCGATCGCCGGGGCGGCGCGGTGGTCGGGTGGGCTGGCACCGTGATCATTCGGGGGGCGCCGTGATCACGGCGAGCCGGGGGTTGATCGTGGTTCGCCGGAGGAACGCGTAGACGGCTGGGCGTTTGTCCGGCGACTCGTGATCACGTGGGCACCGGAGCGCCTTGATCATGTCGAACGCGTCGCGGGGCCCGCGCCGATCCTCCCCGCGACGAGCGCGTGACCGCCGTCGCGCCCGACTGCCGTCCCGGCGGCCGTCGCGCCCTGCTGAGGCCGTACCCCGAAATTGTCGGGGTCGTCGGCCGGGCGCTGGCGCGCGGCCTGTGCCCGCAGGACCTGCTCCACGGCCGCGCCCAGCAGGCACACCAGCAGGGTGGTGCGGATCGCGTCGTTGACCACGCTCAGCGGCCCGGACAGCGGCATCCACACCGAGTTCAGGTCGCGCGGGCCGATGAGGAGGCGCTCCACCTCCCACAGCCACTCCGACGCGGACTGCACGACCAGGAACGCCAGGCAGAACAGCAGCATCGGGCGCAGCCCGGTGCGGGCGAGCAGCCGCAGCCCGTGCACCAGCGGGCCGAACCGGTCGCGCAGGCTCGCGCTGCCGCCGGCGACCACCTTGCGCACCGGCCCGGGCAGCCGGAACCAGTGCCGCGCGGCGCGCTGGAACAGTTCGTGCGCGGACACCGGGGCGGGTGCGATCGGGTGGCCGTAGACCACGGCGCCGACGGTGAGCCAGGCCACCGGCACCACGATGACGGTGCCGGCGTCGCCGACGAGTCCGCCCAGCCAGGAGGTGCCGCTGTGCGCCGCGTGGGAGAACAGGCCGAGGTGGTCCATCGTCCCGTTGACGCCGTCCTGGACCCAGCGCACCGCCTGCCGGCCGGTCAGCCAGTCCTTGGCGCGGTTGAGCAGCATGGCCGCGGCGAGGGTGATCCAGATGACTTCCAGGTACGCGCCGATGATGCCCAGCCACGGCCGGCGGGCCGCACCCTTCCACCGCCCGAGGCCCCAGCGCAGCAGCGCGGCGGCGACCACCACGCCGATGAGTACGGCGGTGATGCGGAACGGCAACCGGGCGGCCACGTCGACCTGGGACGGGTTGGTGAACGTCTTGGCGTTGCTGAAGACCTCGGCCTGCAGGACCTGGTAGAAGTACTGGGTGGCGTCGTCCTTGAGGTAGCCGTAGGACGCGTACACGGCGAGGAACGGCACGAGGACGCTGCCGAGGTGGTCGAGCAGGCTCAGCCCGGAACCGGCGGCGGCGCTCGATCGGGGCAGCGAGGACCGCACGGTCCGGAGCATGAGGACCAGCGCGGTCAGCGTGGTGATCGGTACCAGCACCATGACGAGGAAGCCGAGCACGCCGTTGGCCTTGCTCACCCATACCGCCGCGATCAGCAGCAGGCCACGGGCGGCCAGCCCGGCGAAGCTGAGCGCGAGCAGCACGGGCCAGTGCCGCACGAGCAGCAGCGCCGCCCGGCCCAGCACGGCGCCGGTCGAGCGCAGCCCGGACTCCGGTCCCGTCACGGCGCTCAGGCTACCGACGCGGGCGCCGGGTGGGATACCCCGCCCGGCGCCCTCATTGACAGCGGTCAGTCGCAGGACCACCACGGCCAGCAGCCGTGGTCGTCGCCCCCGGCCACGTCGCGGGACAGGTCCGCGACGGCCCGGTCGCGGGTACCCAGCGGCGCGAGCCGGTACGTGCGCTCGATGGTCGCGATGATGGAGGTGGTGTCGTACCGGGTGTGGTCGACGGTGAACCGCCTCGCCAGCGCCGGCGAGATGACCAGTGCCGGGATGCGGGTACCGGGGCCGAAGCCGTCCGAGACGCCCGGCTTGGTGGGTGGTGCGACGTGGTCCCACTGCCCGCCGAACTCGTCGTAGGTCACGACGATGGCCGTACTCTTCGCGTCCGGCCCGGACTCGATCGCCTTGATGAGCTCGACCAGGTGGTTGCTGCCGGTGCGCTCGCTGGCGTACCCGGGGTGCTCGTTGTTCTCACCGATCGGCTTGACGAAGCTGACCGGCTTGAGCGTGCCCGCCTTGGCCGCCTTGACGAACTCCACCTCGTCGCGCAGGTGCGCGGCGCGGGCGGCGGTACCTGGCGCGTAGCTGGCGTAGTAGCTGAACGGCTGGTGGTGGAACTGGAAGGTCTTGTCCGGGCAGTACGGGTAGACCGCGGTGGTCACCGTGCGCGCGCTGGCGCAGGTGCCCGGGGTGCTGCCGTTCGTCCACCCGGTACCGTCCACATTGCCGGCCGCGTCGTCCCAGCCGCCCGCGTACCAGGCCCAGTCCACACCCTTCGCGGACAGCCGGTCACCGATCGTCGGGCTGGTCAGCGGCGGCAGCCGCCGCGCGGCCGCGGTACCCGGCGAGTACGGCTGGTTGAACGGCTGGATGGTGTTGACCGCATAGTCGCCGCAGACGGTGCCCGCGGGCGGGGTCGGCGCACCGGCGGCCACCTTGCACGTGCCGTCGGCGTTGGCGGCCTGGGTCAGCGCCGCGTCCTTGAGCCCGGTCGACGGGTGCAGCGGGTAGTTGGCCGGGCTGCCGTCAGCGCCGACGATCGAGTGCAGGTCGTTGGCGCTGCCGTCGTTGACCGCCCCGGCGAACACCGGCGCGGCGGCCGCGATGAGCCACTGGTGGTTGAGGAACGAGCCGCCGAAGGCGCCCTGGAAGAAGTTGTCGGCGATCGCGTACCGCGGCGCGCCGGCGCCGTGCAGGTACTGGTAGATCGGCAGCGAGCGGGTGTCGTAGCCGCCCATCGTCAGGCCGAGCGCGTCGCTGCCCGCCACGTACCGGTCCTGGCGGCCGCCGTTGATCTGGTACTGCTCCTGGTAGTAGCGGTGCACCAGGTCCTCGGTGCAGCCACCCGGCAGCGCGCCGGGCGAGTCCTTCAGGATGCCGTGCGCCGCGAACACTCCCGGTGCGGGACACGTCTTGTCATCGCCCGCGATGTAGTCGTCGATGGTGAACGGCTTGTTGGTGAACGCCGAGTCGACGGTGACACTACCGACGGTGCCGTGGCAGGTCGCCGCGAGCGGTGTCGGGGAGCTGAGGTTGACGTCGTTCTGCGGCAGGCAGGGCAGCACCGATCCGTCCGCGGCGCGCTGCGTGACGTGTCCCGAGAGGGCCGCCTGGCGCACGCCGTTGACGCCCTCCCAGCCGCCGAAGAGATTGTCGAAGCTGTGGTTCTCTTCGTAGATGACGACGATGTGCTTGATGCCGCCGCGGTCGCCGTGCGCGCCGGCGGGGGCGGGCGTGAGCGCCGCGGTCAGCGCCAGAGTGAGGATGGCACCGGCACCGACCGCGCGGCGGCGATGACGCGTCTTGACTATCACCTGTGGAACCTCCGAGGTAGGGGTGACGCCGGGACACTAATGTGGATTGGCGACCTCCGGGTGGCGAAGAGGTTGACGAATTCCATCTACCCGCCCAGGATCTCGGTAAGCTCGGGCGCCGGACGCGGCGGCCCGATGTACCAGCCCTGGGCGCTGTCACAGCCGAGCAGGGTGAGGCGCTCGGCCTGGGCACTGGTCTCGACGCCCTCGGCGGTGACGGTCAGTTCGATGGCGTGGGCGAGCCGGACGAGCGCGTCGACGATGCGCTCGTCCACGTCGGGGGGCGAGGTGGGCTCGCGCAGCCCGTCGATGAGCGGCTGCGGCAGCTTCAGCGCGTGCACCGGGAGGCTGCGCAGGTACGCGAGGTTGGAGTACCCGGTGCCGAAGTCGTCGATGGCCACCCGTACCCCGGCGTCGGCGAGTTCCCGCAGCGCCGCCAGCGGTGCGCCCGAGTCGGCCATCAACGCGCTCTCGGTCAGCTCCAGTTGCAGGTGCGCGGCCTTGAGGCCGGTCTGCGCGAGCACGTCGTGCACGTCGGCCACGAGTGACGGTTCGTGGGTCTGCGCGGCGGCGACGTTGACGCTGACGAACAGGTCCCGCTCGGGGAAGTGCCGGCGCCAGTCGGCGGCCTGCTGGCACGCCTCGCGCAGCACCTGCCGGCCGAGCGGCACGATGAGCCCGGTCTCCTCGGCGAGGTCGATGAACCGGTCCGGAGTCAGCGTGCCCAGGCGCGGGTGGTGCCAGCGCACCAGCGCCTCCAAGCCGCGCAGGGTGCGCCCGGGCAGATCCACGATGGGCTGGTACACGAGGGAGAACTCGCCGCGGTCCAGGGCGTCGGGCATCGCCGCGGACAGCTCGTACCGGGCGACCTGCCGGGCCGCCGCGTCCGGGTCGTACCGCGCCCACCGGCCGCGCCCCTCGGACTTGGCCTGGTAGAGCGTGACGTCGGCGGCCTTGAGGATGTCCGCGAGTTCGACGCCGAACGCGGGCCGCTCCACCACGCCGATGCTCGCCGAGACCCGCAGCCGGTGCGGTCCCACGCTGATCGGCGCCGCTACCGCGGCCAGCGTGGCCTCGGCGAGTTCGGCCAGTTGTTCGGCGCCGGCGCAGCGCTCCACGAGGATGATGAACTCGTCGCCGCCCATCCGGGCGGCCAGGTGCCCGCGCTCCCGGGCACAGTCGCCGAGCCGTTCGGCGACGACCACGAGCAACTGGTCGCCGACGTCGTGCCCGAGCGTGTCGTTGACCCGCTTGAAGCGGTCCAGGTCGAGGTAGCAGACACCGATGTTGTCGGAACGGCCGGCGCGGCGGACGATCCCGGCGACCCGGTCGGCGAACAGGGTGCGGTTGGGCAGCCCGGTCAGCGGGTCGTGCAGCGCCTGGTGGCGCAGCCTGTCCTGCAGGTTGTGCCGGTCGGTGATGTCCTCCATCATCGCCACGTTGAACTGCGGCGTACCGGCCTCGTCGCGGATGAGCGAGACGGTGAGGTCGGTCCAGACCACCCCACCCTCCTTGCGGAAGTACGCCTTCTCCATCCGTACGTGGTCGACCTCGCCGCGCGCCATCCGCGCGTACATCTCCCACATCTCCGGGGGATCCGAGGGGTGCACCATGTCCGGCACGGTCAGCCCGTGCATCTCCTCCGGCCGGTACCCGAGCATGTCGGCGAGTGCCTGGTTGACCTGGATGATGCGACCGTGGTCGTCGGAGATGCCGATGCCGACCGCGGCGCCCGCGAAGATGGCCCGGAACCGGGCCTCGCTCTGCCGCGCGGCGCGCTCGGTGCGTTCCTGCGCGCCGATGATGGCCCGGGCCAGGCGCTCCTGCTCGACCAGCGTGACCTCGCGCAGGGCGGTGGCGTACCCGGCGGCCAGCGTGGCCTGGGCCATTGTGGACGGTGGCCCAGGTGGCAGGTGCGCACCCAGCGTGGTCAGCGTGGCGCGCAGCGTCGCCGGGCCGGTCAGGTGTGCCTGGACGAGTGCGGCACCCGCGGCGCGGGCCGGCTCCGGATCCGCGGGCACGTCGACCACCTTGAGTACGTCGTCCGCGAGGTCCCGCAGGAGGGCCTCCAGCTCCACCGGACCCATCGGCACATAGCCGGACTCCATCAGGCTCGCCGCCCAGTGGCGCGCCAGAGCGCCTGCGTCCGCTGCGTCCCGCCCGGCAGTCATGAGTGTCAGTTCTTGCGCCCCACCCCGGCATACGCGGAGATCCGTTCCGGATGCTCCACCACCTCACCGGGGTCCGGTCGCCACAGCGGGATGAACACCAGGCCGGGGTCGACCAGGGTGGTGTCGCCGAAGTACGACCGGATCTCGGCCTGTGGCCGCGGGTAGATGGGGGTCGCGGTGCGGGTCGCCAGCTTCTGCGCCGCCACCACCTCCGGCGGCTGGCCGTCGAAGGTCGTGTGGGACACGAGCAGGTAGCTGTCCTTGACCAGCGGGTCGCGCAGCTTGGCCACCAGGCCGGCCGGGTCGTCGGAGTCCGCGACGAAGTGCACCACCCCGGCCAGCAGCACGGCGACCGGCGCGGTGAAGTCGATCAGGCCGAGGCTGCGCGCCTGTTCGGTGATGCGGCCGGGCTCCCGCATGTCGGCGCAGACGACGCCGGCCCGGTCGTTGCCCTCCAGGATCGCCTCGCTGTGCGCCACCGCCACCGGGTCGACGTCCACGTAGACCACTGTGGACTCCGGCGCCACCTGCTGCGCGATCTCGTGCACGTTGCCGACGGTCGGTACCCCGGAACCGATGTCGAGGAACTGGCGGATGCCCTGCGCGGCCAGGAAGCGTACGGCCCGGCGCAGGAAGACCCGGTTGGCGCGCATGGTCTCGGCGACGTCGGGGGAGGTGCGGATCAGCTCGTCGCCGAGCTGGCGGTCCACGGCGAAGTTGTGCGCGCCACCCAGGATGTAGTCGTAGACCCGGGCGGCGCTGGGTCGAGTGACGTCGATGCTCTCGGGGGCCCAACCAGGTAGATCCATTTAAGTACCACTCTCGTCCCGCGATGGTCTTGCTCGTGGCGGGTACAAACTAACCCTCAGGTGGCAGGCGAGAACATGACCTGCGCAGGCAGATTTCGCGCCAGCCGGTCAGTTGTCCCGCCGCCTGCCGCGTCTGCCCTGGTGGGAGGCGGGTATCCCGACGAAGTTGGCCAGCTGCTCGGTCGCGTGGTTGAAGAACTCCTCGCTCGGGTCCACGCTACCCACGAGGTGCCCGAAGAGTTCGAAGCTGATCATGCCGTACAGCTGGGTCCAGGCGATGACGGCCCGCACGATCACCGGGGCGGGCAGCTCCGGTGCCAGCGCCCGCGCCACCCGGGCCGCCTGGTCGCGCAGGGTCGCGGACAGCGGTGGACCCTCGGCCGCGGTGGTGAGCGTGCCGGCGGTCCAGCAGTCGCGGATCAGCTCGACGAGCAGGCCCGCGACCCGGGTCGCGGGAGCCACCGTGTCCGCCGGGGCGCGGTACCCGGGCACCGGTGAGCCGTAGAGGAGCGCGTACTCCCGGGGGTGGTCGCGGGCCCAACCGCGGACGGCCCGGTACACCGCGCGCCACTTGGCCCGCGGGTCCCGGGCGTTCTGGAACGCCGCCTCGGCGGCCTCGCCCATCGCGGTGTACGCGTCGATGATCAGTGCGGTGAGCAGGTCGTCCCGGCTGGGGAAGTAGCGGTAGATGGCGGAGGAGACCATGCCCAGCTCGCGGGCCACGGCGCGCAGCGACAGGCCCTCCGCTCCATCGACGGCGAGCTGCCGGCGGGCCGCGTCCTTGATCTCCGCGACCAGCTCGGCCCGGACCCGCTCCCGCGCGGTCGCGCTCGCACTCATGGCGCCATTCTGGCACGGCAGAGAGCACAGCACAAAGACGAGAGCACTGCTCTTGACGAGGGCGGCCAACATGGTGTTCACTGCTCCTAAGTGAGAGCACTGCTCTAAGAGGAGATCAGACATGGCCCGCTACATCGCAGCCAGCCGCCCCGCCGCGATCTTCAACTCGGCGGTCGCCCGGCTGACCCGGCTCGGCGTCAGCGTGTACGGCACCCGCATGCTGTATGTGCGGGGACGCGCCAGCGGTGAATGGCGCAGCACCCCGGTCAACCTGCTCACGGTGGACGGCGAGCGCTACCTGGTCGCGCCGCGCGGCCTGACCCAGTGGGTCCGCAACATGCGCGTCGCCGGCGGCGGGGAGCTGCGCGTGGGGCGCCGGGTGGAGCGGTTCACCGCGACCGAGATCGCCGACGCGGACAAGCCGCCCCTGCTGCGCGCGTATCTGCGGAAGTGGAAGTTCGAGGTGGGCGTGTTCTTCGACGGGGTCGGCCCGGACGCGCCCGACGAGGAACTGCGCCGCATCGCGCCGGGGTACCCGGTGTTCCGTCTGCGGACGGTCTCATAGCACGAAGGCGTCTGTCCACAATTGACCGGAGCGGCCGGACAGCGCGTCCAACAGGGCGATCGCCTGGCTGTCGGTGAGCGAGGCGACGAAGTCGATGATGGCCCGGCCGCGGGCCATCGTGGTGAGGTCGCGGGCGGTCGGCGGGGTCGGCAGCCCGAAGTCCTCCGGCGCGTCGGCCAGCGCCGCGTACTCCGCCTCCGCCAGCTCCACCAGATCTGGCAGGCGGCGGGGCAGCCGCGAGGTCTCGTCCGGGTCGGCGAGCCAGTCGTGCAGCGCCTCGACCAGCGTGGTGAGCAGGCTCGCCCGGCCCCGCTGGTGCAGCGCCAGATCCGGCCGGGCCAGCACGAACCGGTGATGTACCAGCTTGAGTACCTGCACCTCGTGCCAGTGCGCCGGCGCGAGCAGCACGTGCCCGGAGCGTACCGGCGGGTCCGGCCGCACCTCGATCGAGTCGATCAGCCGGCGCGTCCAGTACGCGGAGAACCGCGCCACGCTCTGCTCCGCCTCGATCGAACCGTCGAACGGCACGGCGAGCAGCCCGTCGACCAGCTCCCGCCGCACGTGCTCGACCGCGGCCGCGAACGCGTCGTCGTCGCTGATCCAGCCATCCTTTCGGTGCAGGTCGCGGCGCAACTGCTCGACCGAGCGGCCGGGCCGGCGGTAGTCGGCGGCCAGCACCTGCTCCGGCAGCTCGCGCAGCACCGCCGCGTCGCGCTGCCAGGCCATCAGCTCGCCGGCCACCGAGCCCTGCTGCAGCACCCCGACCCGGTGGAAGTCCTCCACATCGTGGATGGCATACGCGATGTCATCGGCGGTGTCCATCACCGAGGCCTCGGCGGTCTGCTGCCAGTCGGCCAGCCGCCCGGCGAACGGCGCCCGGGCCTGGCGCAGGTCGGCGAGTTCCGTCACGTACGCGCCGAACTTCGCGGAGCCGCTGGCCGGGTCCTCGGGCGGCGCGCCGGCACCGCGCGGGGTCGGGTCGAGCACGCGCACGTGCGGCTGCGGGTACGTGCGCCGGGTCCACGGGTACTTCAGCAGCGCCGCCCGGACCGCCGCGGTCAGGTCCAGCCCGATCGTCTCCCCGCGGATCTCGGTACTGGTGACGATCCGGTACGACTGCGCATTGCCCTCGAACCCGTCAGGCAGGCCGAACCGCTGCCGGGCCAGCGTGTCGAGGACCCGCTCGCCCAGGTGCCCGAACGGCGGGTGGCCGAGGTCGTGGGCGAGCGCGGCGGCCTCGACCACGTCCGGATCGCAGCCGCCGAGCTTGTCGAGCAGGTCCCGGTACCGGTCGTCCGAGCCCAACCGCTCCGCGATGGCCCGCGCCACCTGCCCGACCTTCAGGCTGTGCGTCAGCCGGTTGTGCACCAGCAGCCCGGACCCGCCCGGAGAGATCACCTGGGTGACCCCGGCCAGCCGGGCGAAGTAGGGCGAGCTCACGATGCGGTCGCGATCCACCCGGTACGGGCTGGCGGCCAGGTCGGAGCTTGCCAGCGCGCCGCCGAACATGCGCCGGGAGCGCCGGTCGGTCAGCACCTCCACGCCCCGACCTTAACCGGCTCAGTAGCCGCCCCCCGTGCCGCCTCCGCCACCGCCGCCCCCGCCGAACGCGACCGCGAGGACCACCGCCACGACCACCGCGATGGCGGCGACCACGACGATGCCGACGACCTTCCTGCGTCCCGTGCGCATCTCCACCACCACCTCGGGGTAAGAGTACGTTCGCTATGCTCGACCTTGGGAAGCATCCCGACAGGGAAGGTGGGTAATCATGCCGCTGCCCGACTTCTTCGTCGCGGGCGTACCCAAGGCCGGCACCACCGCCCTCTACGCCGCACTGGTGCGCCACCCGCAACTGTTCCTTCCCGCGGTCAAGGAGCCCAAGTTCTTCCTCACCGACGGCCCGCCGCCCCGGCACGGCGGCCCCGGGGACATCCAGACGTACGGCGAGCACGTGTGGCGCCGCGCCGCCTACGAGGCGCTGTTCGATGCCGCGCCGCGCGGCGCGAAGCTGGGCGAGGCGAGCCCCTTCTACCTGTACAGCCTGGGTGCGCAGGAGCGCATCGCGAAGCTGGTTCCGGACGCGCGGCTGATCCTGCTGCTGCGCGACCCGGTGGACCGGGCCCACTCCAACTGGGCGCACCTGTGGGCGGCCGGGCTGGAGCCGGAGTCCGACTTCGTGGCGGCGTGCGCGGCCGAGCCGAGCCGGCGGGCGGCCGGCTGGGCGGACTTCTGGCACTACATCGGGCAGGGGTGCTACGGCCGCCAGCTGGAACACCTGTACTCGCGGTTCCCCCGGGAGCAGGTGCTCGTGCTGCGCTACCGGGACCTGCGCGACCGGCCGGCCGCCGCGCTCGACCAGGTCTGCGCGTTCCTCGGCGTGGCCACCGGCGTCATCGACGAGGTACCCGCCGAGAACGTCCGCCCGTACCCGGCCGCGACCCGGTTCAACGACGCGCTGCGCGCGGTGCTGCGCCTCGGCGGCCGCATCGGCCACCACTTCCCGGTGCAGGCCCGGCTGGCGGTCCGCGAGCCGCTGCTCACCCTGCTGCACCGGCAGCCGAGCCGCCGGCCTAAGCTGACCCGCGAGCAGCGCGCCGCGGTCCTCCCCCATTTCGTCGACGACATCGTCCTCCTGGAGCGTGTCACCGGCGACTCCTACGCCGACTGGCGGTCGGCCGGACACAATACGTTGGTCCCTGATTGAGCCGTCAGTTCACCGTGCCCCGTGGTAAGGAGTCCCGCTCGTGTCTTCGTTGGTCGATGGTGCACCTACACCGGGGTGGGAGCGCTCCGCAGTCGTCATCCCGCCGCCCGAGGGCGGCGCCGGAGCGTGGGCGGGCGCGCCCAGCGCCGTGCTCGTGGACGGCGGCGTATACCTGGCCTACCGGCTGCGCCGGCCGGTCGGCGAGGGCCGCGGGTATGGCAACGTGATCGCCCGGTCGCTGCGCGGAAACGCCTTCGAACCCATCGGGTACCTGGAGAAGGAGCGCTTCGGCGCCGAATCGCTGGAGCGTCCCGCCCTGGTACGGACGCCGGACGGGCGCTGGCGGGTCTACGTCAGCTGCGCGACCCCGGGCACCAAGCACTGGCGGGTGGACGTGCTGGAAGCCGACGAGCCGGAGAAGCTGGCCGCCGCGGACGCGGTGACCGTCCTGCCCGGCGACCACACGTACGGGGTGAAGGACCCGGTGCTGTGCTACGACTCCGGGATGTGGCACCTGTGGGCCTCGTGCCACCCGCTGGAGTCCGACGAGCACGCGGACCGGATGACCACCCGCTACGCCACCAGCCGCGACGGCCTCGCCTGGACCTGGCGGGGCACGGTGCTGGCCGGGCGGCCGGGGCAGTGGGACGCGCGGGGTACCCGCGTCACCTCGGTCCTGACGACCCGCGACGGGATCCTGGCGACCTACGACGGCCGGGCCACGTCGGCGCAGAACTGGGAGGAGCGCACCGGCACGGCGCGGGGCACCCGTACGGGTGACGGGCTGTTCGGGCCGCTGACCGCCGGCGAGGCGCCACCGGTCGGCTCGCCGTACCCGCCGGGCGGGCTGCGGTACCTGAACGTGCTGCCCCTGCCCGACGGCGGCCACCGCCTGTACTACGAGGCGACCCGCCCCGACGGCGCCCACGAACTCCGCACCGAACTCCTCCCCGGCCTAGCCGCCTGATCGTTTGGCTGGGCATCGATCACGCCC
>JBBWZQ010000335.1:0-5700 GCA_039649115.1 Micromonosporaceae bacterium | reverse complement strand
GCCGAAGGGGGCCTGCGCCTGGGCCACCGCCGGGTCCACCGCGGGGGGCTGGGGGGCGGGCTGCCGAACCTGGTGCAGCCCCCCCCCGCCGCCGCCACCGACGGCCTTCACCCGCACCGGCCAGCCGATCGCGGCGGCGAGGCGACCGGCCCCCCTGGCGTCGGTCGCCTCGCCACCGGGTACCACGGACAGGCCGGCGGCCACCGCACCGGCCCGTGCCCGCAGCTTGTCGCCGACCGCCGCGAGTTGCGCCGGGGTCGGACCGATGAACGTGATGCCGGCCGCCGCACAGGCGCCGGCCAGCCGGGGATTCTCGGAGAGGAACCCGTAGCCCGGATGTACCGCGTCGGCGCCGGCCGCGCGCGCCGCCCGTACCACCGATTCGACGTCGAGATAGCTGGCCGCGGCCGGGGCCGGGCCGAGCCGGACGGTACGGTCGGCCAGCCGGGCCGCGGGCGAGTCGAGATCCGCCTCGGACGCGCCGAGCGCCGTTTCGATGCCCAGGCGCTGGCACGTGCGCAGGATGCGTACCGCGATCTCGCCGCGGTTGGCGACCAGGACCCGCCGGATCGGGGTGGCCACGGCTACTCCACCCGCTCCGGGCCGACCCGCATGAGTACCGCGCCCTGCTCGGCGTAGCCGGCGTTGGCCACGCAGATCTCCGCCACCCGCCCGCGGGCGCCCGCGTAGACCGAGCTCATCAGCTTCATGGTTTCCAGGATGCCGACGACCGTCTCCTCCTCGACCGCCGTGCCGACCTCCACGAACGGCGCCGCGCCCGGCTTCGGCGCGCGGTAGAACGTACCCATCAACGGCGCCCGCACGGCGACCAGCGCGCGGTCACCGCCGACCGGCGGGGCCGGCGCGGCTGTGGCGGCCGGGGGCGCGACCGCCTCGACGGCGGCCTCGCCGGCGACCTGACGCGGATCCGACGTCACGGAGGTCGCCTGCGACCAGCCCCCGTCCGGCCCGTCGCGGCGCAGCCACAGGGTGAAGTGCCGGGTGCGCAGGTGCAGTTCGGTGGCGTTCAGGTCGTCGAGCAGCCGCACGATCTCCTGGACGTCGTCGTTGCTGAGGCTCACCGCTCACCCGCATCCTCGGCGGGCCCTGGCGCGGGCGGCTGCGCTGGCCTGGCCCTGGCGACCCGGCCGCCCAGCACGTCCAGCACATGGTCGAAGGCGCGGGCCCGCGGCGGTATGACCGGGCCGGCGTCGCGGCCCGCCCAGACCGTCTCGGGCCTGCTCTGCAGGACGAAGACGGCCACGCCGTCCGGCCCGTCCGCCACCGCCCACTCGATGTCCTGCGGCGTGCCGTAGTGCGCCTCGACGCGCTTCGCGACGGCGAGCAGGTCGCCGAGCTGGCGATCGGTCAGGCAGCAGGCGTCGCGCAGCTCGGCCGGTACCTCCGCCACCACGACACCGCTGCCGGCCGGATCCGCCCGGTGCCAGCGCAGCTTCGTCGAGACCACCCGCTTGACGATCTCCGCGGTCACCTTGTTGACGGTGAACCGGTCCGGCGTGACTTCGCCGCCGACCAGTGCCGAGCCCAGGCCCCAGGCCGCCTCGACGGCGACCACCGACCGGTCGCCGGTCAGCGGGCTGCGGGTGAACATGACGCCGGCACAGCGCGGATCGACCATCTGCTGCACGACCACGGCCATCGCCAGATCCGCCTCGGATACCGCACGGCGCAGCCGGTAGGCGACCGACTCGACGTTGTACAGGCTCGCCCAGCACCGGCGCACGTGCGCCAGTACCGACTCCTCGCCGCGTACCCACAGGTACGTGTCCTGCAGGCCGGCGAAGCTGGCATCGGCACCGTCCTCGCTGGTGGCGCTGGAGCGTACCGCGACCGCGGCGGTACCCGGCGGGGCCAGCTCCCGGTAGCGCTCGCGCACCAGCGCGCGCAGCCGCTCCGGCAGCGGCGCCCGCGCCACCCGGCGGCGCAGGTCGGCCGCGACCATCGCCATCGCGTCCAGGTCGTCCGGGTCCAGCCGGCCGACCCGCGCGCGCCGCGTGCCATCGGGATCCAGCGCGGCCATCGCGTCGGTGAACGCCGCCGTGGTCACCACGAACCCGGGCGGTACCGGCATCCCGGCCCGGGTCAGCTCGCCGAGGCTGGCACCCTTGCCGCCGACCGCCGCGACATCGCCCATCCCGATCCCGTCGAACCGTACGGCGTACCCGCTCATGCCCCGCCTTCCAGTCGAGGATCCGGTCAGTCGAGGATCCGGTCGGTCGTGGATCCGGTCGGTCGTGGATCCGGTCGGTCGAGGATCCGGTCAGTCGAGGATCCGGACCAGGCCGCGGTCGCCGTCCACCCGCAGCCGCTGCCCGGTCTTGATCCGTCGGGTGGCCTGCCCGGTGCCGACCACGGCGGGCATGCCGTACTCGCGGGCCACGATCGCGGCGTGCGACATCGTGCCGCCGATGTCGGACACCGCCGCCTTGATCTTGCCGAACACCGGTCCCCAGCTCGGCGCGGTAACGGCACAGACGAGGATCTCGCCCTCCCGGATCTGGCCGATCTCGTTGACGTCGCGCAGTACCCGCGCCACGCCCTCCACCACGCCCGGCGAGGCGGCGTGCCCGTGGATCTCCCGCTCGTCGCCGACGGCGTCGGACGCCCAGGTTTCCAGCGTCTCGGCGGTGATGCCCCAGAGCATCTGTACCGCCGGGTCGTTGAGTGCCTCGGGCATCGGCCCCAGGGCGGGCGGCGGTGTCCAGTCGCGCAGTACGGCGAGCACCCGCCGGCGCTCGGCGATGATCGGTCGGAAGTGGCTGCCGCCGACCGGCCGGCTGCCCGAGGCCCAGTGCAGCATGACGTCGGACAGCGCCTGGTCCACCTCGGTGTGGTGCAACTGGAAGATGTCCTCCGGGTCGTCGAGCACGCCCTGCCGGTGCAGCAGCCCGCCGAACTCGCGGATCTTCTGGAAGAACCGCGTGGTGAACCAGTGCTCGCAGTAGAACTTGTGGTCCTCGACGTACGGGAACACCACCCGGCACAGGCCCAGCATCTGGTCGAACGTGCCGCGGTCCGCCTCGGTGACCAGCAGGGCGCGGTACTCGGCGATGATCCTGTCCCGGTCCTGGCGGATCGCGGCGGTGGGCCGGGTCAGCGGCTGCCCGGCGCGCACCTGCCGGACGTACCGGGGCAGCGCCGCGAACGGCACCGTGAGGTCGTCGTTCCAGCTGAGGTGGTGGTGGTAGAAGCCGTCCCCGGTGGACACGTGGAACCACGGGTCGCGGGCCGCCTCGAACGCGGCCAGCCAGCGGGTACCCGCCTCCCCCCGCTCAGCCACGGCGGCCAGTACCGCCGCCGGGTCGGCGTCGTCCACGAACAGGTCGTCGACCCCGTACTCGACGGCCTGTCCGGCGAGACGCTTGAGCTCGTCGTCGGGCCGGTACATGATGACCTCGACGCCGGCCACCATCCGGGCGACGGTCTGGTCGGTGATCTCCGGGAACGCCTTCTTGCAGAACTCGAAGAACACCATGTAGGCGCCGTATCCCAGGAAGAGGAACTCGGTGTGGTGGTGCCACATCTTCGAGTACAGGTCCAGGCAGCGGTGGAAGTTCTCGCGCACGTAGTGGTTCTGCGCCACCCCCTTGGACTCGATGACCACGTCGAGGTCGTCGACCTCGGGCAGCGCCGGCACCTCGACGGCCTCGATCTCCTGGATCAGGTTCCTCACCCGCTCCTTCCAGCCCTCGTACAGCCGGTCCCAGTTGCCGTAGTAGTGGCCGGCGCGCGGCTCGAAGTGGGCGAGCCGGCGGCCGATCTCCGCCGGGTCGGTGACCGGGTTCGCGCTGATGTAGACCCGCCCGTTGACGATGCGGTGGTCGATGCCGAGCGTGGTGGGCAGCACGAACACCCGGGCGGGGTTGGAGCTCACCGCGGTGTACGGGATCTCCGCGGTGATCGTGTCGAAGGCCGGCATGGGCTCCGGGAAGTGCATCGCGTTGTAGAACCAGAACCGCCGGTCGTCCTCGGGCTGGAACCTGGTGAAGTACGGGTACATGGAGCGCCAGCCCTCGGCACCGGGTACGTCGGCGACCTCGGACGGCAACGGGAAGCTGTGGTTGGCCGGCACGGTCATCGGATCTCCCGGGGAGAGGTTTGCGGGCTCGGTACGTGCTGGCTTGCTCGCGGGTAGTCGTGCTGGTCCCGGGCGTACGCGGCGAACGCGTCGAGGGCATCCGGGTTGGCCATCGCGTTGCGGTCGGCGGCCGCCTCGATCCGCTCACCGAGGAGGACCCGGCGCACCGGTACCTCCATCTTCTTGTTCGTCAGGGTGCGCGGGATGTCCGGCACCTGGATGATGCGGTCCGGTACGTGGCGCGGGCTGTACTCGTGCCGGATCCGGTCCCGGATCTCCTGTTCCAGCCCGGCGTCCAGGGTGCGGTCCCGGTGCAGCGCGACGAACAGCGGCATGAAGAACCCGCCACCGGGCAGGTCCAGGTTGACCACGAGCGCGTCCTGCACGGCCTCGACGCCCTCGACGCAGCGGTAGATCTCCGCCGTGCCGATCCGTACGCCGTGCCGGTTGAGCGTCGCGTCCGAGCGGCCGGGTACGAAGCAGCCGCCGCGCCCGTTGACCCGGAAGAAGTCGCCGTGCCGCCACACGCCGGGGAACTCGCTGAAGTACGAGGACCGGTACCGCTCACCGGTCTCGTCGCCCCAGAACCCGACCGGCATCGACGGCATCGGCTGCGTGATGACCAGTTCACCGACCTCGTCCTCGACGCTGCGGCCGCGCTCGTCGAACGCGCAGGCCGCGACGCCCAGCGAGCGGGCCTGGATCTCGCCGGCGTACACGGGCAGCGTCGGTACCCCGCCGACGAACCCGGTGCAGCAGTCCGTGCCGCCGCTGCCGGTGGCCACCCACAGGTCCCGCTTGACATGCGTGTAGAGCCAGGCGGTGGCCTCCGCGGACACCGGTGAGCCGGCCGGCATGACCTCGCGCAGCCGGGACAGGTCGTAGCGCCGGCGGGGTTCGATGCCCGCCTTGCGCATCAGCGCGATGTACGCGGGGCTGGTGCCGAAGAACGTGGCGCCGCTGTCCTGCGCCAGCCGCCAGAGCACGTCGAGGTCGGGGTGGGCCGGGCTGCCGTCGTAGAGCACCGGCACCACGCCGAGCAGCAGCGAGCTGGCCAGGAAGTTCCACATCATCCAGCCGGTCGTGGTGAAGAAGAACAGCCGGTCCCGCTCGCGGAGGTCCATGTGCAGGTGCTGGAGCTTCAGCTGTTCGAGCAGGATGCCGCCGTGGCCGTGCACTATCGGCTTGGGCCGCCCGGTGGTACCGGAGGAGAACAGTATCCACAGTGGATGGTCGAACGGCACCTGGGCGAACTCGAACCGCTCCGCCGGTACCGGTGGCCGGTCGAGGACCTCCTCCCACAGCCGGGCCCCGGGCACCGGTGGGGTACGGTCCCGCGGGTCGAGGTACGGCAGGTGGACGACGTGTTCCAGGCCGGGCAGCCCGGCGACGATCCGGCGTACCTCGGCGCGCCGGTCGCACGGCTTGCCGGCGTAGCGGTACCCGTCGACGCAGAACAGCACCTTCGGCGCGAGCTGGCGCAGGCGGTCGAGCACGCCGCGCCAGCCGAAGTCCGGCGAGCACATCGCCCAGATCGCGCCGACACTGGTGGCCGCGAGCATCGCGATGATCGCCTCGGGGACGTTCGGCAGCAGCGCCAC
>JBBWZQ010000332.1:0-11235 GCA_039649115.1 Micromonosporaceae bacterium | reverse complement strand
ACGCGGCGCTGGAGGCGCGCACCGGGCAGGCCGGCGACGACCTCGACGCTCAGGGCGCCGGCGACCAGGGCATGATGTTCGGCTTCGCCTGCACCGAGACGCCCGAGCTGATGCCGCTGCCGATCGCCTTGGCGCACCGGCTGGCCCACCGGCTGTCCGCCACCCGCAAGGACGGCACCATTCCCTACCTGCGGCCCGATGGCAAGACCCAGGTGACGGTGGAGTACGAGGGCTTCCGCCCGGTGCGGCTCAACACCGTCGTGGTGTCCTCGCAGCACGCCCCGGACATCTCACTGGACTCGCTGCTCACCCCCGATGTGCGCGAGCACGTGATCGAGCCCGAACTGGAGAACCTCGGTCTGGACATCGAGGGTTACCGGCTGCTGGTCAACCCGACCGGCCGGTTCGAGATCGGCGGTCCGATGGGTGACGCGGGGCTGACCGGTCGCAAGATCATCGTGGACACGTACGGTGGGTACGCCCGGCACGGTGGTGGCGCGTTCTCCGGCAAGGACCCGTCGAAGGTGGACCGGTCGGCGGCCTACGCGATGCGCTGGGTGGCGAAGAACGTGGTGGCGGCGGGGCTGGCCGACCGGTGTGAGGCGCAGGTGGCGTATGCGATCGGCAAGGCGCAGCCGGTGAGCCTGTTCGTGGAGACGTTCGGCACGGAGACGGTGCCGACCGACCGGATCGAGAAGGCGATCCGGGAGGTGTTCGACCTGCGGCCGGCCGCGATCATCCGGGACCTGGAGCTGCTGCGCCCGATCTACCAGCAGACCGCCGCGTATGGGCACTTCGGCCGGGAGCTTCCCGAGTTCACCTGGGAGCGCACCGACCGGGTCGCCGACCTCAAGTCCGCCGCTGGCGCCTGAGGCCGCCCCGCGCCGGGTCGCCCCGCGGGCGGCCGGGCGCAAGCGTGCCGAGCGGGTGGCCGCCGCGCACCTGCCGGTGGCCCGGGTCTGCGTCGACCTCGGCCTGGCCCACCTGGACCGGCCGTTCGACTACCTGGTGCCCGAGGCGCTCGACGAGGCGGCCCGCCCCGGCGTACGGGTACGCGTGCGGTTCAGCGGCCAGCTCGTCGACGGTTTCCTGCTCGAACGCGCGGAAGGCACGGAGCACACCGGGCGCCTGGCCTTCCTCGAACGGGTGGTCTCGCCCGAGCCGGTCCTGACGGGCGAGGTTGCCGCGCTGGCCAGGGCGGTCGCCGGCCGGTACGCCGGCACCCTCGCGGACGTGCTGCGGTTGGCGGTACCCCCACGGCATGCGAGGGCCGAGTCCGCGCCCGCGCCACCCCCGGACGCGGGCCCGCCGCCGGCCCCGGACCCCGACCACTGGCGGGAGTACGCCACCGGCCCGGGCTTCCTGCGCGCGCTGGCGGCCGGTGGCAGCCCCCGTGCCGTCTGGTCCGCCCTGCCCGGCGAGGACTGGCCCGCCCGGATGGCCGAGGCGGTGGCCGCTACCGTCCACAGTGGACGTGGTGCGGTCGCGGTCGTCGCGGACGCGCGGGATCTGGACCGGCTGGACGCGGCACTGCACAAGCTGGTGGGGGAGCGGCGGCACGCCGCGCTGTCCGCCGCCCTCGGGCCGGCCGAGCGGTACCGGCGCTTCCTGGCTGCCGCCCGGGGGCAGGTACCAGCCGTCGTCGGTACCCGGGCCGCGATGTTCGCGCCGGTGCACCGGCTGGGACTGGTCGCCATCTGGGACGACGGCGACGACCTGCACGCCGAGCCGCGCGCCCCGTACCCGCACGCCCGCGAGGTGCTGCTGACCCGGGCCCAGCTGGCCGGCGCCGCCGTGCTCGTGGGCGGGTACGCGCGCAGTGTCGAGGCGCAGCTCCTGCTGGAGACGGGCTGGGCGAAGCCGGTGGCGGCCGACCGGGCCACGGTGCGCCGCCGGGCACCCGCCGTCCACCCGGCCAGCGAGGACGCGCGCGAGCTGGTCGCCGCGCGGCTGCCGAGCCTGGCCTGGCGGGCGGCGCGCGACGCGCTGGCTGCCGAGGCTCCGGTGCTCATCCAGGTGCCCCGGCGCGGGTACCTGCCCGCGGTCGCCTGCGCGCAGTGCCGCACCCCGGCGCGCTGCCCGCACTGCCACGGTCCGCTCGCGCTGCCGGCGGCCACGGGTACCCCGGCGTGCCGCTGGTGCGCGCGGGGTGCGGCGGGCTACGCCTGCCCGGTCTGCGGGGGCCGGCGGGTGCGCGCCGCCGTGGTCGGTGCCCGGCGCACCGCCGAGGAGCTGGGTCGGGCTTTCGCGGGGGTACCGGTGCGCACGTCCGGCCGCGACGGGGTGCTCGCCTCGGTACCCGACGAGCCCGCCCTGCTGGTCGCCACGCCCGGGGCCGAGCCGGTACCGGAGGGGCCCGGGTACGGTGCCGTGCTGCTGCTGGACACCTGGGCCCTGCTGACCCGCGCCGACCTGCGCGCGACCGAGGAGACGCTGCGCCGCTGGCTCGCCGCCGCCGCGCTGGCCCGCCCGGCCGGCCAGGGTGGCACGGTCGTGGTGGTCGCCGACGGTGGGCTGGCTCCGGTGCAGGCGCTGCTGCGCTTCGCCCCGGCCACCCTCGCCGAGCGCGAGCTGGCCTCCCGGCGTGAGCTGGGCTTCCCGCCCGCGGTGCGGATGGCGTCGCTGACCGGTGCCCCGCCGGCCGTCGCCGAACTGCTGGAGCTGGCCCGGCTCCCCGACGGCACCGACACCCTGGGGCCGGTACCGCTGCCGGACGGGCAGGAACGGATGCTGCTGCGGGTACCGCGCTCGGCCGGCCGGGCGCTGGCCGACGCGCTGCACGAGGCGACCGGGGTACGCACCGCGAAGAAGGCGCCGGACCCGGTACGGGTGCAGGTCGACCCCCTCGAACTCATCTAGTGAGTGACCGCCTACGTAGACTGGGCGTCGTGACCGTCACGCCCATCCGCCTGTTCGGCGATCCCGTCCTGCGCAGCCCCGCCGACCCGGTGGTGGACTTCGACAAGGAGCTGCGCCGCCTGGTGCGCGACCTGACCGAGACCCTGCTCGACGCGCAGGGCGCCGGGCTCGCCGCGCCGCAGATCGGCGTCGGCCTGCGGGTGTTCGTCTTCGACGTGGACGACGTGGTCGGCCACCTGGTCAATCCGGTGCTGGAGTTCCCCGACGAGGAGGAGCAGGTGGGCCAGGAGGGCTGCCTGTCCATCCCCGGCGTGTACGTGGACACCAGGCGCCGGCAGAACGCGGTCGCCACGGGCTTCAACGAGCACGGCGACCCGGTGCAGATCGTCGGCTCCGGCGTGATGGCGCGCTGTGCCCAGCACGAGACCGACCACCTCGACGGCGTGCTGTTCGTCGACCGGCTGGACGCGGCGGCGCGCAAGGCGGCGATGAAGGAGATCAGGGCCACCGACTGGTACTCCGCCGGCATGAAGGTCAAGGTGAGTCCGCACCAGGAGTCCGGGCGGGTCGCCTGATGCGGCTGGTCTTCGCCGGTACCCCCGACGCCGCCCTGCCGCCGCTGGACGCGATCGCCGCGTCCGCCCACGACCTCGTCGCGGTGGTCACCCGCCCCGACGCACCGTCCGGCCGGGGCCGCCACGTGTCCCGCTCGCCGGTCGGCGCCTGGGCGGACGCCCACGGGGTCGAGGTGCTCACTCCGGCGCGGCCCCGGGAGCCCGGGTTCCTCGCCCGGCTCGCGGAGATCGCACCGGACTGCGTACCGGTGGTGGCCTACGGCGCGCTGGTGCCCCCGACCGCGCTCGCGATCCCCAAGCACGGCTGGGTGAACCTGCACTTCTCCCTGCTGCCGGCGTGGCGCGGGGCGGCACCGGTGCAGCATGCCGTGCTGCACGGCGACGAGGTCACCGGTGCGTGCGTGTTCCAGCTGGAGGCGGGCCTGGACACCGGCCCGGTCTACGGCTGCCTGAGCGAGCCGGTCAGGCCCACGGACACGGCCGGGGACCTGCTGGACCGGCTGTCGGTCGCGGGGGCCCGGCTGCTGGTCGAGGTGCTCGACGGGATCGCCGCCGGCACCCACGCGGCGGTACCCCAGCCGGCCGGCGGGGTGAGCCTGGCTCCCAAGATCACGGTGGAGGATGCCCAGGTGCGCTGGCACGAGCCCGCGTTCGCGGTGGACCGCCGGGTGCGCGCCTGCACCCCGGCGCCGGGCGCGTGGAGCACGTTCCGGGGCGAGCGGGTCAAGCTGGGGCCGATCCGGCCCACCCGCCCGACCGGGTCGGCGGTAGCCGAGGCGCCCGCGCTGGCACCGGGCGAGATCCTCGTCGAGCGGTCCCGGGTGCTGGTCGGCACGGGTACCGTCCCGGTGGCGCTCGGCGAGGTGCGGGCGGCCGGAAAGCGGCCGATGCCGGCCGTGGACTGGGCCCGTGGCGTGCGACCGGCACCGGGGGAGTCGCTGGCGTGAGTCCGTCCCGAGGAGACCGCGGCCGGCACGAGGACACCTCCAGCGCGCGGCAGGACGGCCGGGATCCCGGGCGGCGCGACCCGGGCCTGCGCGACCCGGGCCGGCGGGACCCGGCCGGTGGCGCGCGGGGCCGCGACATCCGGCGGGACCGCGAGAGCCGGCCGCCGCGGGGCGGCCGCCCGCTGGTCGACCCGGCCCGCCAGGCGGCCTACGAGGCGGTGGCGGCCGTGCAGCGGGACGACGCGTACGCCAACCTCGCGCTGCCCGCGATCCTGCGCGACCTGCGGCTGTCCGGCCGCGACGCGGCCTTCGCCACCGAGCTGACCTACGGCACCCTGCGCGCGCTGGGCACCCTGGACGCCGTGCTGGCCGACGCGGCCGGCCGCGAGGTGGCCCGCATCGACCATCAGGTACGCGACGCGCTGCGGCTGGGCGCCTACCAACTGCTCTACACCCGGGTACCGGCGCACGCCGCCGTCTCGTCCACAGTGGACCTGGTACGGATGGCCGCCGGTCCGTCGGCGACCGGCTTCGCCAACGCCGTGCTGCGCCGCGCCGGCGAGCGGTCGCTCGACGACTGGCTGGCGCGGCTCGCCCCGGACGAGACGACCGACCCGGTCGGGCACCTGGCGCTCGTGCACAGCCATCCACAGTGGATAGTGCGCGCGTTCGCCGAGGCGCTCGGCGGCGACCTCGCCGAGACGGCGCGCGCGCTGGCCGCCGACAACGAGCCGGCGCCGGTGCACCTGTGCGCGCGGCCCGGCCTCATCGACCCGATGGAGCTGGCCGACCAGTCGGGCGGGGTACCCGGCGCCTTCTCTCCCTACGCGGTGTACCTGCAGGGCGGCGCGCCGGGCGACGTACCCGCCGTGGCGCAGGGCCTGGCGCACGTGCAGGACGAGGGATCGCAGTTGGTCGCGCTGGCGCTGGCCGAGGCGCCACTGGCCGGCGGCGACGAACGCTGGCTGGACCTGTGCGCCGGACCGGGCGGCAAGGCGGGGCTGTTGGGCGCGCTCGCCGCCCAGCGGGGCGCGCGGGTCACCGCGGTGGAGGTGGCGCCGCACCGGGCGGAGCTCGTGACCAGGGCCGTGCGGGGCCTGCCGGTCGAGGTGCTGTGCACGGACGGCCGGGAGATGGGCGACGATGGCGCGTTCGACCGGGTACTGGTCGACGCGCCCTGCTCCGGGCTCGGCTCGCTGCGCCGGCGCCCCGAGTCGCGGTGGCGCCGCCAGCCGTCCGACCTGCCGCCGCTGACCAAGCTGCAGCGCGAGCTGCTGGCCGCGGCGATCCGGGCGGTCCGCCCCGGCGGGCTGATCGGCTACGTCACCTGCTCGCCGCACCTCGTCGAGACGCGGGTCACCGTCGACGAGGGGATGCGCCGCAGCCCGCACCACGTGCGGCAGCTGGACGCCCGGCCGCTGCTGCCCGAGGGCATGCCGGGGCTGGGCGCCGGTCCAGCCGTGCAGCTCTGGCCGCACCGCCACGGCACCGACGGCATGTACCTCGCTGTGCTACAACGCGAGTAGGCGGGTCCGTACACTGATCCGGTGGAGGAAGCATCGTTGATCATCGCGCCGAGCCTGCTCGCGTCCGACTTCGCGCGCCTCGCGGACGAGGCGGGTGCGGTCGAGGCAGCGGCCGACTGGCTGCACGTCGACGTGATGGACTACCACTTCGTCCCCAACCTGACCATCGGGCTGCCCGTCGTGGAGAGCCTGCGCAAGTCCACCGCCGTACCCCTCGACGTGCACCTGATGATCGACGCGCCGGGGCGCTGGGCGGCCGGCTACGCGGAGGCCGGCGCGTACAACGTGAGCTTCCACGCGGAGGCCGCGGCGGACCCGGTCGGCCTCGCGCGTGACCTGCGCGCGGCCGGCTCGCGGGCCGGGCTGGCGATCGACCGGGACACGCCGGTGGAGCCGTACCTGGACATCCTCCCGCACTTCGACACCCTGCTGATCATGACGATCAAGGCGGGCTTCGGCGGCCAGGAGTTCCTCCCCGCGATGCTCGACAAGGTGCGCGCCGCGCGCCGGCACGCCAACGCCGGGCACCTGGAGCTGCGCATCGAGGTCGACGGCGGCATCGCGGCGGACACCATCGAGGCGGCGGCGCTCGCCGGGGCGGACGCGTTCGTCGCCGGCACCGCCGTGTACGGCGCGCAGGACCCCCCGGCCGCGGTGCGGGCCCTGCGGCGCCAGGCGGCCGCGGCCCTGGCACCGGGCCGGTGACCACCGACGCCCTGCCGTACGGCGCGGGCGGTGTGGGCGAGCCGGCGGCGCGGTCCGAGCTGATCCTGGTGGTGGACGACGACGCGGACATCGCGCGGTTCATCGAGGTGAACCTGCGCCTGCAGGGCTTCGACGTCGCGGTGGCCCAGGACGGGCAGGAGGCCCTCGACCTCGTCGTGCAGCGCCGCCCCGACCTGGCGATCGTGGATCTGATGATGCCCCGGGTGGACGGGCTGGAACTGACCCGGCTGCTGCGCGCCGACCCGATCACCACCTCCATGCCGATCATCATGCTGACCGCGCGCGGGCTGACCGTCGACAAGGTGCTCGGGTTGACCGCCGGGGCCGACGACTACCTGGTCAAGCCGTTCGACACGCTGGAACTCGTGGCACGGGTCAAGTCCACCCTGCGCCGCAACCAGGAGTACCGCGAGGTGTCCCCGCTGACCGGGCTGCCCGGCAACACCCGGATCCTGCGCGAGATCTCCGACCGGATCCAGGCGGCCACCCCCTACGCCGTCGGGCACGTCGACGTCGACCGGTTCAAGACCGTCAACGACGTGTACGGCTTCGCCCGCGGCGACGAGTTCATCACGGCGCTGGCCCGCTGCCTGCACCGGGCGGTGCTGGACGCCGGGCTGCCGCCCGGCTTCCTCGGCCACATCGGCGGCGACGACTTCGTCATCGTGTGCACGCCGGAGCAGGTACGGCCGCTCACCGAGCAGGGGATCATGGACTTCATCCGGGCCTCGGACGACCTGTACGACCCGTGGGACGCGCAGCGCGGGTACGTGGAGCTGACCGACCGGCGCGGCGAGGTCAAGAAGGCGCAGCTGGTGACGATCTCGATCGGCGTGGCGCTGTCCACCAGCCGCCCGTACAGCGACCCCCGGGAGGTGGTCGCGGCGGCCTCGGAGATGAAGAAGGTCGCCAAGTCCCAGCCCGGCTCGTACGTCGCCGTTGATCGCCGACGTGAGCCGCGTTACGGAGACGTGTGAAGTGCGTCGCTTCGTGCAAGACTCATGACGTACCCACCACGCGCTGGCGGGACTCGGTGAAAATCCGAACCGGCGGTGACCCGGGCATCAAGCCCGGCAGCCCGCGACCCGGTCACTTCCAGTGGCCGGTGGACCTGGTGAGATTCCAGGGCCGACGGTGACAGTCCGGATGGGAGACAGCGCGCGGGCGGATCGGCCACCGGCACCGGTGGTCGCTCCGACAACGGGTCGCCGGCGTCCGTCGACGCCCTCGGCCCGACGGGTGGCGCTCGGCGCTTCCCGCCCGCCGATGCCCCCTCGCCAGCGCACCCCGGGTGCGCGCGAGAAAGGGGCACGAGCGAGATGTTCACCGGCATTGTCGAGGAACTGGGCACGGTCGCCGACCTGACCGACCTGGGCGATTCGGCCCGGATCGCCGTACGCGGCGGTACCGTGGCCGCCGACTCCCGGCACGGCGACTCGATCGCCGTCAACGGGGTCTGCCTGACCGTGGTCGCGGTCGACGGCGGCGTCTTCACCGCCGACGTGATGAAGGAGACGCTGGACCGCTCGTGTCTGGGCGCCCTGGTGGTCGGGGACCACGTCAACCTGGAGCGCGCCGCCACCCCCACCACCCGGCTGGGCGGCCATCTCGTGCAGGGACACGTGGACGGGGTCGGCATGATCCTGGAGCGGCGGCCCGCCAGCCAGTGGGAGGTCGTCACGATATCCCTGCCCCCCGACCTGAACCGGTACGTCGTCGGGAAGGGCTCCATCACGGTTGACGGGGTCTCGCTCACCGTGACCGCGGTCTCCGACCTGGATCTCTCGGTCAGCCTCATCCCCACGACGCTCAAGCTGACCACGCTCGGGCACAAGACACCGGGTGACCCGGTCAACCTGGAGGTCGACGTGATCGCCAAGTACGTCGAGAAGCTGCTGGCGGTGAAGCGATGAGCACCGTCGAGCCGCTCGGCACGGTCGAGGAAGCGGTGGCGGCGATCGCCGCCGGCCGGCCGGTGATCGTCGTGGACGACGAGGACCGGGAGAACGAGGGCGACCTGATCTTCGCGGCCGAGTTGGCCACGCCGGAGCTGATGGCGTTCATGGTGCGGCACACGTCCGGCTTCGTCTGCGCACCGCTGGCCGAGGCCGACGCCGACCGGCTGGAACTGCCGCCCATGTACCGGGTGAACCAGGACCCCCGGGGCACCGCGTACACCGTGACGGTGGACGCGCGCGAGGGAGTGTCGACCGGCATCTCCGCCGCCGACCGCGCGCACACGATCCGGCTGCTCGCCGACCCGGCCGCCACGGCGGCGAACCTGTCCCGCCCGGGGCACGTGGTGCCGCTGCGGGCCAAGGCCGGCGGGGTGCTGCGCCGGCCGGGCCACACCGAGGCGGCCGTCGATCTCGCCGTGCTCGCCGGGCTACGCCCCGCCGGCGTGCTGTGCGAGCTGGTCAACGACGACGGGACGATGATGCGCCTGCCCGAGCTGACCGGCTTCGCGAAGGAGCACGGGCTGGTGCTCCTGTCGATCGCCGACCTCATCGCGTACCGGCGGCGGGCCGAGCGGCAGGTGGTACGCGAGGCGGAGGCGCGGCTGCCCACCGAGTACGGGATCTTCACGGCCGTCGGGTACCGGGCCGCGTACGACGCCGGTGCCGAGCAGATCGCGCTCGTGTACGGCGACCTGAGCGACGGGCAGGACGTGCTCGTACGGGTGCACTCGGAGTGCCTGACCGGGGACGTGTTCGGCTCGCTGCGCTGCGACTGCGGCCCGCAACTGCAGGCGGCGCTGCGACGCGTCGCCGACGAGGGTCGCGGGGTGGTCCTCTACATGCGCGGCCACGAGGGGCGCGGCATCGGGCTGCTGCACAAGCTGCAGGCCTACCAGTTGCAGGACCAGGGCCGTGACACGGTCGACGCGAACCTCGACCTGGGCCTGCCGGCCGACGCGCGCGACTACGGGACCGGTGCGCAGATCCTCTTCGACCTGGGCGTGCGTACCATGAGGCTGCTCACGAACAACCCGGCCAAGCGGGCTGGCCTGGAGGGGTACGGGCTGCGCGTGCTGGGCCGGGTGCCGTTGCCCAGCCGGCCGCACCCCGAGAACGTCCGGTACCTGCGCACCAAGCGCGACCGGATGGGCCACCTGCTCGACGGGCTGGACCTGGTACCCGGCGAGCGTCAGCTGACCGCGCCGGCCCAGATGCCGGCGCGCGAATCACTCGTCGCGGAAGGGTGACGGCATGGCCGGGTTCGGCGCGCCCGATCTGTCCATTGTGGATGCCTCCGGGCTGACGCTGGGCATCGTGGTGACCCGCTGGCACCACGAGATCACCGAACAGCTGCTGGACCGCGCGACGGCGGCGGCCCAGGCGTGCGGCGTGCCGGACGTGGCCGTCGCGCGGGTGGCCGGTTCGGTCGAGTTGCCGGTACTGGCCCAGGCGCTGGCCCGCCGGTACGACGCGGTGGTGGCGCTGGGCGTGGTGATCCGGGGCGACACGGCGCACTTCGAGTACGTGTGCCAGGCCGTGACCGACGGCCTCACCCGGGTGGCACTGGACGAGTCGACCCCGGTCGCGCACGGCGTGCTGACCGTGGACACGGTCGACCAGGCCCTGGAACGGGCCGGGCTGCCCGACTCCACCGAGGACAAGGGTTGGTCCGCGACGGTCGCCGCGCTGGACGCCGCGCTCGCGCTTCGCCTCGTGGCGGCCGGCCACGATCGGCTGGCAACCCTACCCGACCGGGGGTAAACCACCCGGGAGTCCTGCGCGTCTGGCTCGCGTGGCAGCCAGACTGATGTCCGGTGCAGCGGTGACAGGCGAAGGCGCCGGGCGCGCGGCGAACTTGTTATCCAAAAGCTGGTTAGGGTAGCCTAACCAACCGTGTCTCCTTCCAAGGTTGCGTTCCTCGGTGCCCTCGCCGGCTTCACCATCTTCCTGGGGCTGCCGATGGGCCGGCTGCGTACCCATACGCCGAAGCTCAAGGCGTGGCTCAACGCCGTCGCGATCGGCGTCCTGATCTTCCTCGTCTGGGACGTGCTCGCACACGCCTGGGAACCGGTGGACGCGGCCCTCGCGGACCGGCACCTCGGCCCGGCGCTCGGCAACGGCCTGGTGCTGGCACTGGGCATCGGCGTCGGGCTGCTGGGGCTGGTGTACTTCGACCGGTGGGTGGCCGGCCGCACCCGGGCCCGTACCGCCGCCGCCCCGGCCGCTCCTGCTGCCGGCGGCTCGGTGGCCGTGCTCACCCCGGTGCAGACCGCGAACGAGCTGGCCATGCTCATCGCCGTCGGCATCGGGCTGCACAACTTCGGCGAGGGTCTCGCGATCGGCAACTCCGCCGCCTCCGGCGCGCTGTCGCTGGCCGTGCTGCTGGTCATCGGCTTCGGACTGCACAACGCCACCGAGGGCTTCGGCATCGTGGCCCCGCTGGCCGCCGCCGGAGCGCACCCCAGCTGGCGGTACCTCGGGCTGCTCGGGCTGATCGGCGGCGGCCCGACGCTGCTCGGCACGCTGGTGGGCCAGCGGTTCACCAACGACACGGTCAGCATCGCGTTCCTCTCGCTGGCCGCCGGGTCGATCCTGTACGTGGTGATCGAACTGCTCGCGGTCGGCCGCCGCCTCGGCCACAAGG
>JBBWZQ010000208.1:0-4800 GCA_039649115.1 Micromonosporaceae bacterium | reverse complement strand
GCCCTGCGCGGCGACCCGAGCGACGGGCTGCCCGGGGTGCCGGGCGTCGGCGAGAAGACCGCGGCCCGGCTCGTCGACCGGTACGGCAGCCTCGACGCGATCGTGGCCGCGCTGGACGACCCCGCCGCCGGGTTCGCGCCGGGTCTGCGGGGCAAGCTGGCCGCGGCCCGCGACTACCTGGCGGTGGCGCCGACCGTGGTGCGGGTGGCGCGCGACGCGCCGGTGCCCCCGGTGGCCACCGGGCTGCCGGCCGCGCCGGTCGATCCCGAGCGCCTGCTGACCCTGGCCGGGCAGTGGAACCTGGCCGGGCCGGCCCGGCGCCTGGTCGACGTGGTCAGTGCCGCCGCTCCCGCAGCGGGATGAACGACGAGGTCGCCGGTACCGGGTCCGGGGCCGGTCGTTCGGTCAGCCGGGCGCGCAGGTGCTCCTGGAACTCCCGGTCCCGCTGCGACGGCGCGGCCAGCATCGCGTAGGACAGCGCGACCGCCACCAGCATCACGAAGACCAGGATCGGCACCAGGAACGCCATCGGGTCGACGCCGCTGAGCTGCCTGGCGGTGTCGTGCATGTGCACCCGCATCGCGTACATGCCGGTGTAGTGCATGCCGCAGACCGCCACCCCCATGATCGCCGCGGACACGATGATGGCCACCGGCTTGCGCACGACCAGCGTGAACCACAGCGCCACGGTGGCCGCCACGACCGCGATCGCCACCGACGCGAGGACCAGGGCCCGGTCGTACCCGACGCTGCCGCTGACCTGCATCGCGTCCATACCCGTATAGTGCATGGCGGCCACGCCGAGTCCGGTCAGCGGACCACCGATGAGCAGCTTCGCCGCCGAGGGCCGCCCGTAACCGACGGTGAACAGCCCGACACCGACGACGATGACCGCGATGAGCCAGCTCGCGACGGTCGTCTTGATGTCGTACCGGATCGCCGAGCCGTTGATGGTGAACCCGATCATCGCCATGAAATGCATCACCCAGATGCCGGTGCCGCCGATCGCCCACGCCGCCAGCACGAGCCAGCGGGCCCGCTGCTCACGCGTGACGCTGGCCCGGGCCCGGCTGGTCGCGATGAGACCCAGCAGCGATCCCAGGAATGACAGTGCGTATGCCAGAACCGGTGTGATCAGGCCATATGTGAATTGGTGCAGCGAACCCATACAACCCCCTCGGCCGATACCCCACATGATCGACCCGATAGTGAGCATCTTTCGGGACCATGTGGATCAGCGCAATGGCACCGCCGGACATTGTCCTTCACCTTCCCGGCCGGACCCTTGTCGTCGCCTGTCAACTCACGGCGGTATATGCCAGCACGCCCCGGTTCATCGCCGTGATGGCGGCTCGTGCCACTTCGCGCATCTCCGCGTCGCCGCCGGCATCGGCGATCTGGCCGAGCAGGTCGACCACCTGGCGGCCCCAGCGGACGAAGTCACCCGCGGGCATGTCGCCGTCGAGCGTGTGCACGCTGCCCAGCACCTTGGAAAGCGGTTCGCCGCGGGCCCACCGGTACACCGGCCAGACGAAGCCCACGTCCGGCTCGCGGGTCAGGGTCAGCCCGCGGGCCGCCTCGTCCCGCTCCACCTCCGACCAGATCCGCAGGGTCGCCTCCACGGCGTCGCTGACCGGGCCGCGCGGCATCGACGCACGCTCGTCGGTGTCCCGGCGCGCCTCGTACACGATCACGGAAACGGCCGCGGCCAGCTCCGGCGGGGACATGCCCTGCCACACGCCCCGGCGCAGGCACTCGGCCACCAGCAGGTCGGCCTCGGTCCAGATGCGGGCCAGCATCCGCCCCGCCGGCGGGACCGAGTCGGGCCCGGCCCCGGCGAGGTAGCCCCGCTCGCGCAACAGCGCGCACACCTGGTCGAAGGTGCGGGCCAGCGAGCCGGTACGGCTGGACACCTTCTCGCGCAGCGCCTCGGTGTCGCGCTCCAGCCGGCGGCGCCGCTCGGCCCAGCGCGCGTGCTCCTCCCGGTCCGGGCAGCTGTGGCACGGATGGGCGCGCAACTCGTGCCGCAGGCGGGCCAGCTCGCGGTCGTCGCCGCCGTCCGCCCGGCGCGCGGCCCGCCGGCCCCGCCGCTCCACCCCGGCGCTGCGCAGGGTGGCGGCCAGATCGCGGCGCTCGGCCGGGGAACGGTGGTTGAAGTGCTTCGGTACCCGCACCCGGGCCAGCACCTCTACGTTTCCGGAGAACTCGCCGGCGGAGATCCGCCCGGCCCACCTGTCCTCGGTGAGCACCAACGGCCGGGGCTCACCGAAGCCGGTGGCGCCGGCGTCCAGGACCACCGCCACCCCGGCGCGCCGGCCGGTGGGCACCTGGATGACGTCGCCGACCTTCAGCTTGGCCAGCGAGCTGGCCGCCGCCGCCCGGCGGGACGCGGCACTGTGCCGGGCGTTGGCCTTCTCCCGGTCGGTGATCGCGCTGCGGATGTCGAAGTACTCGGCGAAGTCGCCGAGGTGGCACTCCATCTCCACGGCGTACGTGCCCGCCGTGTCGATGTTGCGCTGCACCTGCCTGGCCAGCCCGACGACCGACCGGTCCGCCTGGAACTGCGCGAACGACGACTCCAGCAGGTCCCGGGCCCGGTCCCCGCCCACCGTGCCCACCAGGTTGACGGCCATGTTGTACGAGGGCCGGAAGCTGGAGCGCAGCGGGTACGTGCGGGTGGAGGCCAGGCCCGCCACGTGCCGCGGGTCGATCTCCGGAGCCCACACCACCACGGCGTGCCCCTCCACGTCGATCCCGCGCCGGCCGGCGCGGCCGGTCAGCTGCGTGTACTCGCCCGGGGTCAGGTCGACGTGCGCCTCCCCGTTGAACTTGACCAACCGCTCCAGTACCACGCAGCGGGCCGGCATGTTGATGCCCAGCGCCAGGGTCTCGGTGGCGAACACCGCCTTCACCAGGCCCCGGACGAACAGCTGCTCGACGATCTCCTTGAACGTGGGCAGCATGCCGGCGTGGTGCGCGGCCAGCCCGCGCTCCAGCCCGTCCAGCCAGTCCCAGTACCCGAGCACCTGCAGGTCCTCGGGCGGGATCGCGGCCGTACCGGCCTCGGCCACCGCCCGGATCTCGGCCCGCTCCTCCGGCGTGGTCAGCCGCAGCCCCGCCTGCAGGCACTGCTGGACCGCCGCGTCGCAACCGGCCCGGCTGAAGATGAACAGGATTGCCGGCAGCAGCCCCTCGCGGTCCAGCCGCTCCACGATGTCCGGCCGGCTGGCCACCGGCCAGCGCCGCCCGCGCCCGTGCCGGGGCCGGCCCCCGTCCACCTCCAGCCGGCGCATCACCTCGCGGGTGTAGCGCAGCAGTTCCGGGTGGACGTCGTGCTTCTGTGCCGCTTCCGCGTCGTGGAACAGGTCGAACATCCGGCGCCCGACGAGCATGTGCTGCCACAGCGGTACCGGCCGGTGCTCGCTGACCACCACGTCGGTGTGCCCGCGGACGGTGACCAGCCAGTCGGCGAACTCCTCGGCGTTGGACACGGTGGCGGAGAGGGAGACGAGCGTGACGCTCGCCGGCAGGTGAATGATCACCTCTTCCCAGACCGCGCCGCGGAACCGGTCGGCGAGGTAGTGCACCTCGTCCATCACGACGTAGGACAGCCCGTCCAGGGTGGGCGAGCCGGCGTAGAGCATGTTGCGCAGCACCTCGGTGGTCATGACCACGACCGGCGCGTCTCCGTTGATCGCGTTGTCGCCGGTCAGCAGCCCCACCCGGCCCTCGCCGTGGCGGGCTACCAGGTCGTGGTACTTCTGGTTGGACAGCGCCTTGATCGGCGTGGTGTAGAAGCACTTGCGGCCCTGCAGCAACGCCAGGTGCACCGCGAACTCACCGACGATCGTCTTGCCCGCGCCGGTCGGCGCGCAGACCAGCACCCCGCTGCCCGTCTCCAGCGCGGCGCAGGCCTCCTGCTGGAACGGGTCCAGGTCGAAGTCGACGCCCGCCGCGAACCCGGCGAGCGCGGGACTGCGGGCGACATCGGCGGCCCGCCGGCGGGCTGCGGAGTACCGCTCGGCGGGGCTTGTCATAAGCAAAAGGCTAGCCGCCGTGCGCGGCGACCGCCCGGCCGAGGTCACCCCGCCTCCCCCGGCCCGCTGCGCGCTTTCCCGGAAAGTATCGTCAGGACGTGCCCCATGCCGCCGATCCACTCCGGCCACCGGCGGCGGTCCTGTTCGATTTCCACGGCACTCTCGCCCAGGTCGAGGATCCCGTGGCGTGGGTACTGGCGGCGGCCGGCGAATGCGGCGTGCACCTCGACCGGGCACGGGCGACCGCGCTGGCGGACCGGCTGGTCACCGCGGGACGGCCCGGTGGCCCGTTGCCGCACCGGGTACCGCCGCACCTGGCCGAGGTGTGGGCCCACCGGGACCTGTACGAATACGCCCACCGGGCCGCGTACACCGGGCTCGCGCAGACCGTGGACAGCGGCGTCACCGGGTTGCCCGACGCGCTGTACGAGCGCCTGCTGCGCCCCGCGGGCTGGGCACTGTACCGGGACGCCCTCGACACGCTCGACGCCCTGCGCGAGGCGGGCGTACCGGTCGCGCTGGTCAGCAACGTCGGCTTCGACATCCGCCCGGTGTCCCGCGCCCTGGGCCTCGACCCGTACGTCTCCGCCTACCTCCTGTCCTACGAGGTGGGCCGGTGCAAGCCGGACCCGGTCATCTTCCGCGAGGCGTGCACGGCGCTGGGCGTGACGCCGGACGAGGCGCTCATGGTGGGCGACACGCCCGCCGACGCCGCCGCGGTCGCCGCCGGCTGCCGGGCGTACCTGGTGCCCACCGCCCCGCC
>JBBWZQ010000200.1:0-8365 GCA_039649115.1 Micromonosporaceae bacterium | reverse complement strand
GAGGTACTTCGTTCCCGGGTCGCTGAGCAGGGTCGTCTTGCCCAGCGCTGTGATCAGCTTGGCCTCGGTGAAGTGCGCGTACGGGTCCTTGGGGTCCAGCTCCGGGTCTTCGAGCAGACCTGGTGGCAGCTGTGGCAGGCCGGAGGCGTGGGTGGACAGGTGCGCCAGCGTGATGGGCTTGTCGCCGCGGGTCGGCACCGGGAAGTTCGACGGCAGGTGGTCTCTCAGCGGGTCGTCCAGTGACAGCCGGCCGGCGCGGTCGGCGATGGCCAGCGCGAGCCCGGTGAACGTCTTGGTGATCGAGCCGAGGCGGAAGAGCCGGCCGGGCTCGCCGCCGACCTGGCAGGTCCAGAGTGGACGGTCGCCGCGGTGCAGCGCCACCGACAGCGCCGGTACCCGCTCGTCCGCCTGCGCCTGCCGCACCAGCCGCCGGTACCGCCCGATCGCGTCCTCGGTCATGCCGACACCTCGCTCGCAAAGCTCGCGAGGCGCGGGCGCTCGCTCACCCGCACAGCATGGGGCCCAGCGGGGCGCCGCCCACGACGTGCGCGTGCACGTGGAAGACCTCCTGGCCGCCGTGCGGGCCGGTGTTGAAGATGACCCGGTAGCCGCCGTCGGTCAGCCCGTCCGCCTTGGCGACCGCGGCGGCGGCCGCGAGGATCTCGCCGGCCAGCGCGGGATCCGCCCCGGCGACCGCGGCCACGTCCGCGTGGTGTGCCTTCGGGATCACCAGCACGTGTACCGGCGCCTTCGGCACGATGTCCCGGAACGCCACCGTGCCCGGCGTCTCATGGATGATCGTGGCCGGAATCTCCCCCGCCACGATCCGGCAGAACAGACAGTCAGTAGTCACGGTGGCACCCTACCGACTGCGCCGGGGCTGCGTCGGATGGGCCGAAGGCCGCGACCTCGATGAGGTCGCGGCCTTAGCGTCACACCCCCGTGTAGACCGTCGGGTGGTGCGGGCGGAACCCGAGTTCGCCGCGGATCCGGCGGGTGTCCACGATGCCGGCCCACGGATCGGCCAGCGTCCGGGTCGCCGCCCCGGGATCGGGCTCCTCCCCGGCCAGCGCGAGCAGTTCCCACGCGGTGACCGGTGCGTCGTCGGCGAGGTTGTACACACGCCCGTCGATCCCGTCGGCCGCCAGCACCCGCAGCAGGCCCTGCGCGACGTCGGCGTGGTGCACCATGTGCAGCCGCTGGTGCGCGGGCCACTGCCGCGCCCAGCGCAGCGACTCGGCCAGGTGCGGGTCACCCTCGCCGTACACGAAGGCCAGCCGCACCACCCGCAGGCCCAGCCCCTCCTGCTGGTGCAACTGCCGCAGCGCCTGCTCGGCGGCCGCCTTGCTGACCGGGTACGCGCCGGTCGGCGCGAGCTCGTCCTCCTCGCGCGCCGGCCGTCCCCGGCCCGGCCCGTAGACGAGGTTGGTGCTGGCGTGGACGAACCGGCCCACGCCCGCGTTCAGGGCAGCCCTCGCCAGCCGTACCGTCGCGTCCTGGTTCGTGCCGGTCGTCTCTTCGGGGCCGGTACCCCGGAATGCCGCGGCCAGGTGCACGACGGCGTCCATGTCCGCGACGGCCCGCTTGACCGCGTCCGCGTCGGCCAGGTCGCCAAGGACCACGTCGGAGCCGGCGTCCCACAGCGGCGCCGCGCCGTCGGCGCTGCGCACCAGCACCCGCACCTGGTCGCCCTCGGCGGCAAGCCTCGGCAGGAAGCGGCTCCCGACCCGCCCGGTCGCGCCCGTCACCAGTGTTCGCACATGCACTCCCCGTGCCGTATCGTTAGCTGAACAATGACTTACGTTAGCCGGCTAACGAAAAGTGGTCAAGCGTGGACGGGGTGCAGCGGGATGAATTCCAGACCGCGTTCTGGTCGGCCAAGCTGGCGATGGCCGAGGCGGCCGAGACGGCCTTCAACCACCATGGGGTACGCGCGGGACAGCAGTTCATCCTCGAATGCCTGTGGCAGTCCGACGGGCTGACCCCGGGCGAGATCGCCAAGCGGCTGCGCCTCGCCACCCCGACGGTGACCCGCGCGGCGACCCGGATGGAAGCCGCCGGCCTGCTGCACCGCAAGCCGCACCCGACCGACGCCCGGCTGGTGCGGCTGTGCCTTACCGATCGGGGCAAGCACCTGGAGTCGACGCTCGCGCGGGAACGGGCGGCGCTGACCCGACGCGCGGTCCGCGGCCTGTCCGAGTCCGACCAGGCCCACCTCATCAAGCTCCTCTACCTCCTGCGCGACAACCTGCGCAGCGCATGAGATCGGTACTGGTGACCGGCGGCTCGCGGGGCATCGGGCGGGCCACCGCGCTGGCCTTCGCGCGCCTCGGCGACCGGGTCGCGATCCACCACCGCGACTCGGGACCGCTGGCCGAAGCGCTGCGCGACGAGCTGCCCGGCGACGAGCACATGGTCGTACGGGCCGACCTCGCCGACCCGGCCGCCATCCGGAACATGGTCGAGGCGGTGGCCGGCCGGTACGGGCACATCGACGTGCTGGTCAACAACGCGGGACTGTTCACCTCGCACCCGATCACGGAGGTCTCGTACGAGGAGTGGCAGGCGCACTGGCGCGCCACCCTGGACGTCAACCTCCTCGGTGCCGCCAACGTGATCTGGTGCGCGGTGCGGCACATGGGCGCGGGCGGGCACATCGTCAACGTCTCGTCGCGCGGCGCGTTCCGGGGTGACCCGGACGGCGTGGCGTACCCGGCGTCGAAGGCCGGCCTCAACGCGCTGGGTCAGTCGCTGGCCATCGCGCTCGCGCCGCTGGGCATCTCGGTGACGGCCGTGGCACCCGGGTTCGTCGAGACGGACATGACCAACGAGCACCTCAAGTCGGTACGGGGTGCGGAGATCCGGGCCCAGAGCCCGTACAACCGGGTGGCCACGCCGGAGGAGATCGCGGCGGCGATCGTCTGGCTCGCGTCACCGCAGGCGCAGTGGGCGACCGGTACGATCCTCGACCTCAACGGCGCGTCCTACCTGAGGACCTGAGCTACCAGCGGCCCAGACGCGCGGACAGCACGGCCAGCGCCGCGACGCCGGCCGTGGAGGTACGCAGCACGGTGCCGCCCAGCCGCACCGGTACCGCGCCCGCGCGCACGAACTGGTCCAGTTCCTCGGGTGCGATGCCGCCCTCGGGCCCGACGACGAGCACCAGTTCCTCCCGTGCGGGAAGCTCCACGGTGGACAGCGGCACGGTCGCGTCCTCGTGCAGGACGAACGTGGCCCGCGGGACGAGCGCCGCCGTCGGTACCGGCGGCGACACGTCCGGCAGCCAGCCGCGGCGCGCCTGCTTGGCCGCCTCGCGGGCGGTCGCCACCCAGCGGTCCAGGGCACGGTCGGCGCGCTCGGCGCTCCACCGGACGACCGAGCGGGCCGCGTTCCAGGGCACGATCTCGTCCACCCCCGCCTCGGTCATCATCTGCACGGCAAGCTCGGCCCGCTCCCCCTTGGCGAGGCCCTGCGCGACGACCAACCGTGGGCGCGGGCGGTCCGCGTACCGCCGCTCCACAATGGACAGGCCGAGCCGGCCCCTGCCGGCGGCCGTGACCACCGCGCACGCCGTGCCGCCCCGCCCGTCGCCGAGCAGCAGCCGCTCGCCCACCCGCAGCCGCGCCACGTCGGCGGCGTGGTGCCCCTCGGGCCCGTCGAGCACCATCCCGTCGCCGGACGGCAGCTCATCGACCAGAAAGAGACCCAGGCTCACGCGTGGCCGTTGAAGGCGTCCCGCATGCGCGAGAAGAAGCCGCCCTGCTTGCTCAGTTCGGCGACCTCCTCGCCGCGCGACTTCGCGAACTCCCGGAGCAGCACCTCCTGCTGGCTGTCCAGCTTGGTCGGGGTGCGCACGTCGAGGTGGACGAACAGGTCGCCGCGCCCGCTGCCGCGCAGGTGCGGCACGCCCTTGCCCTTGATCCGCAGCATCGAACCCGGCTGGGTGCCGGCACGCACCTCGACCATCTCCTCGCCGTCGAGCGTCTTGATGGTGAGCCGGGTGCCCAGCGCCGCCGCCGTCATCGGCACCGTCACCCGGCAGTGCAGGTCGTAGCCCTTGCGCGAGAAGATGTCGTGCGGCCGCTCGTGGATCTCCACGTACAGGTCGCCGGGCGGGCCGCCGCCGGGACCCACCTCGCCCTGGCCGGCCAGCCGGATGCGCATCTGGTCCTCGACGCCCGCCGGGATCTTCACCGTCAGCGTGCGCCGGGTGCGCACCCGCCCGTCGCCGGCGCAGGTCGGGCAGGGCGACGGGATCACCGTGCCGTAGCCGCCGCAGGCGCCGCAGGGGCGGGACGAGACGACCTGGCCGAGGAAGGTGCGCTGCACCGTCTGCACCTCGCCCCGCCCGCCGCACACCTCGCAGGTGGCCGGGCGGGTACCCGCGGCCGTACCGGCGCCGTGGCAGGTCTGGCAGACCACCGCGGTGTCCACGGTGATCGGCGCCTCCACCCCGAACGCGGTCTCGTGCAGCTCCAGCGGCAGCGGCAGGATCGCGTCGGCACCCGGCCGGGTGCGCGGCCGGGGACCGCGCGCCGTGGTGGAGCCGAAGAAGGCGTCCATGATGTCCTGGAAGCCGACGAACGGGCCGCCGGGTCCGGGGCCGGGTCCGCCGCCGCCGCCGGGCGCGAGCGGGTCGCCGCCGAGATCGACGATCTGCCGTTTCTGGTCGTCGGAGAGCACCTCGTAGGCCGCGTTGATCTCCTTGAACCGGTCGTGCGCGCCCGGGTCCGGGTTCACGTCCGGGTGGTACTGCCGCGCGAGCTTGCGGTAAGCCCGCTTGATGTCATCGGCAGTCGCGTCCCTGGGTACGCCCAGAATGCCGTAGTAGTCCTTGGCCACTGCGTTCGGTATCCTCATCCGCCCAGCTCGACTTGTGTGCTGACTAGTTCTGCGCGAGCAGTTCGCCCACGTAGCGTGCCACGGCGCTGACCGTGGCGATCGTTGCGGGGTAGTCCATCCGGGTCGGGCCCAGGACTCCCATGCCTCCCACGGCGGTGCTGCCCGGCCCGTACCCGGTGCTGACGACCGACGTGCCGCGCAGGTGTTCGATCTCGTTCTCGTCGCCGATGAGCACCCGGGTGACGGCCGGGCTCGGCTCGGTCGCGATCAGCTTGAGCAGCACGACCTCCTCCTCCAGCGCCTCGAGGATCGGGCGCAGCGAGCCCTGGAAGTCGAACAGCCCGCGGGCGAGGTTGGCGGTGCCGGCCAGCGCGAGCCGCTCGTCGGTGCGCTCCACCAGCGTCTCCAGCAGTACGGACGACAGCGCCGCCACCGTCGTGCGCTGTGTCGGTTCGGCCTCGTCGACCAGGGCCTGGACCAGCGGCGGGGCATCGGCCAGCCGCCGGCCGCTGAGCTTCTCGTTGATGGTCGTGCGCAGCTCGGTCACCTCGGTCTCGGGCATCGGCGTGGGCAGCTCGACGAGCCGCTGCTCCACCCGGCCGGTATCCGTGATCATGACGACCATCAGCCGGGTGGTGGAGATCGGTACCAGCTCCAGGTGCCGTACGGCCGAGCGGGCCAGGCTCGGGTACTGGACGACGGCGACCTGCCGGGTCAGCTGCGCCAGCAGCCGCACCGTGCGGTGCACCACGTCGTCGAGGTCGACCGCGCCCACCAGGAACCGCTCGATGGCCCGGCGCTCGGCCGGGGACAGCGGCTTGATGGTGGACAGCTTGTCGACGAACAGCCGGTAGCCCCGGTCGGTGGGTACCCGGCCGGCGCTGGTGTGCGGCTGCCGGATGTACCCCTCCTCCTCCAGCGCCGCCATGTCGTTGCGCACGGTCGCCGGGGACACGCGCAGGTGGTGCCGCTCCACGAGGGCCTTGCTGCCGACCGGCTCCTGGGTGGCGACGTAGTCCTCGACGATGGCGCGCAACACATCGAGTTTGCGGTCATCGAGGGCCACTGCCCACCTCCGTTCCGGTTCCTGGCACTCCACGTTAACGAGTGCCAGTTTACGTCCTGGGCACGCCACTCCGCGATCGGCAAAATGACCGGTTATCGGCCATCTGACGGATTCCGGGTACCTCGATCGGCGTGAAACTTCGACGTAACCATCGAACTTCGCTGGCGCGGCTTGATCGGTACACCTACGGTGTCGCACATGACCCAACCACCCAACCAGTACCCGCCGGGCCCCCCGAACCCGGACGTGCCGCCAGGCCAGCCCGGGTACACCCCTCCCCCGCAGCCAGGCTACCCTCCCCCGCCGCCGCCCCCGCCGGGGTACCCGCCGGCCGGGGGCGGCTACCCACCGCCGGGCGGGGGCTTCCCGCCACCGGCCGCCGCGCCACCGCCGCCCGGCTATGCCAGCAGCGATGAGAAGACCTGGGCGCTGATCAGCCACTTCGGTGGCGCGGCCGGCTCGTTCGTCTGCGGCGGCGCGCTGGCCATCGTCGCCCCGCTGGTCGCCTACCTCGCCAAGGGCAAGGAGTCGCCCACGGTCAAGGCGCACGCCACCGCCGCGCTCAACTTCTTCATCCCGGTCAGCGCCGTCAGCGTGCTGGCCTGGATCGTGTACGTCTGCGTCGGCGCGCTCAGCATGGGCGCGTTCGGCACCCTGCTGCGGCTGCTGCTGTCCCTCGTGCTGATCGCGACATGGGCGTGCGGCGTCATCTTCGGCATCCTCGCCGGCATCAAGGCCAACGAGGGCACGCTGTACAAGTACCCCTTGCCGTTCACCATCGTGAAGTGAGGCTGCCCCGGGCACCGGACTCCCGGCGCCCCGGGAGCAGACCGCGGTCACCGGAAGCAGGTCACGGGAGCAGGTCACGGACGACCGCATCGGCGAGCAGCCGGCCGCGTAGGGTCAGCACGGCCCGGCCCGCCGCATACGACGGGGCGTCCAGCAGGCCGTCCCCGCGCGCCCGCAGCGCGCTCTCGCGCCCGGACTCGTCCAGTGTGGACAGTGGCAGCCCGCCGGCCAGCCGCAGCCGCAGCAGCACGTCCTCGGCGCGCCGCTGCTCCGCGGTGAGCACCTCCCGCGCCTGCCCCGGCGACCCACCCGCCGCCAGCCGGGCCGCGTAGGCGTTGGGGTGCTTCACGTTCCACCAGCGCACCCCGCCCACGTGGCTGTGCGCGCCGGGGCCCAGCCCCCACCAGTCCCCGCCGGTCCAGTAGAGCAGGTTGTGCGCGCACCGGGCGCCCGGCGACCGCGCCCAGTTGGACACCTCGTACCACTCGAAGCCCGCCTCGGCGAGCGCGTAGTCCGCGGCCAGGTACCGGTCGGCCGCCACGTCGTCGTCCGGGTAGGGCAGCTCGCCGTGGCGGATCCGGGTGGCCAGCCGGGTGCCGTCCTCGACGATCAGCGCGTACGCGCTCACGTGGTCGACCCCGGCGTCCACCGCGTCGGCCAGCGACCGGGCGAAGTCGACTGCCGTCTCCCCCGGCGTGCCGTAGATGAGGTCCAGGTTGACATGGTCGAACCCGGCCTCCCGGGCCTCGATCGCGGCGCGCGGCGCGCGCCCCGGCGTGTGCCGGCGGTCGAGCAGCGCGAGCACGTGCGGCGCCGTCGACTGCATGCCCAACGAGATCCGGGTGTACCCGCCGGCGCGCAACCGGCGCAGCGACCCCGGGTCCACCGACTCCGGATTCGCCTCGGTGGTCACCTCCGCGCCGGCCGCGAGTCCCCACGCCGCGTCGATGCCGGCCAGAATCCGGCCCAGCTCGTCCGGCGGGAGCAGGGTGGGTGTGCCGCCGCCGACGAACACCGTGTCGACCTGCCGGGGCGGCGGGTCCAGCACCTGGCGGGCCAGCGCCAGCTCGGCGAGGACGGTGTCCACGTACCCGTCCGGCGTCACCCCCTCGCTCGCGGTGTACGTGTTGAAGTCGCAGTACCCGCACCGCGAGGCGCAGAACGGCACGTGCACGTACACCCCGAAGCCCCGCTGACCGGTCGCGGACCGCGCGTCTTCGGGCAGCTCTCCGGAGCGCGGCACGGGGTCCCCTTCGGGAGGCGCGGCGGGCATGTCTCTAGTCTGCCGGCATGACCTCGCTGATCCACACCGCGGTGACCGGACCGGTCGCCACCCTGACACTGGACAGCCCGCACAACCGCAACGCACTCTCCACCGCCCTGATCGAGGAGTTGCTCGCGGCGCTGGCCGCGGCGAACGCCGACCCCGCGGCGCGGGTCATCGTGCTGGACCACACCGGCCCGGTCTTCAGCTCCGGCGCCGACCTCAAGGAGACCGCCGCGGCGGCGTCCGGCCCGCCGGGAACGCAGCCGGAGCCCGGTTCTGGCGGAGGCGAGCACGGCAGACGTGGCACGCCGGGAACGCAGCCGGAGCCGGTTTCTGGCGGAGGCGAGCACGGCAGGCGTGGCTCGAGCATCCCGGTCGGGCGGCTGGGTGAGGTGCTGGCC